>NZ_CEEDCD010000021.1:0-73946 GCF_979253085.1 Dyadobacter sp. AC419 | reverse complement strand
TTGATGGCTGTCCTATGGATGGCGGCGACTTGGCAGCTGATGAGAATGGGAGAGTTACCACGGTCTGGAGGCGCCAACTGGAAGTCTATGTAGCCGAGCCTGAAAAGCCGGAAGCAAAACTGGGAGTTGGCCGTACCCCTGTAATTTTGCAAACTGGCAAAGGGCCTGCGATTGCCTGGCAACAGGATGGGGCTATTCAATTTCGCGCCACCGATGGGCAAAAAGCCGTTTCGATAGGTAAGGGTCAATATCCCAAACTTGCCATGATGGCTGATAAAAAGACCTCACTTTGTGTTTTTGAACGTGATGGCCAGATTTTGGTAAAGCCCATTGTATTATAAATTATGATTGTAGAGAATCAGTAGAGAATCATTGGCATACTTATTGAGCACTATTCCAATATAAATTTTAACCACCGAAAACAATGAAAAAATTACTTGCCTTAATGGTAGCAGTTCTTTTTTCCTTTTAGTGTATATGCACAGGATAAAGAAAAGAAAATGGACAAGATGCATGCATCTATGAAAGATTGTGTAATGATGCACGATGGAAAAATGATGGTTATGAAAGGCGGTGAGATGACTGCAATGACTGAGGATATGACGTTGAAAAACGGAACAATGATTATGAAAGATGGCACCGTAATGATGAAGGATGGTACCAACAAGCCGCTAAAAGAAGGAGAAATGGTCGATATGGATGGGAAAATGGGTAAGATGGACATGGACATGAAAAAACACAAGCCAAAAAAATCAGGAACCAGGTAAATGCCTGTTCATTTCGATAAATGAATGCTCCGTTGAACACCTGATTATGGTTATACAGCGGAGCATTTTTGCGTATTGTCCGTATTTCATAGTTGTTAAAACCCGATAGGGTTAAAACAGTTGCCTATGATTTAGAAAAGGCCGTGGGCAAGGCTTTGTAGCAGTTCCAACATATAGGAAGGCAAAGAAATCTTAAAACCGTATTTAATCATTTGCTTAAATACTTAATTAGTCTGTATCTTAGCTGTCTAATTGATGTATATGAGAGATCAGCAAAGTTGTATCCGGGTTTTTGAAGATCAAGAAAAAATTCAGCAGTACACGGAAAAGATAAATGACTTTCAGCCATTTTTTGGGCGATTGGCCCAGGTGATGGATTTAGCAGGAAATGAAAATCGTTTAAAAATCATTTATCTTCTGAGAGAAGAGAACAATCTATGTGTCTGTGATCTATCCGACATTTTAAGTATGAGTATTCCTGCCGTTTCCCAGCACTTACGTAAGCTTAAAGATGCACAACTGATCCAAGCCAGAAAGGTTGGGCAAACCGTGTTTTATTCCCTTCAGGGAAGAATCCTCAGATATTTTGCATTTGATTTTAGCACATCTCACCACTTTACAAAAGTCGTCAGAGCTAGCGGTTAGTCTAAGTTAAAAATTGAACTATGAAAACGACAGGATTGATCGGACTCTTCACCGCATTTGCTTCTTCTCTCTGTTGCACGGTTCCGCTGTTGGCGGTGACATTTGGTGCTTCTGGTTCAACCAGTGGGCTTGTCTGGCTTGAAACATTTCGTCCGTTTAGCATTGCCCTGACGATTGGGGCATTAGGTTGGGCCTGGTATAATCAATTAAGAAATAATAAAATGAAAGATTGTGCGTGCGAACCGAGCAAAACCTCCTTCTGGCAAACGAAGGGGTTCCTAGGCATGGTAACAGCAATAGCGCTGTTACTGCTTGCCTTTCCGTCCTATTCAAATCTGCTTTACCAAGAGAAGGGACAGGAAGTTTTACAACCTGCACAGGATGGGCCGAAAAAAGTGGTTTATGTAACCATAAAAGGGATGTCTTGTGAAAGCTGTGAACATCACGTCAAAAAGGAGGTTGCTAAATTGAAAGGCGTTTCACAGGTTGATGTCTCGTACTCAAAAGGGGCGGCCACCGTCAAATTTGACAGTAAGAAAACCTCAATTGCTGATATCAAAAAAGCGGTCGATGCGACCGGTTATAAAGCGACAAGCACAAAAACACTATAAAAATGGTTGACATACTTGAGTCTGTAATTACGTGCCCGAATTGTGGGCATCAAGAGACAGAAATCATGCCCACGGACGCATGTATGTATTTTTATGAGTGTACTTCTTGTAAGCTCGTCTTGAAGCCTCTAAGCGGCGACTGCTGTGTCTTTTGTTCTTATGGGACTGCAAAGTGCCCACCAGTTCAACAGCAAAGAAGCTGTTGCAATTAAGCCTCTATATGAACTACATTGATACACGTGACCCTATTGCCGTTGCAGTAGTCAACGCTATTCAAACAGGGGATATACCAAAACTTACACAATTACTGGCCGATAATCCTGGGTTATCAAAAGCGAGGCTTGGTGATAATGACCCTTGTGGCATGTCGCGTACGTTACTACACGTTGCCACAGACTGGCCTGGCCACTTCCCTAATGTAGCTCAGACAATCAAAACGCTTGTTGAAGCCGGAAGCGACGTGAATGCACAATTCACCGGTCCACATATTGAAACTCCCCTGCATTGGGCGGCCAGCAGCAATGACATCGAGGCGCTTGATGCTTTGATTGATGCCGGAGCCAATATAGAAGCCGAAGGCGCAGTCATTGCCGGGGGAACCCCGCTTACTCTGCAAGAGCTTTTGGACAATGGAAAGCTGCACACAGGCTTGTCGAGCTCGGCGCACGAACTAATTTAACGGATGCCGCTACCCTTGGCTTAATGGATCGATTAGAGGGTTATTTTACTGAAAATTCAAGACCCGAAAAGGAAGAGATCGACCGCGCTTTTTGGGGCTGTTGTCATGGTGGACAGAACACAGCAGCTGCTTTCTTACTTGAACAAGGAGCCAATGTAAACTGGATACCCGACTGGGAAAATCTACTCACCCCTGGATGCTGCACAGCGGGAAGGAGCAGACGAACTGGTTGAGTGGCTACATAGGCAAGGGCAAAATCAGCGAGCGAGTTAGCATAGATTCCTGCCTGCCTTTCACAGATGACGCATGCAATTCTCGGCGAGCAAAGCAATATCCTTCAAGTCCCTGTTTCCAGGAAATTTAGCTCAAATCGCAGTCTTGCGGCATCCAGTCCTATTTAGGGTAATGAAATACTTATTACCTTTTTACTTTTGAAAAGACATACAGTGTTTCAGTTGCGATCTGTTTGCAACGCTCGTCGTATTTGGCGGTCTCCTGCGCGCTGCCATCAAAGGCTTTTGGGTCATCATAAGGAACGGCAACCCTGGCAGCTGCTCCTTTCACCACAGGGCACGCTTCATCAGCCTGGGAGCAAGTCATGATAGCGCAGAAATTACTTTGAGGGTTGCTGGCATCGTCATATTTCTTTGAAAATGCTTTCAAAGGTTCAGTTCCGGCGCCGTAGCTGACATGATAAACCGGGTTTTTGCCTTCTGATGTTTTCGTTACATCAAAACCGGCCCGCTTGCAAGCAGCAACCGCCCGCTCATTGAACGCGCTGGCCTCAGTACCACCAGAATATGTTTTCACATTAGGGATACCGTAATATGCAGCAGCAGTTGCGCCCCAAATTTGGCCGAAATGACTGCGGCGCGAATTGTGGGTACAGATGTAGGTAAGCTGCACAGGCTGGTCGGCTTTAACCTGCTTTTGGATAAAGCTGGCGATTTTATCGAGCTCTTCTCTTCGCTCGTCCGGAATTTTTGAAATATCGTCTTTAATCGTGTTGATGTAGGAAGACAGCTTGGGATTTAGTGCTTTTTTATTGTCGGGGTTGCTAGCTGGCATGATTGCGGCAGTGGTAAAAAAGGTTATTAGTAAAAGATGGAGCAGGCTCATATTTATAAGGTAAGTTGTAGTCAATCGTAAAGATACGATAGAATTTATCAGACAATTGCAATATTAATCGTAATATTGCAATTGTCTGAATGCTATCTATATTTGCAGCATGGGAGTAACTAAAACCGAAATATTCACAGAGCAGCAGAACCGTATCGCGGATCTGGCCAAGGCGTTTTCTCACCCGGCCAGGGTTGCGATCCTGCAACTGCTAATTTCCAGAAAAGCCTGCGTTTGTGGTGATTTGGTAGATGAGCTCGAACTTGCCCAGGCAACCGTTTCCCAGCATTTGAAGGAGCTTAAAAGGATTGGGATCATCCATGGCGAAATCAATCCACCAAGGGTATGCTATTGTATAAATCCGGTCGTGTGGGCCGAAGCACAGCAAACATTTGGTTCGTTGCTAGATACATTTGCCCTTAGTGAATCCTGCTGCAATTAGCAGGGTATTTTTTTGAAAATATCAATCGTAATAATACATTTAACCAATAGAAGCTATGAGCCAATCAAATCCATTAACCTGGGGTGATTTCAAAAATGCCCTTAAACAAAATCCTGATCTGCACCTGCAATTCCAATATGAGGAAGGCAAGTTTGTGGACAGCTCTTACCACATTACCGAGATCAAACAAGCACCGATTGTTTCAGTTGATTGCGGCGGGGTAATGAACAGCTGGACAGAAGTGATCGTGCAGCTATGGGAACCCTCAGAGAAAGAAGTAGACCGTTCAATGAAAGTTGACAAAGCGCTGAAAATTGTTGACCTGGTTGAAAAATACCTTCCCCTGAACCCAAGTGCAACCGTTAAAATTGAATTTGGCAATTCCAGGTTTGATACACGCCAGATGTACCCCGGAGAGTTTGCGTCCGATGGTGAAACATTCACTGTTAACCTAGTTACTGACTTTACCCAATGCAAGGCACTTACCCGAAACGAAAGCTGCGGCACGTCGCCCGCTGAAGCTTCATGCTGCGCGCCTGCCCCTGTTAAACAGGAATTGGAACTGGTCACTTCCGATGGTGACAGCTGCAAGCCTGGCTCAGGGTGCTGCTAATCAAAACAACCACCTATGAAACTACAAATTGATAAAGCAGGGCCTGCAGACAAAGAACTCGTAATCAGCCTGCTTAAAGAAGCAGACCTTCTTACTGATGACTTGCCTGCTGGTTTGGAACATTTTCTTTTAGCCAGACAGGAAGGGTCACTTGTTGGTGTCGCTGGAATGGAGCTGTATGGAGAAGTTGCACTATTACGCTCCATTGCAGTTCGTCCTAATCATCAGGGTAAGGGCATTGCCCGTAAATTGGTCGAGCAGCTTCTGACACGTGCTGACACGCAAAAAATTGAAGTGGTATATCTTATCACAACCACAGCTGACCATTATTTTGACCGTTATCATTTTGCGGGCGTAAACCGTGAGCAAGTTCCAGATCCAATTCAGCAAACCAGGCAGTTTAGCGGCCTTTGCCCAACATCCGCTATCGTTATGAAAAGAGATTTAAAGCATCCAACCGCATGAATAACCCACGTCTTTCTTTCTTAGACCGCTACCTGACCCTGTGGATCTTCTTAGCCATGCTGATCGGCGTTTCAATTGGCTATTTCTTGCCCGGCACACCTGATTTCATCAACCAGTTTAATTCAGGATCAGGTGTGAATGTTCCGTTGGCCATTGGCCTTGTGCTGATGATGTACCCGCCACTGGCCAAGGTGCGTTATGCAGAGCTGCCAAAGGTGTTTAACAACACCAAGATCCTGGGGCTTTCGCTGCTTCAAAACTGGATCATTGGCCCGCTGCTCATGTTTGGCCTGGCCGTTATCCTCCTTCCTGATAAGCCCGAGTACATGACCGGCCTGATCATGATCGGCATTGCCCGCTGCATTGCCATGGTCATTGTCTGGAATGACCTCGCCAATGGCGACCGCTTGTATGCAGCAGGACTAGTGGCTTTCAACAGCATTTTTCAGGTCTTGTTTTATTCGGTGTATGCCTATGTTTTCGTAACGGTATTACCGCCGCTTTTCACCTTGAAAGGATTTGAAGTGAATATTACCATCGGCGAAGTTGCTCAAAGTGTTTTCATTTATCTGGGCATTCCTTTTTTGGCAGGTATTATTTCCCGGATAGTACTAACAAAGGTGTTTAGCAAAGAATGGTATGAGACAAAATTCCTTCCGGCCATCAGCCCGATCACATTAATTGCCCTGCTCTTTACGATTGTGGTCATGTTTAGCTTGAAGGGCCAGCTGATTGTCAGTATCCCTTTTGATGTACTGCGCATTGCGCTGCCGCTTACGATCTATTTTGCGATTATGTTTTTCTCCGCTTTTTACCTGTCCAAACGTGCGGGGGCTGATTACGCCAAATCAACATCGCTGGCCTTCACTGCCGCAGGTAACAACTTCGAGCTAGGGATCGCGGTCGCTATCGCTGTATTCGGGATTGATTCAGGAGCTGCATTCGCTGCTGTGATCGGCCCACTAATCGAAGTGCCGGTATTGATCCTAATGGTCAATTTTGCTCTCAAACAACAGCACAAGTTTTCCAATTAACAACTTTTTAAATGAGAATTGCCCTTTTTTCAGACATTCACGCCAACCTTCCGGCTTTGGATGCGTTTTTCAAAGATGTTGAAACCAGAGACATTGATGCTATTTATTGCCTGGGTGATTTGGTTGGTTATAACATTTGGCCTAATGAAGTTATTGACGAAATCAGAAAGCGTGGTATTCCTACTATTGCCGGTAATTACGATTTTGGCATCGGAAGGAGCAGCGATGATTGTGGCTGCGCTTACAAAACAGACGAAGAAAAAGAAAACGGAAAAGTGTCGATTGCTTACACAAACGAAATTGTCAAAGACGAGCAGCGGGCTTATTTAAGAACCTTGCCGGCACACATCCGTCTGGAATTTCAACTTAATGAGAAACCGTTATCAGTTCTTCTGGTGCATGGCAGCCCGCGACGGATCAATGAATACTTGTTTGAGGACCGCGATGAAAAAAGCATGCTGCGGATTATGGAACAGGCCAGCGCAGATGTGATGCTTTTCGGGCATACCCACAAACCTTATCACAGGATCCTGGGCTCAGTCCAGCCAGACGGTACAGATCATTTCCGGCATGCAATCAATATTGGTTCTGTCGGTAAGCCAAAAGATGGTGACCCAAGAGGCGGCTATGTAATCCTGCATATTAATGCAGATGCACTGGCATCAAGTAAGGAAAGCATTACGGTAGAGTTTATACGTTTTAACTACGATGTTGAAACAGCAGCCAAGGCCGTAGAAGGCAGCATCCTTCCCAATGCCTATGCAGAATCATTACGTCTGGGGAAATGAAAATAGCACTACTCTCTGATATCCATGCCAATCTTCCTGCTTTTGAGTCGGTGTTAGAAGATCTGGAAAAACAACAACCTGATGCGGTTTACTGCCTGGGCGATCTTGTTGGCTATAATGTATGGCCTAACCAGGTAATTGGTTTGGTGCGCAAACATGGCATTGCGACCATTGCAGGAAACCACGATCTGAAAGTTTCTAAGATAATGCCTTCCGAGAGTGATTGCAGCAAAGAAGAAAGCAGTGAGTACGCCTACAAGCTGGTTGGCAGAAAGGAAAGGGACTACCTGTTAACACTTCCCAGGCATTTGCGAATAGAGTTTCAGCTTAATGATCAGCCATTGAACATGCTGCTTGTCCATGGAAGCCCAAGGAGCATCAATGAATATCTTTTCCAGGATCTGCCTGACCAGTACATGCAGGAACTTGTCAGGGAATATAAAGCGGATATCCTATGCTTTGGGCACTCGCATAAACCTTATCACCGCGTCATTAATTCTGGTAAGAACAGCAGTGAGCATTTTCATCACCTGATTAACACTGGTTCTGTCGGTAAACCCAAGGATGGCGATGCGCGTGCTTGTTATGTACTAGTCACGATTGATCAGACAGCCGGTAAAATAGATCAGGACGCTGTTCAGGTTGAATTTGTAAGAATCAAATATGATGTAGAAAAGGCAGCGCAGGCCGTAGAGCTGAGCCTTCTTCCTGATGCTTTTGCAGATAATCTCAGAAAAGCATATTAACCTTCAGCAAAAGTAAAGGCTAAATAAACCGGCTGGGAAAGAATGAGAAAGCATATTGCCGAAATGAAATTGCCCATGTATGCGTCTTTCAGCTCTGAGCTTCGCTTTAATGGGTGATGCATTTCTATATTCTTTTCTGCCAATAAATGCTTCCAGCATCCACGTTCCAATCATTTGGATAGGAACCATCTTGTCAATCAACCGCTTTACACGGATTTTGCTTAACCCACTTATTTTGCGCGTTTTCAGTCTTGTGGGCTTTCGTATACCTATAATCGTTGCGGCAACGGTATCCGTATTGGCCACAGCTGGCTATGGTGCAGGTTTTGGCATAGCGATTTTAATACTGCTTAGGGTCTTGTGGGGCATATCGTATTCTGTCCTTCGCGTTGGGGCAATTACCTATGCTATGGATTATCCTAAGAAAGGCTTGGCACTGGGAATGAGCCAAAGCATCATCGAATCAGGCCCACTACTAGCATTGTTGGTTGGGCCGCTGCTTTTTGAAGTAATCAGCCCTGGCTGGATCTTTTTAGTGATTGCGCTCCTTTCGACACCAGGAGTTTACTTCGCATTCAAACTCAGAGAAAGGGACAGCCCTCCAGCTTGCCCATTAAACTTCAAAATATCATTGCCATCCGTCTTTAACCGGTTAGCATTCTTAGGGGCTTTTGCAGCGGAAGGTATGCTCGTGGTTTTAATTGGAGCTCTGTTAATGAATGCGCATCCCTATTGGTCGGCAGTTGAAATTACTGCCGCTGCTGCGGGATTTCTTATTTTCCGACGGATCTGCTCGCTTTTAATTTCACCTTTTGCGGGTTGGTCCGCTGACCGGTATGGGCTTGCTAACATCTACTCAGGTTCAATTCTCTTGATCTGCATGGGTTTGCTGCTGGCAACAAGCGGCTGGGTAATGCCGGGATTGATCCTTGTATTCACGTTTTATAATGTCAATGCATCACTAGCAGCTGGCGCGGCATCCGCCGGGCAAGACGATGTGACGCGCGCAGTATCAATCAATGCCACTTTCCGAGATGCGGGTTCCGCGTTTGGTGCATTAGCGGGCGGCTTTTTATTGACTAATAATCATTTGAGCCTGATCTTTACGGCTATCACTTTGTTAATTATATTTCTTACTTGGATGTATTACCGAAAGGCATTGGCACTCCGTATATAACGCTGCCTTACAGCTATTGTCGATATTGAATACCTTCTAGATTTAATGGTGGTCAAAGCATACTAATTCAGACATCAGGATGCCCAGCTTTTTCCGAAATCAAGTGACGACACAGATTCAGAAGGCTATCCATGTTAGATGGCTTTATATAATAGTCGAGGGCACCTAATTTTTTAGCAAAGTCAATCATGTCTGGATTCCCAGATGTCGAAAGCATAACTGTTGGTAAGGAAGCTAAGCGAGGAATGATTCGCAAATTCGATAAAGTTTCCAAGCCGTTCATTTTCGGCATGTTCATGTCCAGAATGATAAGACATCTATCTAATACTGTTTGCGACTGCAGAACCGTGAGAAGTTCCTGCCCATTCTCTGATTCCACAATTTCGATGCTTGGATCTATGGCTTTGATTGCCTCTTTCATTAGTAGGCGATCATCAGCATCGTCGTCGGCCAAAAACAAAGTTGTGACATCTCCTCATATGCAAAGATAAATATTTTCATCAAATCACTATTTCTACCGAATTGGCTATGAACAAGGTAATTCAAGACTCATTATGTAACCGCCGGAAGTGGCCAAATTAATCGGTGGTTATTTCTGCTAATCTGGTTTTCATTCCCTTGTAGGTTATTTTTCGCTAATTCGGGCTTTTAAGATTACAGGTTAGCGGTTCGTGAAAACTAATTACAGAATATTATGACATAGCACGATAAACTGTAAAATGTTCGCGCGGAGATTAAAGTCTTAATTTGGTATGATTATTAATTTTGCAACTTCTGGTTCCTGAAAAGCATTAGATCTGATCAAATGATTTTCTATGGTTGTTTGGTCTTCGCCATAAACGTATGAACTGAATTCGAAGCTTCTCAAAAGCATGCGAATATAGGCAGTTGGATCATGTTGCCTGGTAAGTTTTCGCAGCGCGCCCATATAGTCTTCACGATATACAGTAGGAATAATTATCTTGGAAACCCCTTTTGAAGAAAGTTCAGCATTCATCATTACCCTGGCAATTCTGCCGTTTCCGTCAAGAAACGGATGAACTTCGCTAATCATAAACATCATGTAAGCTGCTTTGGCAAAAGGGTCTTCTAGTAGCGAATACCAATCAAACCCCTTTTTTAAAGTACCGGCCACCAACTGCCAGTCTACAAACTCCGTATTGCCAGCCCGATTATTTTTGTCCTTGAACTGTCCGGGCTTTTTAGATAGTCGTGCTCGTAGCAATGTGGCGTGCCTGCTTCGCAACAGTTGTAAAAGTTCATTGGGTGAACTGGGAGTTATCGCCATTTCGTGCCGATCTGAAACGATTTGATAAGTGCCCAATATATCGTGAGAGTCTTCATCGCGTTCAGGCAACGGTGTTTCAGTCTGGATAATCTGCTGAGCTTCATTAACAGCAAATTCTGTCCCTTCGATATAGTTTGAGAAATAGCTTTCAAAAAAGCCAAAGTTTCTATAAGCTTTTAATGAGAAGTTTTTGTCAGGATAAGCCGGGAATGTTCGGCCGCTCAAAGCTGCATACAATATTTCGAATAATGTAATTCTTGTAGGGTCAAAAGGATCTCCTAATGACCGTGCTATGGCGATGGGGGAATGAAGACTTTTAGAATCACCCGTTGTCAAAAGCGTCCCTACCAAATTGTTAAGTTTAATAAATTCTTTTTCCATCCCCAAGGCTGGGGCCAAGCTTCTAGCATTGTCTCGTATAACATTGACAGCATCTTCCCCCCTGGATCTAATAATCAGGTCAAGCCTTTCCTCAATTTCTGAGATTGAAAGAGTTTTTGAAAGATCCTCTCTAGTTCGGGTTTCCTGCATATTTTCTAAAAATGCCCGTGCTTCCTGCGAAGCGTATAATTTTTCAAAAAATACATTGTCATTTTCCTGCCGGGGAGGGCCTTGCTGAAAGTGGATTGTAAGACCAGGTAACCGATTCTTACGTGTATAGGTATACGTCACAAATATATGCTCACCATTAGCTGGAACAAATTCCAATGCGCTACGTACCACTTAGGATTACACCTGGAAATTGGTTGGATAGTATTCTGAACCAATTTCTTTTTATAATAACTTCGGGCTGCTCTTCTAGGTTTGACGTATAAATGCGAGGAGCTATTTTACGGATAACTCCCTTCTTCTCCAAAGCGCTGATTTTGGCAGATTCTGTCTTGTTTGAAGACCCAAAAAGTACTTCCTGTAATCTTATCATCGGAATTCTTTCTATTAATTGCGCAATATAAAGCTCCTACTTGGAAATTTTTCTATTAAGCGAGATATTCAATAGAAATTTTTCTATTAGTGTACGGTGGACTTAAATGATTTTGGTTATGGTCCAGAACTTGCGTTGCCAAACCACTTTTTCCCTATCATTATTAAATACTCTGCCGATTGCTACACTTTCTATATGTGGTGCAAGGTATTTCGCAAATTAAAATAGCTGCTACAACAACTGCTAATATGACCAATACAGCAAAAAGAAGGAATATCCTGAAATCCTTCCGGTGAATACGGCTAGCTTTTTAGGGAAGGGTTACGTAAATTGACTTCTATATTCTCAATTATTTCTGAACTTACCAATCTCTCTGGTTCCATGACTTCTTAGTTTAAACTTCTAGAGATGAAATCATCCGCCGGCCTGTTTCAATCCGTAGGACAGGCAATGCGCACCCGATTGACCGAACCAGCAAGCAAAAGTAGTCGTAGGGTATGCTAAGTATTTTCGACAATGCGAACATGCCACGATTCAAAGCTCAGAAGACACATTCAAAGACTTTTAGGAAAGTTGCACACCCCCGTGGGTAAATTCTTGAATCGTTTTGTCCACATACATACGTCCGTATACATGTGGACAAAATGCCAATAAATCACTACTTTTAACCCGTACCAAAAGAGCCGTTGCCTATTTTCGAGTATCGAACAGATCGCCAGGGAAAGAGTGGCTTGGGCCTGGAAAGCGCAGCATGAAGCAGTGCACCTGTTCGCACAACATCAAGGCTACCAAGTCACAGCAGAATTTACTGAAATCGAGAGCGGGAAGAAGAATGAGCGGCCAGAGTTAATGGCTGCCTTATCGTTGTGCAAAAAGAGAAAGCGATGCTGATCATTGCGAAGTTGGACCGACTGGGCCGGAATGTGGCTTTCATTGCCAACTTAATGGAGAGCAAGGTTGAGTTTCTGGCAGTCGATAACCCACATGCAAATCCCTTAATGATACATTTACTAGCAGCATTTGCTGAGCATGAGCGGAAGCAGATTAGTACTCGGACGAAAGAGGCATTGCAGGCTGCGAAGCGCCGCGGTGTGCAGTTGGGTAAACACGGCCGGGAAATCGAGAGCAAAAAGAATTCGAAAGCGGCTGATCAGTTTGCGGAAACGATGCAGCCGATCATTAACAAATTGAAGACAGAGGGTTTTATAACCGTTCGAGGAATCTCCGACGAGTTGAACCGGCGAGGTGTTGAGACGTTTCGAAACGATGGTGAGCAATGGCACCGAACCACAGTGCATCGCTTGCTTAAACGTCTTCATATTTGAAACATTAGCTGTATCACAAAGTCAGCCAACGGCGTGAACTACCAAATTCACTTCGAAACTGTAAACTTTTTTTAGGACGCTACATAAATATGAGACGTTGATTTGTGAGATGACAATTTGAGAAGTTTTCAATTTTTCAGAGTGCAAAATGCTCTTCACAAGATAAGTTTCCCCTACCCCATTATGGTTTAGATCTGTCGCTCCGATCGGACGTTTTAAGCGACTACATTATAAATCGAATTATTAGTTAATATGGACTCAATTGGAAAACTGGTATTTCAATGAGAGAATTCCCTGGAAATAGCCGATAAATGGATCTGATTGAGCAGATCCTGCGCCAGGTTGGTAATTACGGTCCCTTCTCCCCAGATAATTGTTCTCTCGAAGAACAAACGATTTTTGGACCCCCCAATCCAGTATAAGAAATCGGGTTAAGTTATGTTGAAATCCAATGGTGGCAGCAGGGAATAAGACTGTTCCTTTCCTTGAAACGGGCGTATAAGTGTCTGTAAACTCCGAATCTGAAAACTCTCGCTGTAAAGCTGTCTGCCGGTACTGTGACAACACAAAGAATGCACCTACGAAAAAATGGTTTCTTTTCTGTTTTCCCGAAATCGATGTGGGATAGAGTCTTGCCCCGGCTTTAAGAAAAGTCCCTGATGTTTGTCTCTGGCTAACCCCATCGTACACTTTATAATCTATCAACCCAATATGGCTAGTTTTGAAAGTACGGCCTAAATTCAGGTTCAATGAATATCCTGGATGATGTCTAAATTCCGAACTGATCTCGGCGGACTTGGCTATAATAGGTGGAATGTTAATGCCTACACTGGTTTTCCATTGAGCATGACATGTCGCGGATGTCAAAAAGAACACTGATAAGAATAGAAGCCTCATAGCGTAGAGTTGATTTTTTACAACTATGACACTAATAAGTTCAATTTCGTTGCTGTGCGCATAAAAAAGTCCCATCTCCTTGTACTATACCAAGAACTTCGTCAAAAGTCGAGAAGCCCTCTTGTTCTGTGTTCCGTCACTTAACATAAAAAGTGTTATACAAACACCAGGAGCCATTTCTGGGGTTAATGCTGTTTTTTCCCTACTCCACAGTCAGTATAATAAGTTGCATTTTTCTCTGAAAATGTGCCTAATGGTCGTCAGTTTACAACATTTGGGAGCCCTTTCGTATCTAAAGGTTTCGACAGCTACTAAACCGATAAATAAATAGTCAAATATTTTAACAAATTATTTATATAAAATATTGACTGTTTGTAACCAATATTTTACATTTATATAATAATATTCCTACATAAACTATGGAAACCTCTCAACGTTATCTTAGTGGGTAATAGGGCCTCTTCAATCTTTGTTTGACTTAAGCTGAAATTCGCCTTCCTTCCATTAAGTGAGTTATGTCAGGTTCTAGTAAAATGAACATTGTCATTTATAATAATATGTTCAAAATCATTACGATCCTTGTATTACTTCTGTTTATGGATTCATTTGCAATAGCGCAGAATTTCCTTTTAGACAAAAATCAAAGCGGGTCTTTTTTAGCTGGACAAATAGCTAAAAGTGATAATAAATTTTCAAAAGCATTGTCTATTGGATACACTATTGACGGCAGAATCGATCTCTCATTGTTCTGCGTCGCATGTGAATGGTCCCCACATTGGGACACATCTTATTGTCAATCCAATGGTTAGTTTTATAAATTATTAAACAGAATCATATTCCACTCAGCCTGAGTGTTTATTCGGAATATCAAACGAAAAAATATACGCGTACAGACGCAATTAAAGACCAGACGTGGGCGGTTGGGAGTGGTTTATATCATAAGTGGCTTATCGGGAAGACCTTTTCTATCAATCCTGGTATCTATTTCCACCCAAGTTTTACAAATCGATCTCTTGATACATATAAAGAACATTTGAATTCAAATGGCTTTGGGTTACAAACTAGTTTTTTGATTAAGAATTTTCAAGTCACTCCTAAGGTTTCCCATTTTCGGGAGGAAACTGTCTTTTCGATTGAGATTGGTGTTATATTCTTTGGAGCTAAAAGTATTGAATCTCTTAACTAATATAAACTTAATATGTATGAAAAAAGCTCTTCTTTTTCTACTTGCACTTTCGTTTTCTGCTTCGATTCAAGCTGCCAGAGGTATTATTATTAATGGAGCAATCTATAACAGCGGAGAAACTGCCTACATTGGATGTGGTGAAAATCAAAATGTTCAAATTAATGCTTGGACATCCACAACAAATTCGCCTCTTACTATTCTTGCGGGTATTACATTACCATCGGGATGGACTTCAAGTTATTGCGGTAATAACTGCTCAAACCTGACAACTAATGCCTCATCAGGAGGTCTACTTAAATTTCAATACCTAAGCACATCAGGCGAACAGGAATGGGTTCAAGTGACGATCTCACGAACACCGTTGAATCATCTCATTAATGGCCCAGCTACTGTTTGCTCATCGACAGCAACCTATACCTTTTCCGGTTCTTTTTTATACCGGTAGTCCTTCCTGGTCTAGCAGCAATACATCGGTTCTGACGATCAACTCATCTACTGGGGTAGCAACAGTCCATGGATCTGGTCCGGTCACAATTACAGCAACTGTTAATACAGCATGCGGCCCTTTTCCGACATCAAGAGCTGTACATGTTGGAAAGCCTACTATCACAGCACTGCAAGTGAGTACATTTATGTGTAACGGAGCTGCTCAAGAGCTTACTGCAACAATATCAGGTAGTCCGACTTTTCGACAATGGGCTGTGACTAGCGGAAATGCATCTAATGCATACCTTACCGACTACGGGAACGGAAGGTGTTATTTCAATTCTTATGTAAACGATTGTTATGGCTTACAGATACAAATGACAAATGCATGTGGCTCTTCACTTGATGGAGTAACAATTTGTGTCGATAACTGCGGTGCGCGGTACACCGTTTTTCCTAATCCAGCTAACGATTTTATTGATCTCAAGATCGAAAATTTTCGAAATTCCAAAGCTATGCCCAACCAAATTAATCTGTATAGCGAAGGATCGCAAGCTTCAATTAAAGCCCTCACCAACGAGCAAATAGCAAAAAATATTAATAATATAGGGGTGCTTCGTATTCCAGTCAATGGTGTACCGAAGGGAACCTATTACTTGCATATTCTATCAAGTGACCAGAACGGGAATAAAATTGAAAAAGTAAGGGTAGCAATTGACTAGTTATGGTAATTACTGTTAAACTAGATGCATTCTACTTGGCATCAATCGTACTTGAACTTTATCGAATATCTTTTATTTATAAATCGATTTGACTATGCGAACACGAAATGGGCCAAAAGATTCTGCTTAACTTTAAAAGTTCGACAACTTATCTAGTTCTAAAAATAATTTGTTGTCGGACATAGTTGTTGCAAAACCTGAATTAACTAAACATGACTTAGATATGAAACCAACATTTCGAACTCTGTCGAGCGTTTTGGCAATAATTAGTATGTCCACACTGTCTTGTGATGATCGCGTAAAGCACATAGATGTTTGGGGTACTATTATTATGCGAGATCAATGTGAAATTGATGGACGTCCATCTTGGATTGTAGATTTAGATATGGAGCTAACATTTGCACCCAAAGGTGTTGTTCTTCCTGTGGTCAGTGACACTGTTAACGGAAAACAGTACAACAATTTGGTCAGGATATTTGTGGTCATTAATGCAGATGACACGACCTACATTTCAAAAGGCGATAAATTTAACTTTAAGCTTGAACGCGAACCTAGACCCTGCAATTCGAATAGATCCACCTTATCAAGTTATTCACCTTTATCTAATGAGTACGTCCATATGCCTAAGTGAAATAATATTTAAAACTCAAACTTATTCTTTTATGCGAGAAAATAAATTTACTAAATTTCTACTTGCACTTCTTCTAGGAATTTCTTCAATCAATGTGCAAGCTCAGATCGATGTTGTGTGCAGGTTTGCTGAGTAATATGATTCCAACGCTGTCTAACTCGATCTGCCTTATTACGGTCACAACTGCGGAAGGTAATCCAAAACAATGTCCAGGTGTTCTCGTTAACAATGAGGCGCAGGATAGAAGGGCATTCATTCTGACGGCAAGGCATTGTATTACTAACAAAAGTCTTGATATCAATCTTACACCGTCTGAAATAGCTTCGGTTGAGAACTCAATGGAAGTTAGATTTCGGTGGCGCAGGTTAACCTGTAACGCTACCACTGGAGGTGCCAGCATGGCGATTTATAATCAAGCCACTTTTCGGGCCGCTGACTTCTACTCAGATATGGCCCTCTTCGAATTAAACGCTGCTGCACTTCCGTTACCTCCCGATCTCAATTTTGCAGGTTGGAGTCGTGGAACTGAGACGTCCGGCACCATGAAGTTTATAGGTCACCCAGGTGGCCAATCCCAAAGATATGCAAATGGGCACAAAGCAGTACCTCAATCAACTGATCCATATAAACTTACGGTGACCTTTGACGAAGGGGCGTCATCAGCAGCCGATGGTGCATCAGGAGGACCATTATTTAGTGAGTATGGCCGAGTAATTGGCTTGCTATCTGGCAGCAATCCGGGTCAGGGAGAATTTGGAGAGATTTCTGCTATGTGGAATTCAAATAAGCCATCCAATAAGTCATTAAAAGCGTGGCTTTCGCCGAACCAGAATTTAACGTCTATAGGAACGCTGGTTCCCATGCAAATTGGACCGATTTCAAACGTATGTACTAATTTAAATAAGACAGCCACATTGCCCAATTTGGCTCCGGGGCAGTCTGTTACATGGTCGGCTAGTCCATCACTTACAATTGTGAGTAGCACGGGCAATAGCGTTACAGTTAAAGCTTCGTCATCGGCTGGTGGAGGAGTTGGTCAAATTAGCGCTACCTCTGGGCCGGCTAACTCAACTTTTACGACGACCAGAGATGTTTGGTGGGGTACGCCCGATATGGGATCCATAAAATATAATGGATCGTCAGCAAGCAATTATACGTTCGTCCAGCCAAATACAAACTATACAGTTGAGTATGATCAAAGTAAGTTGGTCCTTACCAATATGACAGGGAACATGAATTGGAACCCAATGCCTGGTTATGGGGGATCATCCGGGGTTAATTTCTCTCAATATGATTTTAATCTACCACCAGGTCAATCTGTTCAATTTAACCCAGTATCTGCAACAAACTCTTGTGGTACAGCTAACAGGTCAATGGGATTTGAGGCGTTTTCCGGGTTTGCATTATACCCAAACCCAACTGTCGAAACCCTTTACATGAAATTTGACAATTCGAAGCATCTGGAAGGGTTACCTGAGGATATTAGCATATACGAGGAAGCCACAGGCAAAATTGTTAAACAAGTCCCCATTAAGGACGCATTTAATAAAAAATTGATTAAGGAGAATGTATTGGCCATTGATGTAAAAGATTTTCCCAGAGGTACGTACTATCTTCATGTACGTCCAAACAAGAATAACAAAAAGGATATAGATAAAATTAGGGTTGTTTTTAACTAAGGGAACATTATAGATCATAGGCCTGACGCGATTGTCAGGCCTATTTTTATCCAACCCAATTTGAATCTGATCATAACCCCCTACTAATTCCATGCTTTTTCTGTTGTTCCTGCCCGGTTTCCTGCTGCTGCGCCAACTCTTTCTTCTCCCTTTTGCTCGGCTCCAAAGCCTGGCCCTGCTCTTTGGCTTGCCTGGCCTGGTAGCCCCGCTCGGCCACAATCATATCGGCCCGTTCCATCGCTGTCCCGTTCAGCATCACCTTCCGGTATTGGAACGTCTCCGTTAGATCACGTTTATAGCTAAACGTTCGGTCAAAAGCCTTCTCGCAGCGCTCGGTAAACCCCAACCGGTCAAACTGCCCGAATTTCTGGCTGTGGCCGTGCATTGCTCCCCCGGTGGTTGGTCATCGGGCTAATCAGTCGGCCATTGTCTGCCGTCTTGCGGCTCACGATCAGCTGCGCGTGCATGTGGCACCCTTCCTTGGCTTCTCCACGCTTCCGGAGGCCCTGTTTTACTTCCGGGTCTTCATGGGTGTAATACCGGTTGTATTCGATTTTGCCGTAATACTTGATATCCTTTTCAGATAGCCCTTTGTTGAAATTCCCTGCATACTCCTTCATCACTTCCCGCGCAAATGCTTTCAGCTTTTGCGGGTCGTTGCCAATATGGTCGAGCTCCTTTCCGGAAGGGCTGATATTCATCAGGTAAAATTTGGCTTCGATCTTTTTAAGCTTGGCCACATTTTGGTCGATCCCGGTTAATTAATTTCATTTAACAAATTCTGTCTGGCGGTGTCTGCAACGAGATTCTTACATCAGCAAAGGCGGCTTCCCCTCTCCCTACTTAGTTCCAATCCTCATATGATTGAATGTTTATGACTGGCTTGGTTTTAACTATTAGTGTTAATATAAGTGCTAAAACAGTACTAAAATCAGCACTGGAAAAAGTGTTTAATATTGTGCTACTTTTAGCTCGACAAGAACCAGAGTACTAATTCCTAATTTTTAAGAACCTACTTTTGCCATCATGATACATTTTACTGACCGGCTAGTTCAATAAGTTTGCTCATTTATGAGTTGTGGGTCCCTATTGATGATTTTATCGACTGCTGCTACTTCTTCCCTCCTACTCTACATCGTTCCTTTACGTATCAAGATAGTTTTGTCAAGAAATGTACAAAGGATTTGCGATCAAATTATGCCCTAGACCACTACATGATTTAAGAGCATTGAGTAACAGCGTCATGTAGATTCCGCTTATTACAATCTGATAGTTTGAACAAAGCCTAATAGATTGAAAGTGTTTTTCAATAATAGTGAATGAAAACAAGCACCGAAAATAACACTAGATATAGCATTTGTTTTTGTGTGAGATTCTGTATTAATTGCAGCATCATTTTTAACACAAGAACTAGTGGTAATATCATTCAACTCAATTAAGGGTGGGGTAGGCGAAGAGTACCCTTGCTACGACGATGGCTGGATGGCTGAAGCCAAGGGAAGGATGTGTTGCTCGTTGATGGAGACGATCAGGAAACGTCTTCTGATTTTACCGCATGGCGGGAGCAGACACTTGGTAATACGGGATACACGCTTGTCAATATGACTGGTGCAAATCTCAGGAAACAAGTTGAAGCCATGAAGCCAAAATATGATCATATCATAATTGACACGGGTGGAAGAGACACTACTAGTCAAAGGGCAGCACTATCTGTGGCTGACGTATCAATGATACCGTTTGTACCGCGCAGTTTTGATCTATGGACAATTACTAAGGTAACGGATCTTATAGACGAAATTCAATCGATTCGGGCTGAGCCATTAATTGCTTATACGTTCCTGAGCCGTGCTGATATTCGTAGTGCTGATAACCGAGATGTTGCAGAAGCGCTCTCTCAGATTTCTCAGCTCACTTATTTGCCTTATCCGATCAGTAACCGTAAAGCTATTAGCAACGCCGCTGGATTGGGGCTTACACCGTTTGAGGGTGAAAGCATCGACACCAAAGCAACCAAAGAAATAGAGGACTTATTTAACCGTGTATTAAATGGCAACCACGTTACCGCCACCGCGTAAACCAAAAGTGACCGAAGCCGACATTGAGGCAGTCATTAATAAAGGAGGGAGTACTATTAAAGAAACTGCCCCTGCTGATCCGGAAAGGGCAAAGCACATCAATGTGCGCCTTACTGGCCAAATCATTAGTGAGATTGATAGTCGCCGATTGAAGCGTCCCCGTAGGCCTGGGTCGCCTAAGCCAGGGATCAGTATCCACGATTCGATTGTTGAGGCGGTTTTGGAAAAGCTAAATAGTGATAAATAGCACTAAAAACAGTGCTGGTTTTAGTGTCTTAAATAGTGCTGCAAGTAGTGCTTTAAACTTTGTATATGAGAAGAAAGAGGAAAAAGAAACCCAAGCTAACGTCAGCAGTGACATTAGTTCAAAAAACGACTTCTTTCTAAGTCGAATCGACAGAAGTGTTGCTGATAATCTTCATGACATAAGGAAGTCGTTTGGTGAGGATGCTGGAATAGTAAAGGATTTTATTGTATTTATTAGCAAAAACTTGAAGAAGGATCTTTTTGGGTACACTAAATTCACGCTGAAAGATTTTGTAAAGAGTCTGGCCGAAATGGCAGGACTTAGCCAGGAAACATCCGTACTTTATTGCCAATCCCAAGGCAGTTATTCCAGAGTACTTCGGGCATGAATTTGTTTCTGTCTTTGACTATGCGCTTTTTAACATGCTTCAAAAGAATATAATTTTTGAAGTCATACGCGGTCAATACAAAAAATGAGGTAATACAGCTAAACAGTTTCCGATCCTTAAAGGATATCAAGCTGAATCTGAACCGGCAATCAAACACCATAAAAATTTATGAGATCAGAATCTCTGATGAATGGCTAGATGGCTTTATTAGTCGATACTATACCATTGAAACAAATGGTTATCCCAAAATTGGTAAGGGTAGGGGAGGAGATGGCCGGAAAAGCTTATATCTAATCCTTCACAGGACTAGGCATCAACTACTAAGCCAAAAAGAGACCACAGCTCGATTTTCAGTGGATTATCTAGCTGATTTGGCAGAGTTAGAGGTAGAGCAAAATAGATTCAGGAAAAAGTCATTAAAGAGAATACTAGATTTTTTTTCAAGAAAAGGGAGACTTTCCTTTCTCCTACCAGAGTTCGTAAAGGGTGACCCTTCTAAACCTTACCAAGAAGAGTACTGGGTTGAGCTAGATTTTTCAAGTTCAGTAAACATTTCATCCTTGACAGAACGGCGAGGAGATCATTTATTCTTCAATTCATTGATCATAGAACTAAGAAATATTTTCAATTCTAAGCATTCTAAAGTCGCAATAAAGGATGAAACGGATGTCTTTCAACGCTGGTTAACTAACGCTGACGCGGATACGGACATTAAAATAGACATACTGGTCTCAGTATATTATAAGGCTTATAATCAGCAACTTACCAAAGTACAGGCTAAACAGTATATTAGAGATGGCTTTCTTAGTAGGTAGTGCTGTCGAGTATTGCCTCGATTCAAGTGGATTCGTGTCAACCTTGTTCCAGAATTCAATGCAGCTTTCTGTCGAGTATTGCCTCATATCATCCTACAAGCTGTTTTAGTTTGACCCTTGTAACCCTCAAATTTTTTGCCCTGGGGGTGAGAGCTAAAAAATCATTAGATATCGTTAGTGCTGTCGAGTATTGGCTCAAAAACTTGCGTGAAGTAGTTATGACATCATGATAAGTCACTTCGCTGTCGAGTATTGCCACAAATCTGTCGAGTGTTGTCACATCACTGTCGAATATCGCCACATTGCTGTCAAGTATCGTCTCTTTGCTGTCGAGTATTGCCCCATAAATAAGCATTGCTGTCGTTCTTCGCCTCCTTGCTGTCGGGCATTGCCACGTGTGTCTCTTTGCTGTCGAGCTTCGCCACGGTAAAAACAGCGTCTACAAGTACTAAACATTGATTGCTGTCGAACTTTGCCACCATATATATAGCTATTATTATAAAAACTTATAATAGGGGAAAAATAACAAATCGGTATTCGTTCCTCCGTCACTCATGACATATTTTATTTCCAACACACAAATTCGGCCTGCGTCGCTGCGCGCACGCTAAAAAGGTCTTTTGGGGTGTTGTACTTGCTACATTCTTAAAAGTTAACCTCATTATATGATGTAACTTTAAAACGGGCAGATATAATGAACTCTATTAACCGCTGAAAACTAATTTTTTAGTTATACTGATTTTGAATTGTGTGCGCCTTTTTGTCAGTTTGGCTAAGCAATATAACCCACTGTTCCACATTAAGGTGATTATAAATATTCGTTTATACTTTCTGCAACTTTTCGCAGGTTGGCCCAGTAATTGATACATATCAATTACTCCTTCAATGTTCATTTACTGCGGCTTAGGTCAATATTTTGTAACTGTCTGCCGGCATTGACTTTTTGATATTTTATAGTCTCCGGATTGCCCAATCAGTAGCCTAACAAAATCTTGTGCAGTACGATCTAAGGCGATTTAATATGGCAGTGTGCTTGATTCGTCCACAGCAAGAGGCACACACGAAGAAGCAGTCTTAATTCATCTCTTTGTCGTCAGATGGAATATGGCCGGTTTTTTTTATCTACAAGAGAAACAACTCAAACCATTCTTCAAAATCGAATGTCGGAACCCTTAGTATTAGCTCTGGATTATTGGTTTTGATAAATAATTGATCCTTAATTATTTTCCATTCACGAAAAATAAGAATCATCCCCTTTGTATGGCCGGTAAAGCGGATCGGAATAACAGAAATATCTTCTAGTAACATATAAATCACAATTTGACTGTCTGGTGGAAAACCTGAAAGGTCTTTTTTGACTATTGATGCGCCAGTTGAGATTTCTTTCCCAATTTCTCGAATGAGTTGGTGGCACTTTTCATTGGCAGCTAAGATTGCTGCTAATCTTTTTCGGAGAAAGCCTATTGGATTCGTTTGACTTAGCCATAGAGTTCTACTGCATAAACTGGTAAGTCTCATTTGTCAATTAGTTTGGCCAATGTGAAGCCCAGGCCAATACCGGTCACAAGGGCACTAAAAAGCCAGAATATGAACTGGGATATTGCCATTTTGACTTCATGCTTATTATTATCTGTTGGTGTTTTTACCAAACTATTTTCTAGCCGCTCTTCTATTTTGATATCCTGTCCGACATTGTTTGCTGTGTTATGGTTACCAAAAATGCTATTACTGATATTAGTTTCGGGTATTTTATGCCTGTCGCAGTATACTTGATAAGACTGGTATTGCTTTCCTTCCTTGCTAAAGCGAAGGAATATTTCCTTCCAGAGCTATAAGTAGTTACAGTTGGTGTATCGGCAAAGCCTTCATTGATTGCTCTGTTAAAGATTTTCTCTCATACGTTCCCTTTCGTAGCCTTCAAAAAATGGGACGATATCAATGCCGGCCGAGTTTCCGTCTTTCAGAATTCCATACAATTTTTCTAAATCATCCTGCATGCGCTATGGGCTTTTTGTTGAAATTGAAGTTTATTCCTCGCGGTTAATAAGTATAATGCCTTTTTTGTCCTCCGTGACTAGATAGTTTTCTTTTGGAATGAAAATTTCTCCATTGTCATTGCGTTCAAAGTACCTGGAAATGAAATTCCACTTTGTTTCAGCAAGCTCAATTTTCTCCTTATCAGCCATGGCATCTTTTATCATAAAGGCGCCCAGACAGCATAAAAGAAAAGCGGAAAAGATTAGGCTTACGGCGACGATGTTCTGACCAATGCCGGTAGACAGGTTCCCCCACCATATGGTCCAGGCTGAAGCGTTATGCCCATAGTGGTTGTTATAGGTAACCGGCCTGATCGTTTCATTCACCTTCGCAGCGGCCTGTTCAATTTTGTCAACGGATTTCTCGACAGCCAACATCAGTGGTACGATCTCGGGTTCGATTGCTGATTCTGATAAGTTAAAGCGGAGTGCCAGCCTGTGGCGCTCCGCAGCGACGTTTGTATGTTTTTCCATCAGCTAATAATTTCCTGTATTTCTTGCTGTTTTTTACGGTACATGATCCTGGACATCATACCCAGGGATGCCGGATCCGGATCAGGCTTGCTGATCAGGTTGATTATCTCGGTAACAGCCCCACCACTTCCCAAGTCGCCGAATTGTTTGCAATCTATCCCAAGTTCTTTAAGTTTTTCAACCGCCTTTTCAGCCGTTTCTTTACCGCCAAAAGTGCCCATATTGACCACCATTGTTATAGGGAATTGCCCGGCAATTCCAGCAGACACCGCGTTGTAATAATTTACGCAGAAGCGAGGGCATCACGTCCTGCAACAATGACAAATAAACGCAGCATAGTATCCATATCTGCGAGTTCCCTGCGCAGTTCATCAGCGAGTGCGTCTTCTTGCAACAAGCGTAAGAATTCAGCCGATTCAGGTGCGCCGAAATCAATGTAGTAATTTTCAGATTTCCCTTTGGCCAGCTTTTCGAGCAGATCCATAATCACATCCCGTTCCATTTTCTTGTACTCATTGAGTATCGAGAAACTCCGGACACGATCTTTGCCGACTACCGCGCCCAAGCGCCCGATGGATGTGCCGGTAGACTCGTCCCAGGTCAATAAAATTTGTTTTCTGTTCTTTCTGGTTTTGTGCTACAAACCATATAAACAGGGATTTGCCTACGCCACCTTTTGACTGTAATACCAGATTAATTTGCTTCATGCTAATAGTTATTGATTATTAATAAAGTACAATATTAGAAATCAGTAAAATCCATTCCCGGATCTTTTTTCCCTTTTGGTTCTTTTGTAGCGTTCTCAATGATTGTGCCCAAATCTTGTTCAGGCGGGGCAGGAGGGACGACTACTTGATTCAGTGGTCTGGTCACCGGCAAGCCTGGTGCAGCTACCAGTGGAGCGAGCTGGGCGGCCTGCTTACTTTTACGTCTTCTTTTCAGGTTATAGATGGCGTCCTCTGTGATTTCAATATCGAGCTCATCTTTGACCTGGCGGATCATGATTTGCGCGGGAATGTCAAAGAGATAATCGCCATAGTACCTGGCCAGCAGATCAAAGCGACCTTTCAGCTTCATTTCAAATGCCTGCAAGACATACTTCTTATCCATAGGACAACAAAAAGACACTTTTTAAACAACTATAAAACGAAAATAGAACAGAAATATATAATATTCAATAAATGACAGAGAAAAAAGTAAAAAAAGAGTTACTTGCCCTTATATTCGTTTGTTTCTTGTTTGTGTTAGAGTAAAGCAAGCCATGTGTTTGTATATACAAATTATTCGCTCCGCTCCAAATCTGCATCTCCAAACACACCGGTCGTGCCTCCCTTGACTTGCCGGGGCGCTGCCCCAAACCCCGTGTCACGGACACCTTTTATATTTTAGGCTATGGAAGACAATGAGAAGAACCCGCATTATGAAGCCCGCAAGGCCGGTTCAGCCAGGCGGGAAAACAAAGGTAAAATGATCCCTGTCCGGGTCACTGAGCAGGAGCACGCACAGATCAAGGCCAACGCGATCCTTGCCGGCCTGAGCGTGTCTGAATACCTGCGCCGGCTGAGCACAGGTCACCAGGTGCAAGTGCGGTTTGAGAAGGAAGAAAAGCGCAACCTGCAAGGTATTGGTACCAACCTTAACCAGCTGGCGGCGTATGCCAACAAAGGTTTTTTCTATGAGAAGCCTTTGCTTGAAGTTCTGGAACAACTAAAAAAAATACTAAAAGCATGATTGCCAAAACATCGATCGGATCGAGCTTTTCAGGCGCGATCCATTACGGGGCAGGCTATACAGTTGAAGGAAAAGAGATCATGGGCAAAGCGGATCTGTTGGTCACGCACAACGTGGTTTCGCGTGATCCGGAGGGGCATTGCTGCTGAGATGCAGCAGGAGGCATCTTACAGCCGGTGCAAGACACCGGTGTGGCATTCATCCATCAGCTGGAAACCGGAAGAGAAGGACCTACCCGCGAGCAAATGATCGAGACGGCCAACCGGTATTGTCAAAAGATGGGGGCTGACCCGAAAGACCATCAAATTGTCGTTTACGAGCACCACGACAAGCCGCACCAGCATATTCATGTTTACATTAACCGCGTGCCGACGGATGGGAGCAAGGCGCTGGAAACTTCGCACAACTATGCACGCAATGTCCGGATATCTAAAGAGATCACGCAGGAGCTTGGGTTCTCTAAATTAGAAAAACTTGAAGAAGGAAAGCTCCGCCATGTGGCTGTCAACCAGGAGGACGCACAAAGGTCGTTAATATCGCAATAAAGGCTGCTTTGAAAGAAGAATCAGAAACCCCGGAAGACATGGAGAGGCGGCTAAAAGAAAAAGGGATTGATTGCAAGTACAAGATAGAAGAAGGGAGGCTCAAATATTCCAGTTACAGCTATCAGGGCGTGCCAATCAAAGGGCAGGATGTTGGCTTTACCGCCAAACAGTTACAGGCCAGGCTGGACAGAATCTGGAAGTTAAAAAGGAGCAATCGCAGCAAGTCGAACCGGAGCCGGAACACAAGCAGAAACGCGGCCGTGGGATGGGCTTTTAAAAATGCGGTTTATATCTTGCCAAACTGTAAAGCAGCTGTACAAAACAACTGTGAAAAGGCGCTGCACCTGATGCCAATGCAACCTATGTTAGAATTAATAGGAGTTAAAAACAATTGTATAATACTTGGTCTTCATATATCGAAACCTTACATTGGAGCAGTTATAATTTTAAACCCTAGCTTAATATATATGGCGCTTACTGATTTTTTAGGATTAACCTCCCATATGGTATTCAGAAAAACAAAGAAGGTTATTGGTCTGCTTTTAATAGAGAATATAAGCCACTCGGTTATAATGAGTCTTCCTCTGTAAGTTGATTTTGATCAACTTCCCGTTCACACAAAGTATAAGGGATTAACGTCGCTTCAAATAACAAAGCTGATCAAAAATCGTGAACATATTCATTTAGATGAAAGTGGCGATGTGTGGCGGTTTTTTCTTTATGAGGACAAGACTAATCCACAATCTCGTCCCACGTACTGGGATGAATATTACCAAAATTAAGTCGCTGTCTAAGTTTGAGGTAGATGAGATTTCGGAAGATAGGAGAGTAATAAAACCAGTTATTTGGAATAATGTTATCGACGCTCTACCGAAGGACGATAGATTATTGCAAGTATTATCAAGTCAGCAAGATGGAGAATGGCGAGCATCAGCAACATACAATAGTATTGATGATGGAGAATACAAGCCTGGTTTTTATACCCTGGACAAAAATGGTAACGAAGTACTAGTTAACTTTAAAGTATGCTGGTGGGCATACGATGACTATTTACCATATTAATTAAGCCCCAGAAGGGGCTTAATTTCTTGAAACTTGAAAAAGTCGGGGCTTATTGAATAATAACTCTTCCAAGTCGTCCATTGAGAGGTGCAGAAGACTAGCCAACTCTTGTTTCGTATAGTTGAGATCGGTGAGATATAGCTCGACGATATCACTTAAAATTGTTGGCTTTTCAGGTTCAAAAAGTTCTGGCTCACCGAAACTGCGATAGCCATTTGCAGAGAAGCCTTTCATCATATAATAATATTGATCCTGGGTTATTGTGCCCAGATCTTTGGCCTTTCGAGCAATAGAGGCCATCGACGTTTTCCAATACCGTTTTAGATCAGTCAACGTACTAGAATTGAGTTTGTTCAAATAAGGCCTTATATCTTGACTGGGCATTAGTAGTTCGCTCGCAAATTCATGTGCTTCTTGTTCTTCATCCCGGCCATGGTCTTTTTTGCCCCAGTGCAAAACTAAATGTCCCAGCTCGTGGGCCAAAGTAAATCTCAATCGGTCTGAGGTCCTTCTGTTGTTAAGAAATATGACCGGATATTTAATGTCTGAGTAAGTACTAAAACCGTCTTTTTCACCAAGATCTAATAGCATCACTAAAATACCATTGTCTTCTAGCAGCTCAGTGAGGTTGTTAATCCGACCTTTAGGTATTTTCCATTTATCCCTTACAAATAAAGCGGCCATAGCTGGGTTTCCACCATCTACATCAATATCCCAGCTTGGCACATTAGGTTCAGGAAGTTCGACTGCCGTCTGTAACGTCGTAAAAATGCGTTCGACAATTGTCATTTTAGCCAAATACATTTTAGACGCCTTGTCTGATATGGACTGTTTAGACCGATAGTGACCTCTAACATAGAAGTATGGATCCTGAGTGAAAAAATCAATAGGGTAGTTTAGGGACTTACCGAACAATTCTATTAAGTACTCAGGAGCCGAAAGCCTGGCCCAGTTCAATTTTTGAAATAGTACCCTGGGCAACCCCTGATTTTTCAGAAAGTTGCTTTTGAGTATACCCGCGTGATTCCCGGGCAAGGGTTAATGTTTTTTATTGAATTTCATACTGAATCATTCGTTCCAGATTTCTTGATGTTGAGTGTTTGATAAATTTCTTCGTCCGTGAGTTTAAGCTTGACCTTCCTTTTACGTCCTTCGTTTCTTTCAAATACTGATAATTGCTCACTGCTATTTCGACGGTCTAGTTCATATGACCAGTGAAGGGTGTCTTCATTGTCAGGGCATAGCAAATAAATACCTCTTATGGAGGTCCAATTTTCATCAGGCAAATATCCTGCAAAGAGCAAAGTTGGACTAGCCGGAAATCCCTGTATTTCTCCTTGTCTCATATAATTAATATACTGGTTTGTCTTACGACAGCTGATTTTGCGGCTCTCATTGATTTTATTAAACCGAATGAATACGTCGTCTTTTACCTTCACGCCGAATATATTGTTCCATTTATCAACTTCGAAAATCTTGCTATTAGTAAACTTTTCAGCAACATGCGACTTTAAGTGATCGTGTATGATATTTGCCTTCGTTCGATTTTCATAGGACACAGGCCTACCAAATTGATTAGCTAAATCACACATTGATAAGTGTCAGGCAAAAACTACTTTGAATGCAATCAGCCAAAACATCATACATCGGCGAAACAATTTCATGCGCTTCTGCATAGGTCAAGATTTTTCTCATTTTCGTATAAGTTCGTTTGCAAGCAAAGCTAACGATTTTACGAAAAAATAAAATAAATATTCCAAAAAATTCACAAAAAATATTCCAAAATAGTTACTATAAATATTCCGGATGACATGTTGATATGCATAAGTAGCACAATACGCCTTTTATATTTCAGAAAAACCGTGGTTAAAACGAACTTTGTCGTACTTTCTAATTTATGGACAGAAATGGTCAAGAGGGACAAATTGGTACACTTAATTAAATTGGCATGCCTTTAAGAGTACTTTCCTGTGTTTGATATCCTGCTCTGCTGTTACATAAGAAAATCGGCTTCTTGTAAATCTTTTTCTGACTCGCCTGCTTTCTCCCCAAGAGATTTGCCTGGATAGATTAGTTTTGATTGCTTTTTTATTGGTACAGGACAGAATAATAATATACCGGATTATAACTCGATAAAAAAGTTAAAAATGGGCAAGACAACATAATGTTAAACCGGTGATCAGCTGCTCATTGTGATTCAACCAGTGAACTTTGAGTCTATTTATCCCGTGGTTTGCTAGCGCAACCATTACTAGCATACCTGCAATGGTAAGAATGTTATAAATAATAATGATAGTTGCCACTGACATCCAACCCATTGTACCGGCACTTAGAAAATAAGCGCTGATTTCAAAGCACGGTGATAAAAACATCACAGTGACCAGAGAAAACACCAGCTGCTTGTAGCTTTTACCTTTTACTATTTTCTCATCGATGTGGCGGTGCTCATCTCCCCTTAAATGCTGCATAATAAACCATATCCCTAACACCAAAAGAAGCAGCGGAACCACTCTCTGAGCAATTATATGCTGATTTTCTGCTAGCTGGAAACCAGCAAAGCTTGCTAGAAGACCAAAAATGGTAGTACTTAGTGTATGTGCAGCTCCGGCCAGCAGCGTAGTTCGCAAGATCTGCCCAAGTCCCCAGCCCTGGGCCTTTCCTATAGTGACAAAAGGGAGCCAGTGGCTAGGAATCAGTGCATGAATAACGCTTAGGGCAATACTGCCGAAAATAATCTGATTCATTTTTGAAGTCATTATATGCTTTTCAATCGAGCTCTACATCTGTTATTGATGAAGGCGTAGCACTTAAAAACAGAGTGGCCACCCTTTCAGCGTAAATACCGCTAAACTGACCTAGCTGTTATAGCGATTTGGTGATTAATCTTTATTCATCTTCAACTTAATCCATCAGAACATCGTTCAAGCACTTTTATACCTTTAGGCAATGACACGTTTGACACCGTTTTATGCAATTGAACTTTATAAGCAAATATGGGGAGCTGGGCCGCAGGGTCAGTTACTGATCGTCTTCGTTTTAATGGCCAGTAGATGTTTTCAGTTGAGAGCCATCTTTACAACAATGGTTTGCACCCCACAGATAACGCCGAAAACAATGAACAGGTAAGCGATAATGTCCAGTCAAATCATTCAAGTTTAAAATGATAAATCTAAGTAGCAACAGGAATTACCTGCATTCCATTGGTGTTATTTCCAATGCGCCATGAAGTAGTGTCTCAATCTGAAAAAAATGGCTGCCAACATCAATGCCGCGATCAAGTAATACAAGACCATCATGAAAGTCCTGGGCTTAGTTCGCTTGGAGGTTTTCAAAAATCCGCTGTATGGCGATCTTTTCGGTTTCATCCGGTTGACCTTATTGGGGATAACCTTTCTGCTCTTCATTGTTAGTCTGAAATTGCGGTGTTATCGGTAGCAATTAAATTTTAAATCACAAATATCACAGGAAAATTATTTCATTTTTGCCTACCTGTTGCACTTTCATTTAAATTATCTTTGCGGCATGATTCGCATTGCTTTAATCATATTGGCCATTTATACAACTGCACTTTCCTGCATTCCCTGCACGGACACAGTGTCGATGGAAGCATATGGCACAACCATAAATGTGATTAAAGCGGGTCAAACGTCGTCAGCAAGCAGCTGACATAGATCTTTGTACGCCATTTTGTACCTGTGCCTGCTGTGCGAGTGTTTCAATGGCTCAGCCCGTTGCTATTTTGCCTGCAAAAGCGGCTTTTAGCTTTTTCAAGGCAATCACTTTCGCCTACCTTAGCCGTTCCCATAACGGTAATATATCATCTATCTGGCAGCCGCCACGCGCTTAGCCTACCTGTATTACTAGACTTGCTTCTGCGATGCGGCCATTATCCTGGCCGCCGTCATAAGCTCATTCATACACGTAAGCTAATATCTAATGTTAGATAAAATCATTCATTTTTCAATTCACAATAAGCTGATTATTGGAATACTTACCCTTGCCTTAATTATTTGGGGAGGGTATTCATTAGACCCAGTTACCTATTGATGCGGTTCCTGATATTACAAACAACCAGGTACAAGTCATTACCGCCAGCCCATCGCTAGCAGCCCAGGAAGTGGAAAGGCTGGTTACTTTCCCAGTAGAGACAGCGATGGCTACCATCCCGGGCACCGAAGAAATCCGTTCTATTTCAAGGTTTGGCCTTTCAGTAGTAACTATCGTTTTCAAAGACGACATTGACGTATATTGGGCCCGTCAACAGGTTTCCGAGCGCCTGCAAACGGCGGTTGAACAAATACCACCCGGCGTGGGTTCGCCCGAACTGGGCCCGGTTTCAACAGGCCTGGGCGAAATTTACCAGTATGTACTGCACACAAAAAAGGGTTTTGAGAAAAAATACCCTCCTATGGAGCTTAGAAGCATCCAGGACTGGATCGTGCGCAGGCAGTTACTTGGCACTGAGGGAGTCGCCGATGTAAGCAGTTTTGGCGGGTTTTTGAAGCAATATGAAATTGCCATCGACCCATTTAAGCTAAGAAGTGCCCAGATTTCTCATGTCTGAAATCTTTGCTGCTCTTGAACAGAATAACCAGAATACCGGAGGGGCGTACATTGACAAAAAACCCAATGCTTACTTTATCAGAAGTGAGGGGCTTATCAGAAGCTAAAGGATATTGAAAAGATCCAGGTTAAAACCACATCCAACGGCCTTCCTGTTTTAGTCAGGGATATTGCGACTGTGCAATTTGGTAGTGCTGTGCGCTATGGGGCAATGACCCGCAACGATGAAGGTGAAGTAGTAGGTGGGCTTGTTTTGATGCTAAAAGGCGCAAACTCTTCCAAAGTGATAGGCAATGTAAAGGAAAGGGTAGAGCAGATCCGCAAATCGCTGCCGGAAGGTGTGGTCATCGAACCATTCCTTGACCGTACCAAATTGGTTAACAACGCCATTCATACCGTTTCAAAAAACCTGATAGAAGGTGCTTTGATCGTCATTTTTGTGCTTATCCTTCTTTTAGGAAACCTAAGGGCGGGGCTCGTTGTGGCATCGGTCATCCCGCTAGCAATGCTGTTTGCTGTCAGTATGATGAACCTTTTTGGTGTTTCCGGTAATTTGATGAGTTTGGGTGCGATTGACTTTGGGCTTATCGTTGACGGGGCGGTGATCATTGTGGAAGCAACGCTTCACCATATTGTAGGAAAGAAATACACCCACCGGCTTTCACAGAACGAAATGGACCGGGAAGTTTACGAGTCTGCCTCCAAGATCAGGAATTCAGCAGCATTCGGTGAAATTATTATTTTGATTGTTTACCTGCCAATCCTGGCACTGGTGGGCATAGAAGGTAAAATGTTCCGGCCTATGGCGCAGACCGTAAGTTTTGCGATCCTGGGCGCATTTATCCTGTCTCTGACTTATGTCCCGATGGTTTCGGCGCTGTTTCTGAGCAAAAAGAATGAGCATAAGGCAAACATTTCTGATAAGATCATTGCTTTTTTCCATAGGTTGTATGTGCCTGCGCTGGCTTTTGCCCTGCGTCAGAGGTTTATTATTGTAGCGAGTGCCTTTGGCCTTTTTGGGATCAGCCTTTGGATCTTTTTAAATATGGGCGGCGAGTTCATACCGCAACTTGACGAAGGTGATTTTGCCATTGAGATGCGGGTTCTGACCGGGAGCTCGCTTTCTGAAACCGTGGACGCTGCCCAGAAAGCCGCGGGCGTACTCAAGAAGAATTTTCCTGACGAGGTTGTGGAAGTAGTAGGAAAAATAGGATCCTCGGAAATTCCGACAGACCCTATGCCGGTAGAGGCGGCGGATGTGATGGTCATTTTAAAGGAGAGATCAGAATGGACAAAGGCCGCTGGCCGTGAAGAGCTGGCAGAAAAGATGCAAGAAACCCTTACCCAGACCATTCCAGGGGTAACATTTGGATTTCAGCAGCCCATCCAAATGCGTTTTAACGAGCTAATGACCGGGGTCAAGCAGGATGTTGCCATCAAGATTTTCGGAGAGGACCTGGATGTGCTGGCTGAGCAGGCGGCCAAACTTGGAAAACTGGTTGGTTCTGTCGAAGGGGCAGAAGATTTATATGTGGAAGCGGTAAGTGGGCTTCCACAGATCGTAGTCGGTTTTGACCGTGACCGCTTGTCCAAATTCGGTATTACCATCGAAGATGCCAACCGGACACTGAACACAGCCTTTGCCGGAAGCAGCGCAGGGTTGGTATATGAAGGAGAAAGAAGGTTTGACCTGGTAGTAAGGCTCAATAATGCGAGCCGCCGTACATTAGATGATGTCAGCGCCTTATTTATTACTTCCCCGACGGGTCAGCAGGTTCCTTTGGATCAGGTAGCCACCGTGGAAATGAAAAATGGCGCAAACCAGATCCAGCGTGAGGATGCTAAACGCAGGATCACGATCGCCTTTAATGTACGCGGCCGCGATGTGGAAAGTATTGTAAAGGAAATCCAGGCCAAAGTAGACAGCCAGTTAAAGCTTCCAACCGGCTACTATGCAACTTATGGTGGGCAATTCCAAAATTTGCAAGAAGCAAGCACGCGTTTGAGTATTGCGGTCCCAATTGCTCTGTTGCTGATTTTTGTGCTGCTGTTCTTTACATTTAACTCACTTAGACAAAGCCTGTTGATATTGACTGCCATCCCACTGTCAGCGATTGGCGGAATATTTGCGTTGTGGCTCAGGGACATGCCTTTCAGTATATCGGCGGGTATTGGCTTTATTGCCCTTTTTGGAGTAGCGGTACTCAACGGGATTGTGTTGATCGGTGAGTTTAATTTTTTAAGGAAGGAAGGGGAAACCGATCTTCGAAAGGTTATCTTCCAGGGCACTGAAACCAGGCTACGCCCGGTATTGATGACGGCCCTTGTTGCATCCCTTGGTTTTTTGCCTATGGCTCTTTCTTCCAGTTCTGGGGCCGAGGTACAACGTCCCCTTGCAACCGTGGTAATTGGAGGATTGGTTTCGGCGACCCTTTTGACACTGCTTGTGCTGCCGGTACTTTATCTGATTTTTGAAAAACGGTTTGGTAAAGCTGCCTTGATCAAGCCCGTCTCATTGATTCTTTTAGCGGCAGTTGCCAGTATATGCGCACCATCAGCCAAGGCACAGGATTCCACGGGTTCAGTTAGAAAGATTTCGTTGTCCACAGCTATTGAGGAAGCGTCCGCTAAAAACCTTGAAATAAAATCAGGTGTTTACCAGATTGATGTCCAAAGGGCATTGCTGGGAACGGCCAGGGACCTTGCCAAAACCGACGTTTCATGGATGGGTGGGCAGTATAACAGCAGAAAGTTTGATAATCAGTTTAATGTAAACCAGACACTTTCCCATCCAGGGGTGACTGCCAAACGACGGGCCTTATTGTCCGAGCAGGTAAATGGTATCCAGACCAGGCTGGAAGTAACAAAAAACGAACTTGTCCGTCAGGTTAAAAGTACCTATTACAGTTTGTTACTGATTGAAAAGCAGCGCGACCTTTTGTTGCAGGAAAGATTGCGCGCACAGCGCTTTGTGAAAGCCGCAGAGCTCCGCTTTAAAACCGGGGAGGCCAATCAGCTCGAGTCTTCGGTAGCGCAGAGCGAGCTTGGCGATATCGAGTCCCGCATCATACAGAATCAGGGGGATAAGCTAAACCTGCAAAAACAGTTACAGACACTGATTTTTAGTTCTGACGCCGTTGCACCCGATGTGGATACGCTGACAAGGCGAACCCTGGCAGGCCTGACACTGGACACTTCCGGGATCAACAGCAATCCATATCTAAAATTTTTACAGCAGCAGATTATTATTGATCAGCGTACAACCGCATTTCAACGCACAAGTCTTCTGCCGGATTTCAATATCGGTTATTCCAACCAGTCCTTGATTGGAACACAGACATTCAATGGCAATGATGTGTATTACGGGAGTGGAAAACGTTTTCATGCCTTTCAATTTGGGGTTTCCATACCGATTTTCAACGGAGCTTCCCGCGCACGCATCAAAGCTTCCGAGCTTAACGAAAAAGTGAGCCGGAACCAACTTGATCTGACCAGCTTACAGTTGACCAGTTCACTCCAGCAGGCCATACAGACTTATCAAAGCGCAAATCAAAGCCTTGACTTGTATGAGCGGAACACATTGGTTTTGGCTGACGTGATCCGCAATAATGCAACCAGGGCCTATGAAGGCGGGGATATCGGCTATGTGGAATTTGCCCAGTCACTTAACAGGGCGTTGAATATCAAATCTACGTATTTGAACCTTCTGGACTCCTATAACCAATCGGTGATTGAGATAGAGTTCCTGTTAAACAGACAATAAAATCAGTGCATTAATTAGATCGTAAATCATGGTTTATATAGAAAAGGTAATTAAAATGAAAAATATCATCGTTGTTTTATTTCTTCTGGCAGCTTTATCTTCCTGTGGCAAATCTGAGGGGGAAAAAGCTGAAACCGCTGAAAAAACGCCCACGGCAGAAGAAAAACCGGCAGAGACCAATACGGTAGCGCTTACAAAAGCACAATATGAAACGGCTGGGGTAGAAATCGGAACGACAACGACCCGGAACATCAGCGAAGTGGTGACTGCTAATGGTAAAATTGACATCCCACCTCAAAATCTGGTCAGCATTTCAGCGCCAATGGGTGGTTTTGTCAGAAAGACCGACCTGTTGCAGGGAACGAAGGTTAAAAAAGGCCAGATTCTGGCCACCATTGAAAATCCGGATTTTATCCAGATACAGCAGGACTACCTGGAAACCCAGAGCAGGCTTGAATATGCGCAGCTCGAATTCAATCGTCAAACTGAGTTGAGCAAGGAAAATATCAATGCCCAAAAAATCCTGCAACAGGCCGGTTCTGAGGTAAAAAGTCAAAAGGCGAGATTGGAAGGATTGACAGAAAGGCTTAAAACGGCTGGCATCAGTCTAAAAACCTTAAATAGCGGAACGATCGTTAACAGCGCTTCGATTTATTCCCCGATCAGCGGGTCAGTTACCGCAGTAAATGTCAATATAGGTAAATATGTCAACCCGACCGATGTCATGTTTGAGATCGTTGACACAGATCACTTGCACGTGGAGCTTTCTGTTTTTGAACAGGATATCCCAAAGATCAGGCTGGGCCAGTTGGTCCATTTTACGGTCAGCAATAATGCAGATAAAGAATATACAGCCAAAGTGTATCTGATCAATCAAAAAATCAACGAAGACCGCACCGTTAGGGTGCATTGCCATCTTAGTAAAGAGGAACCAGGGCTTCTCCCTGAAAACTTTGTAAAAGCAATTATTGAGACCGGGGCTAGCCCTGTAACTGCGCTTCCTGAACAGGCTATTGTCGACTTTGAAGGTAAATCTTACATATTTATCCAAAATGCTGCCGTAAAGGATTCGGCTGGAACTGAAATGGCGTTCGAAATGACAGAAGTCGTCAGGGGCGCGTCAGAAAACGGGTACTCGCAGGTTAAGTTTCAGGAGGGCTTTGATGGTAAATCGGCCAGGATTGTTTTGAAAGGGGCTTATGCCTTGCTGGCAAAACTTAAAAATGCAGAGGAAGAAGAATAGATTTTAGTTATGTATGCATTGATCAGAACGCTAATTCTTAAAAACATGGAGGAAGATAAAAATAACGAGAAGAATAAAGCGGCCGCCACAAAAGGCAGCACGCTGGATCCAAACCAGGCCCAGGATCATCAGGGTGATGCCCATGAAGGTCATGAACATGAAAGTCACAAGGAAGGGGAAAGTAAGGAGCATACGCATGAACACGGGGGTATTTTTGGAAAAAATACCGAGCTTATTTTCGCGTTGCTCTGCGGGGCTTGCCTGGGAATAGGGTTTGGTCTTTCCTATGTTGATTCCATCCCGGATTGGGTTAGTTTGGCATTTTATATTGTGGCCTACTTTTTCGGAGGGTTTTTCACCGCCAAAGAGGCGGTTGAAACGATTGCGAAAGGAGGTTTTGAGATTGATTTTTTAATGCTGGTAGCAGCCATTGGGGCCGCTATTCTGGGAGAGTGGGCGGAAGGGGCCCTTTTGCTATTCCTGTTTAGTTTAGGACATGCGCTGGAACACTTTGCGATGGGCAAGGCCAGAAAATCCATTGAGGCCCTGACAAGCCTGGCACCTGCGGTTGCACTGGTTTTAAGGGATGGAAAACAACAAGAGGTACGTATCGAAGAGTTGAAGCTTGGAGAAATAATCATCATCAAACCCAACAGCAAAATCCCCGCAGACGGGGTGGTCGTTAAAGGGGAGGGTAGTGTCAACCAGGCCCCGATTACCGGAGAAAGTGTTCCTGTAGATAAATCGCCTGTTGCCGATGCGGGCAAAGATTACAGCCAAGAGAAGAACATTGAAGCCCAGTTCCGGGTTTTTGCCGGAACTATTAATGGTGGGTCGGTTCTGGAAGTGAAGGTGATCAAGGAAGCCAAAGATTCGACCATTTCCCGTTTGGTGAAAATGGTCAATGAAGCAGAAAAGCAAAAATCGCCTACCCAGCTGTTTACAGACAAGTTCGAAAAGTATTTTGTACCTGCTGTTTTGGTACTTGTCACGTTGTTATGCTTTGCATTTCTTGTTATTGACGAGCCTTTTAGCAAAAGCTTTTACAGGGCCATGTCTGTGCTGGTAGCAGCAAGCCCGTGCGCGCTCGCCATATCTACACCCAGTGCTGTTCTGAGCGGAATTGCCCGTGCAGCCCGTGGGGGCGTACTGATTAAAGGAGGAGGGCCACTCGAAGACCTTGGAGAGCTTAATGCGATTGCCTTTGATAAAACGGGTACACTCACAGAGGGAAAACCCAAATTGACCAATGTAATCCCGCTTAACAATATCAGCGAGGAAGAACTTTTAAAAATTGCCATTGGGGTAGAGAAGCTTAGTGATCATCCACTGGCAGCAGCCATAGTGAAGGGGGCGGAAGAAAAAATAAAAGGGATCCAGGCAGATGAAGCCAGAAATGTTCAGGCTGTTACCGGCAAAGGAGTGAAAGCAGAAGTGGGTGGGAAGCAGGTCTGGATTGGAAACAAGGCCTTGTTTGAAAACGAAAAAGACGGTATCCCCAAGGATTTGGTCAGCCAGGTGGAAGAATTGGAAAAAGGGGGACATACTTCGATGCTTGTTAAAAGAGAGGCCGACTTTATCGGTATACTTTCCCTGATGGACGTCCCGCGCAAAGAGGCGCAGCATGTGCTGAAAGAGCTGAGCTCTTTGGGTATCAAAAAAATGATCATGCTTACCGGGGACAACCAACAGGTGGCAGAAGCGATCGCCAAACAGATCGGTATTACAGATGCCTGGGGGAATTTGATGCCTGAAAACAAAGTCGAAGCTGTTTCAAAGCTTGCAGAATCAGAGAAAAAGGTAGCAATGGTTGGTGATGGGGTCAATGATGCACCGGCGATGGCTAAAAGCACAGTGGGAATAGCCATGGGTGCTGCCGGGTCCGATGTGGCGCTGGAAACCGCCGATATTGCGCTGATGGGGGATAAGCTGGAAAGCCTGCCGTTTGCCATCGGCCTTAGTCGTAAAGCAAGGGGCATTATCAAACAAAACCTATGGATCAGTTTGGGCGTTGTAGCGGTCTTAATTCCGCTTACCATTTTGGGCATTGCCTCCATTGGGCCTGCCGTAATTGCCCATGAGGGATCGACTTTGATCGTTGTTTTTAATGCATTAAGGCTTTTAGCTTATAAAAATGACTAAGGACATTTTATCGGAATAATAGATCTGTAAAGAAAACAATTCGCTGATATGGTCTCTTCGAAAGAAATTGTTTTTACTTTAATTCCTGTACTGCTGTGGTATATCGGCGGAATGATCGCCTATTTCAAGCCGCCAGGTGCGGCATTGAAAAGCATTATCCTTCATTTTGCGGCCGGGGTTGTATTTTCCGTAGTTGCCGTAGAGCTCCTGCCGGATATGATCAAGATACACGATGCGAAATCAATCATTATTGGCTTTTCGTCCGGAGTGGCAGCCATGCTGCTCATCAAATATTTTACCGGGAAAATCCAGCCAGCTGTAAAAGTAGCAGAAGTAAACGGTTTGCCATGGGGTGTACTTATAGCCATGGGTATTGATCTGCTGATTGACGGGATACTGCTGGGCATTGGCTTTGCAGCAGGGGAGAAGGAAGGGGTGCTGCTTGCGGTTGCCCTTGCCTTAGAATGTTTATCGCTTGGAATTGCCACAGTAACATCTCTGTCGGGATCATCGCCCTCTAAAAAGGTCATTCATCTTACCCTTCTGGCTATGGCTTTGGTATTCATTTCAGGCTCAGCGCTGGGACTGCTATTACTGCACAATACCTCTGACAACGTGCTAGAGTTAATACTTTCTTTTGGGTCAGCGGCTTTGTTGTTTCTGGTCACCGAGGAGCTGCTCGTGGAAGCCCATGAAGAAAAGGAAACTGCTTTTTATACGGCCTCCTTCTTTACGGGTTTTCTCATTTTTATGATCCTGGGAATGATGCTTTGAGTTTATGCCACCTTTTTAACCCGCTGTACCTCAATGAAATTCATAAATCGTCTGGATGCACACCATAAATTGTACATAGCCCTTGCAGCTGGATTGATTGCATTTCTACTGGCTATTGGAGCGTTTTCAAAGCCCGTCCATATCATGGTTACCTGGCTTGCTTATTGTCTTACCAGTCTGTCGCTATCGTGGATAACCATTTTGTCATCTCATCCGGCTGAGGTCAAACATGAGGTCCATGCCCAGGATTCAAGCCGGACGCTGATTTTCTTATTTGCTGTTGCTGCGGCGTTTGTAAGTCTTTTTGCCATTTTAATTCTCTTACAAGGTACTGGCCAGCAGTCAAAATCGGATCTGACGGCTCACATTTTACTTTCACTGGCCAGTGTCATCAGCTCATGGTGGCTAGTTCATACCACATTTACTCTGAGGTACGCCCATTTGTATTACTGCAATATTGAACACGACCTAAAAGGTAAAAATCAAAAGCCAGAGGGACTTGAATTTCCGAATGAGAAAGAGCCCGACTACCTTGATTTCACCTATTTTTCATTTGTGATCGGAATGACCTTTCAGGTTTCAGATGTACAGATCACATCAAAAAGAATTCGAAGGCTGGCATTGATGCATGGTGTTCTGGCTTTTGCTTTTAACACGGTTATTGTTGCATTAAGTATCAATATCGTTGCCGGACTGATGCAAAAATAAGGTTCAACTGCTGCAACGATTTAGAAATTACGCTATCCCTACTAGCCATGAAGATCATATATTTCCTCTTTTATTTAACTATTTCAGCCGCTGTTCAGGCGCAGCAATCCTGGTTTAAAACCGATACGGTTACCAGAGTAAGGGTAAAAAACGTGCAGCTACTAAATCCCTGGGCAGGAGGCCTTAATGCTTCACAATTCACTAAAATGCATCTGGATGGGGATGGCATTGAAGATCTGGTGGTTTTTGACCGTACCAATAGCAAGGTGACCACATTTGTTGCTGCACCTAACCCGTCAGAGGCATCGGGTAAAGTTTTTTTACATGCACCGTCTTATGAACAACTATTTCCTGCCATCTACAACTGGATGGTACTGGCAGATTACGATCGGGACGGTCATAAAGATCTTTTTACCAGCTCACCCTTAGGTATCAGCGTTTATAGGCAGCTGAAAACAGAAGGCAGCTGGTCATGGCAACTGGTCAGGGAAGGTGTAAGCACCAAAGGTTTTTCTTCCAATCTTAATTTACAGGTATCCGGTGAGGATATCCCTGCAATCGTCGATATAGATGATGACGGGGATTTGGATGTGCTTACTTTTGACTATTCAGGAACCTTTATAGAGCTGCACCAGAATCTGAGCATGGAGCGGTTCGGCAGGCCCGATAGCTTGGGCACGCAGGCTGATCCTGTCTATTTCCGCAATGGTGATTGCTGGGGAAATTTTCATAAGGACGCCAATCTGGACTTTGTATTCGGGGCAGATTGTGGTGTGGTGGATTATTCAGGCGGACGTATTATGCATGCAGGAAATTCCATCCTTGCTAGTGACTTAAACGGGGATAGTACCAAAGACTTGTTAATCGGTCATGTAAGCAGTGATTATATTTCCTTTGTCAGCAACTCCAATGCAGGTCTTATTGCCAACTACACATCGTCCACTAATTCCTATCCTGCAAAGGATCCAGTTTCCATTTCCATGTTTCCGGCAGCCTATTTGGAAGATGTTGATTTCGACGGATTGAAAGACCTTATTGTTTCAACCAATGTTGGATCCTCAGACAACAATTCGACCGATTTTAAAGCTTCGAACTGGTATTATAAAAACACGGGTACCCAGCAAAAGCCAGAGTTCAGCCTTATGCAAAAGAACTTCTTGCAGGATCAAATGATTGATGTGGGTGAAAATGCGGCTCCATCTTTTTTGATATAGATGGCGATGGAGACCTTGACCTGATCATAGGTACAGGAGGAAATCCAGCAAGCACTGGCTTCCGTGGGAGCCTGTGGCTGCTTAGGAACACCGGCACTGCCACAGAGCCGATCTATGAAATGGAGTCCGAAAACTATTTGGGGTTGTATGATGCTTTCGCCCTCTATAACATCAAGCCTAAATGGGCTGATTTCAATGGAGACGGGACCATAGACCTTGGGTTTTCATCCGTTTCGTCTGGCGGCTTAAAGCCTGAATTCAGGTATATACCCAACCGGGGAAGGACGGCAGCGGCCCTGCTAAACATACAAGATGCCATCTTGCTACCCATGCCAACTGATCTACGGATCGGTGATGTCCCTTTTTTCTATGACAGTGACGGGGATGGCGATCTGGACCTATTGATAGGAAAAACACAAGGCAATATCTATTACTATATCAATACCGCGTCAAGGGGTCGTTTTGAATTCAAACTACAAACCGAAGCTTTCGCAGGAGTCTCACTTAATTTTCAGGGACGTTTCGCGCAGGTATCAGTAGCGGACTTTGACCTGGACGGGCTAGCAGATCTGATGACTGCCGATCATACCGGGACAATCCGTATTTTTCATAGTGCGCGTTGGGGGCAGTGGACACAGAGAGAGAGCCTGCTGGTTGAAAATAATGGTACGGCAACGGCACCCGTTTATGGGAATTACCTTTTTGCCCATGCGGGCGATTATAATGGGGACCGAAAACCAGATATCGCAATAGGCACTAACGCCGGGGGGATAATATTGCTTAACAATATATTACCTGTTACCCCTCCATTGATAGGGGTGGGCGAGCATCAGGTAGTGGTTTATCCCAACCCGGCTAGCCAGTATATTAAGATTGTTTCATCTGAAAATTCACTATTAAAAATAGTGAATGTGAAGGGGAGCGTTATTGCAGAAAATATTGTCGTGATGGCAAATGTTGAAAAGGAAATATCTTCTTCATTTTGGCCATCCGGATTGTATTTATTGGAATTTGTCGGTAAAGCCAGCAGCGTGACAAAAAAAATAGTGGTTCAATAGCCAATATGCTGATAGCTGTTATAATGAGCTGATTGATTCCATTCGTATGAAGACTATATGGTTCACCGTTTTAATGGCTGTTTTACCATTGGTTCTCGCCGACAGATCACGCTCATTGGCCTGGGCATCTTAGACTTATTGTAGAAATTAAAAGGAACTATATCATGGAAAAAAGCCGGAACAACGAGCCTGAAAAGCAGGAGCCAATTGATACAGAATTAGCAAAAAAACAACAACACGAAGGCCATGACTATGCGGAAGGGGAAGATCATGATCAGGAAGATGATGATGACCACGACCATAGCGAAGGCGACGGGCACGATCATAGCGGTCAAGGGGGTAGCGAGAGCCTGATCAAAAGCCGGTGGGCATTATGGCTGAGCCTTGTGATCCTGCTTGGTTTTTTGCTGGTAAGCAAAGTGCTCGAAATCCAGGTGGCAAAGCCCGTCGAGATTGGGTTAATGGTGGCAGCCTATGTGCTGGCAGGCTACAAAACAATTCAAATTGCGTTCAGAAGGGTCAAGCGCGCAGATTTTTTCAACGAGTTCACCTTGATGACAACTGCCACGCTGGGGGCGTTCTATATTGGCGAGTTTGCCGAAGGCGTTGCTGTGATGATCTTTTACGAGCTGGGCGAGCTCTTTCAGGACCTGGCGGTTAACCGCTCAAAACGTTCTATTAAAGCCCTGCTGGACGTTCGTCCCGATAAGGTGACTGTCAAGAGAAGCGGGGGTAATAAGGTCATTAACCCCGCTGATGCTGTAATTGGCGATATCATTATGGTCAAACCAGGTGAGAAAGTCGCCCTGGACAGTGAATTGCTAACGGAATCGGCCAGTTTCAATACCGCTGCGTTGACGGGTGAGTCCAAGCCCGATACCAAAGAAAAGGGAAGCGCAGTGCTAGCCGGGATGATCAACCTGGACAGGCCGATTGAGCTAAAAGTGACGACTGCTTTTAAGGATTCGAAGCTTTCCAGGATACTGGAAATGGTGCAGGATGCTACGGCCAGAAAAGCACCGACACAGCTTTTTATCAGCAAGTTTGCCAAGATTTATACGCCTATTGTTTTCTTTTTGGCTCTGGCTATTACGGTGCTACCGTACTTTTTTGTTGATGACTATGTGTTCAATCAATGGCTTTACCGCGGGATGGTGTTTCTGGTTATTTCCTGCCCATGCGCGCTGACGATTTCTATTCCCCTGGGCTATTTTGGCGGCATCGGCCTGGCTTCCCGTAATGGGATTTTGTTTAAAGGCTCCAACTTCCTGGATGTAATGACCAAGGTGGATACCATTGTCATGGATAAGACGGGCACGCTTACCAAAGGGGTATTCAAAGTACAGCAGGTTGTTAGTGATATGGAAAAGGAAGAATTCCTAAGATTGACCGCATCCTTGGAGAATGTATCCACGCACCCGGTGGCAAGGGCGGTTATCGAGTACCAGCAAGGTAAAAAATTGGAAGATCCTACCGATGTAGAAGAGATAGCAGGGCATGGCTTGAAAGGCAAGGTTGCAGGTAGGGAGCTGCTAGCCGGTAATCTGAAACTGCTGGATAAATTTTCAATCTCTTACCCCGATGATATCAAGCAGATCCAAGAGACAATCGTCGTTGTAGCCGTTGACGGCAAATATTCTGGCTACATTACCATTGCCGATGAAATCAAGGAAGATGCCGCGCAGGCCATCAAGGATATGCATGCCCTGGGTATCAAGACGGTAATGCTTTCTGGCGACAAGAATGCTGTTGCCCAAAAAGTGGCCAAAGAACTGGGCATCGATGAAGCATATGGGGATTTGTTGCCGGAAGGGAAGGTTGAGAAAGTGCAGGCCTTCAAGGATGCGGGTAAACGTTTGGCCTTTGTCGGGGACGGAGTCAATGATGCCCCCGTTGTCGCCCTTGCCGATGCAGGCATTGCAATGGGCGGGCTGGGATCTGATGCGACTATTGAAACAGCGGATGTAGTTATCCAGAATGATCAGCCGTCCAGGATTGTTTCCGCCATCCGGGCTGGTAAGATCACACGCTCCATTGTCTGGCAAAACATTATCCTTGCCATGTCTGTAAAAGCAATTGTCCTTCTGTTAGGTGCAGGCGGGATCGCAACTTTGTGGGAAGCTGTTTTCGCCGATGTTGGCGTAGCGCTACTGGCTATCTTAAATGCTTTCCGAATTCAAAGAAAAAATATCTAACCTACTCTGATGCAATAGCAAACCTCCGGGCTACAACCGGAGGTTTTTTTATGCCAAATATTTGCTTTATAAAAATTTAAACTACCTTTATATAAATTTTAGGCTTATCTAAAACTTTGTTAAGAAGAATCTAAATGAATAGACGGTTACTTATTTTTGCTATCATTCTCGAAGCCATCTTGATCGTGTCGTGTGAGCGTATTACGCCACGGGTACCGGCTGACGACCAAATCCTGGATGGTCCTATCGATGGGCTTTCATCAGCGGAGAAGACCCGGTTTTTAGCAGGTGATGTGGCTTTCAATGATGAGATATTTACCAGGGAAACCGGTTTAGGTTCTGTCTTTGTAGCCACGAGCTGCGGAAGCTGCCATGCCGGTGATGGAAAAGGGACACTATTTACGACCCTGACCCGGTTCGGGCAAACGGATGAAACAGGCAATAAATTCCTGCACCTGGGAGGGCCACAGCTACAAAACAGGGCGATTCCTGGCTATACACCTGAGTCGATCCCGGCCGGTGCTACTTTTTCCAGATTTACGCCCCCTTCCAATACGGGGCTTGGGTTTATCGAGCTGGTTTCCGATGAAGATATTTTGGCGATGGCCGATCCATCTGACTTGGATAAAGACGGGATATCGGGCGTGCCCAATTATGGTGCCCTGCCTTCATTCATCAATGCCTTACCCAATGCAATCCCTAAAAATGGCAAATACATCCATCGTTTCGGAAAAAAAGCGGCCGCTTATAGCCTGCTTCACCAGACGGTGAATGCATACAGCCAGGACATTGGGATCAGCTCTGCTTTTGCACCCAAGGATGTCTACTCAGGCCAAGAGATAGATCCAGAGATTTCAAACCTGACGATTAACAATGTGGTCTTTTATTTACAAACCTTAAAAGCGCCTATCCAAAGGGACCAAAACGACACGCAGGTACAGCGGGGCAAGCAAACGTTTATAGACTTGGGTTGCCAGGGCTGTCACAAGCAAACCTTGAAAACAAGTCTTTCCCCAATAGCTGCCCTTTCCAATAAAACCTTTCATCCCTATACCGATTTGCTGCTCCATGATATGGGTAGCGGACTCGATGATGGTTACACCGAAGGGAGCGCGAAGACCTCTGAATGGAGAACGCCGCCCCTGTGGGGGCTTGGTCTGTCGCCCAACTCCCAAGGCGGCCAGTACTTTTTGATGCATGATGGCCGGGCAAGAAGTATTGAGCAGGCGATCCAGATGCACGGTGGGGAAGCCGGTGCGAGCCGGGACCGTTTCAAAAAGCTGGCTCAGGGTGAGCAGGCAGATCTTATCAAATTTTTAAAATCCTTGTAAAATGGACAGAAAACAATTCATTAAGGCGTGCGGCATTTCTTGCCTTGGATTCTCAACTGCAACGCTTTCGCTGACCGGCTGTGCCAGCGTCTATTCGGTTCAAGGCACAGTTTCGGACAAGACGATTTATTTTCCCAAGGATTCGTTTTTTCAAACAAAAAAATCAGGGGAGAAAATAGCGCGTCAGGTTGTGGTCGTCAATGTGGAAAACCTGAAATTCCCTGTGGCCGTCTATGATGATGGTAATGACAAATACACCGCAGTTTGGCTTAAATGCAGCCATCAGGGCAATGAAGTCAGCGTGCACGGTGACTCGCTTTCATGCTCTGCACACGGCAGTGAATACGACCGCAGTGGAAAAGTGACCAAGGGTCCTGCAAAAGAGGATTTACGAAAATTCAACGTCCGCAGTGATGAAAACTCGGTATACATTCTATTGGCATGAAGAAACAATTATTTTCCCTTTATCTGCTCTTTTTTTGCCAGGTCCTTTACGGGCAAACCGATACAAGTTTTTTCTTTACCCGTGTCAAGCAGGATTCCAGTAAGCTGAAACTGAATATGGATGCTGTTTACAACCGGCCGTTCTTGCAAATGGGAAAGTTGCCGGTTTCACTGGGCGGGTACCTGGAAGCCAATAGCAGCTATTTTAGCACCGATGGGATAAGTGATGGCCTTTCTTTTCAATTGCCACGGCTAACGATGTTTATGTCGGCAAGTATCCGGCAGCGCATCAAGTTCATGACTGAAATTGAATTTGAAGAAGGAGGCCGGGAAATCAATATCGAATTTGCTGCATTAGACCTGGAATTCAATCCGCTATTTAATTTGCGTGGCGGGGTGATCATGAACCCGATCGGCTCTTTCAACCAAAACCATGATGGCCCCAAATGGGAATTTGTCAGCCGGCCTGTTTCATCGACAACCATCATTCCCAGTACGTGGAGCAATGTGGGCTTTGGGGTGTTCGGCAAGTATTCCCGAAAGGACTGGGTTTGGGCCTATGAGGCTTATCTTTCCAACGGGTTCGATGACAATATTATTAATAATAATCAGAACCGGACCTGGTTTCCGGCCAGTAAGGCCAATGGGGACAGGTTCGAAGAAAGCTTTAATGGTGTCCCATTGAAGACCGTCAAAATGGCCGTTAAACATAGAAAGGTCGCCGAAATTGGGCTGTCGTGGATGGGGGGCGTCTATAACAAGTTTAAAGACGACGGGATTATCCTTGACAAGAAAAGGCAACTTAACTTTATTGCCCTGGATATCAATTCAACTATTCTGAAAGACACCTACCTGAACGGTGAATGGGTTTGGGCATATGTGGATGTTCCCGATACCTATATCCAGCAATTTGGCAACCGCCAGCAAGGCGGTTTTTTGGATATCGTCCAGCCCATAAAAAAAGGCAAAATGCTCGGCTGGTCTGAAAGTGTGCTCAATGTTGCGCTCCGCCTGGAATATGCCGATTACAATGTTGGGAATTTTCAGGAGCTTGGGCTCAGGATAGCGGATCATATGTATGCGTTGGTCCCGGCGATCAGCTTCAGGCCATCTGCGCAAACAGTCATCAGGGCAAATTACCGGTATGAACGGCATACAGATTTATTAAGAAATCCGGCCTCGCAAACTGCGGGTTTCCAGTTTGGTTTTTCGACGTATTTTTAGCTTTGCATCCAAGAAAAAATCAGCTGCAATTCCATCAGAAAAATGACGATGGTATAGAGCTGACTTTAAGGGTAAGTACTTGAATAGTTAAGTGAAGATATTGATTATAGCTAGTTTAGCAAATAATTTAATTATCAGCTTATAATTAGGTCCATTCAACTATCGATTTAGTGTCTGAACAGTAAAAAAACTACCATTGATAGACTTACTACGATAGTGAGCTAAATGGGTCAATGGGAGCATTGGCGCCTTTGCCAGCTTACCTGCTGTCAAAAAAAGCAGATAAGCCGGTCAAAGGACTTAAAATTTTAAGGTTTATAATTGACCTGCTTTAATGTCTGACAAAAATAGGAAATAGTTTTGTGCTATGGTTAATTTGAATTGCATGATCATATTATTATTATCTGGAATGCCTTCATCACTGTTTTGAATTATAAAAGGGAAGATCAGACAACCCAAACGGCCTTATACCCTAAATGATCATCTGGCCTGGGTTATAACTTGATCTGTAATTTTATGCAGATAGTTAGTGCTTTACATGACAAAAAAAGATGTAGGAGCCTCTTGGGTCGGTAAGTTTTTATCGCCTATTAGCTCTTTGATATTGATTTCAATGGTTGTGGCAATAGTTGTTACCGGCGTGTCGGTTGGTACATTTTCAAAAGGGTCCTGGAGTATAATAGCTGTACGCTCAATTGCTATAAATATGATGGGAATCAATGCAGTTACAAAAATCTCAACAAGATAATATTTGTCATCCAGGCCAAATGGTAATAGTGTTGCAAAAACATAGATTAAAAAATGGACTAGCAAACTATATGATTTCGGAAATATTGTATTTTTAATTCGCTCACATTTTCCCATGGCATCGCACAGGCGGCTTAAAGTCGAATCAAGTTGTACTTGTTTGTAATCCCCGATCTGTAGCTGTGAAAGTTCGATACTGTGCCGGTTTAGAATACCATTTGGGATATTAATTTCTACAATGTTCTGCTCAGTCAAGTATTGCTGCACCTTTTGGGAGAAAGGCAATCGGCGTAGCGACTCACCTAGCGCATAACACCAAATGATCTGGCGGTACGCAAATGATTCCACAGACTTTTTCCCATCCGGGTTATCTGTGACAAACTGCTTTACTTGTCTGATCAATGTTCTTGAATCATTTACAATTGCTCCCCAGACTATTCTGGCCTCCCACCATCTTTCATATGCCTGGGCTGTTCTGAATGCAAGCAGCAGCGATAGTGCTGTACCAATGATGGCTGAAACTCCCAAGGGTACAGATATTTGGGCAAGTACTCCGTATTGGTCAGCAGTTGCAACCAGTATAGCATAGAAAAGTATTACGGAAATATCAAAGCTAATTTGTTTAATAAAGGAGAAAACCGATATTTTTTTATTTAGAAGCATTTTTAGAACAATCGTCGTTTTTATGGTTTATACCTATGGTGCGGACGCTGCCAAGCCGTTTTTGTACCTGATTTAAAGGTTAACAAAAAAGTCTGTATACCGAGCTAGTTGAATACCGGAATGTATCTCACCGATAGCCAAACCCCGGTTGTCGTTAAATTGATTTTTCCGTAACCAACTTTTTTTACAGGGATTCTCGCATAAGGTTCTGCAATTAAGAAAAGTTTTTTGGAAAGCCTATATTGATAACCGACTGATACATTAGCATGGCTCAGCAAATACCATCCGGTCTTTACTTGATAATCATACCATTTAATATTTGTACTGTAAGGAGGGTAGTTGTATACATATTTTTCGTTAGCCATATAATAAGATGAAACGCCCGCTGTAACAAACCATCGTGAAAGTTTTTTTTGGGTAATGTCAAATCTCAGGTTAAAAGGGATTTCCAGCATTTTGCATGTTCCATCTACACTGGTAGGCAAGATTTTTTGCTTCCAATTGGAAGGCCAGGTATATTCACCAGCCTGGGCATTGTATATTTTTTTACTTCTTGCCAATCCTAGCTGAAAATACATTCGATTTGAGATAGAATACTCGGCCATCAAAAAAACGGCGAAGCCAGGCTTTGCAAGGTTTTTGATCTTCACCGCACTAAGATCCGGAGAGTAGCCAAAATAAAAAGCCAGCCTATTTACGAATTGGCTAGTTGGTGCCGGGCCAGCTTCCTGCTCGAATTCCTCGCTTTTTGGATGTTCTATTGATGGAAAATTTAATCTAACGTTGCTAATAGAGAGGTGGTTATCTATGATACTTATAGGTATTGAAGGTTTGGGCCTTTCTTGATTTTGTATAGTGAATACGGTATCATTTACGCTGATGCCCATCTTTGGTTGATCAGTTTTAGGCAAGTCTTGGTTGGCCGTATAAATAGTAACCGCTTCCACTTGCTGGACAATAGGCTTTTGGTTGTATGCCAGCTTGATTAGCGGTTTTGGTTGTAAATTATGCAATAATCTTTTTTTGGCAACACTGGGGATTGGTACTGTAAAATTTTCACCAGGGACGTTTGAGTCAATAACTTTGGATTCAGCGGCTAATATATCTGCCGCATCAATATCCACTTTCTTCTTACTGATCTGGATACTAACGTGTCTTTTGTTACCAACTTTGAGTTGCGACTTATGGCATTATTAGACTTCTGAAAACCCTTATTGGTTTTTGGATCTTTTTTATCTGCTTTGGATGACGCTAAGCTATTTGCAGAAACTTTGGCGGGCTTCGGAGGGTCACGTTTTTCATCGCTATACGAGTAATACAGTGCCCCTATAATAACCAGCACTGTAAAAATTCTAAGCAGCGGCCATTTAAAAATGCGATGGAGATCGGTTTTTCGGTTTGCATCATCCAAGCGCTTGCTTAAAGCGTTCCAGTTGTCTTGCTCAAAATTAGGATTTTAGCTCGTTCATTGACTTCCTGAAGAGCTTATCCAATTCGTCATCTGGTAACTCTGTCATATTGTGTGGATATTTTCGAAAGGTCCTCAGAGTTTTTCTTGTCTTGATCCAACCACTGTTCCGGAGCCTGTCATGATGCCGGTTTTTCAGCAAGCTCAGTGTGCAAACACCCATCAATCACTTATCAGTTAATATTGAATTTATCAAGCTCACCCGTATTTTGACCTGTACCTGTTATCGATTGATAAAGACTGTTCGACTTTGGGTTGTTTAAATCAGAGATAGATAGCTCTTAACCTTGCCTGATGTGTGGTTTCACACCAAAGGCATATGTCCATAGATTAGTTACAAACTGTTTGAACAACAGATTTTAAATCTTACGGCCTCTTTGGGCCCTGCGGGCAACCGCAGAGTCGGCAGATTAAACTCGCGCATACCATTCATTTTAGCTTTCTACGAGTATTTATGGTAAAGAGTTGCGTATAAAGTAATAAAATTACAGGCGGAGATCCTTCGGGGATAAGCCTGTAAGTGTCAAGCACGAAAACGGTGAAGATTAAAAGGTTCACCTGAAATTTTAAGAATTTTATTGGATATAGTTGAAAAATGAGTTTTACTAACTGTTCAAAAATTATACGTTGTGGCTTGGTGATGTCTGTGATGCTTTTTATCCTGGTCTTACCAATCGTGAATGCCCAGGCCGAAAAGGTTCATGATGAAGGTGATAGCACAAAAAGGCCAAATTATGTTTTATTGCGTGCAATATTTGCAGGTCAATCGGCTGTCTATGCCGGCAGTATTTATGGACTTAGTAAATCATGGTATAAAGACCCGCTTACCAAATTTAGAATCCAGGATGATAGCCGTGACTGGCTGCAGATTGACAAAGTTGGTCACTTTTATACATCCTATCAGATTGCACGCCACACAGCTGCACTTTACCAAAAGGCTGGATTGAGTAAAAAGCAGATTTTGATTTATGGGGCAATATCCGGGGTGCTTTTTCAGACACCAATAGAAATCCTGGACGGATTTTCGCCCGAATACGGCTTTTCGCCCGGGGATATGGTTGCCAATGTTTTTGGCTCAGTTGTATATCTGGGCCAGATAGCGCTGTGGGATGAAATCCGTATTCAACCCAAATTCTCATTTCAATATACTTCACTGGCAGCCATGCGACCGGAACTTTTAGGTTCTACTTACTCCCAACGATGGCTTAAGGATTATAATGGTCAAACATACTGGCTTTCATTTAGCCCCCGATCTTTTGGAGCAAATACATCATGGCCTGCCTGGCTTTGTTTTTCAGTCGGTTATGGTATTAATAATATGGTATCTGCGCAAAAAAACCGTAGTCAGCAGCTGGGCTTTGATCCCTATCGGCAATACTATGTATCTATGGATATTGACCTGACCAAAATTAAAACACGCAGCAAAATTTTAAGGACACTTTGTTTTATGGCCAATTCGGTTAAAATTCCTTCCCCATCTCTTCAAATGGATAAAACCGGAGTCCGCTTAAAGCCTTTGTTCTTTTAATATGGAAATGCTTTTTTGCCATTTTGTGATCAGTTTTAGGGGCTGATTTTTTAGATTTCGAACCCTGTCTGTGTATTTCTTAAAATGCAGGGTATGCCCATCATGCATATATGGACTGTTAAGCCAAGGTTGCGAAGGTTGAATTTATATTGATCATCCTGTTTTCCGGCTATTGCTGCTCTTCCCAAATTATTAATCTTGACGAGAGTCAGGCCATACTGAGCTATCATCTGTGAAGAGTTCACCCTGATGGCAGGAGTTCTGTTTGCTCACTCACCCAATAGTTTTTATTGCGGGTTTCTCTCACTACCAAAGTTCCTTGGAGGCAGCTTCCACCGAATATTATTTTTAAACTTTTGAACAGTCATACCCGTGAAATTGCGTTTACTGCCAAATGTTATTTTGCTACCACTTCAAGCTAAGTTACGGCAATAGAGATTCTTTGTTTGGGCATAGTTTTTTAGCTACAGCCTTAAAACTTATATCTCATGGAACATAATCATCATAAAGAAGCAGCTTACCATTTTGGTGAGGCTGCCAAGCACCATCAAAAGGCTCAACAGCTGCATGAATCGGGGGAGCACGAGCAAGAAGCACATGAAGCTTATTTGGCTTTTGGTCACCATACTTTGGCAGACCACCATGCAAACGCTGCAGCCGAACATCATATTCAAAGTCATGAGCAAGGTCATAGTGATCCAATTTCATGATTTTTTAATTTCAGAAAAATGGGGGTGTGTCTTGTAGACACTCTCATTTTTTTTACCTCATTCTGTATTTCGATAAACTTGTTGCAAGTTTTTTGATCTGGTCAAAGATTGTAAACTGCACCTTGCATTGTTGGTAGCAGTTAACTAAGATTTTATGACAGCATTATGCTTTCGTTTTGTCATTTATTGGTATGAAAATAACGCCAGCCCAATAATTACAGCAACTGTGTACTCTGGTCAATTTAGCCAAATTACATAGTCGCTGTATTTACTATTTTCCAGTACTTTAAACTGACGTAGCCATTTTTTCACAAGCCTGGGCGCAGTTCCGGCAAGCTTCTGCACACTCACGGCAATGATCCATACCCATCTCTGCGTGTTTTTCACATTCATCGGCACACGCATTACAAGCGTCTGCACAAACCCGGCATAGATGCGCACTAAAACTGCTACCAAGGCTCATCACTTCAGCTGCACTTCGGCAGATAGCAGCGCACTCTAAATCAAGCTGGATGCACCTTGCCATATGTTCTACCTGCTCTTCTTTTAAACATTCAGTCGCGCAGTGGCTGCAAGCAATAGCGCATGCCACGCAGGCATCGATACATTCTTTAAATTGTTGATGTGCCATAAAATTTAAGGTTAGATTGGTGATTAGTTATTTCTGTTAGCCAATAGCCAGGTCTGGAAATCGGCTATTTCTTTGTTCTGCTCCTGGATGATCATAGAAGACATTTCTTTAAGATCTGCGTTCTTGCCCATCGATAAGTGCATCTGTGCCATCTCAGTGGCGCTTTTGTGATGTTCTATCATCAATGTGGCAAAGTCCTGATCTATGTTGCCGTTGATGATTTGCAGATCAGATTGTTTTCCCATCCGGTCCATTCCCTCCATCATTTTCATATGGAAGTCCATGTTCATGGTTGTAGGTGTAGCCTTGGTCAAAAACGAATCTAGCTGAGCTATTTCTTTTTGTTGTGCATCGATGATCGCTTGTGCTTTGGCTTTCATTTCGCTGTTGCTTCCAGATGCTAATTCCAGTTTGGCCATATCAATGGCACCCATATGATGCATTTTCATCATGGCAGCAAAATCAATATCAGGATCCTGGGTGGGCTTCATGGTTTGCATCTCATCCATCATGTCGTGCATAACGGTCATCATTTGATTATCGTCATGAGCCTGGATGGCAATTTTGTTGTCATCATCGTCATCGGAGCATGCAGTTGAAAAGGCCATCATGGCCGCAAGCCCTAGAATTTTGTACGCTGGTTTCATGGGTTTGTCATTTTAAATTAAGAGTTAATATGAGTTTCCGATCAGCCCCATAACTTTAAAACAACTATGCCAACAGCGCCTGGATATTGATAATAGGGTTAGTCGATCTTCTCAATCACAAAACCCGCATCCTTCACAGCTGAGATGATTTGATCTCCGTTACCGTCACTATTTACAGTCAGGATTTTTTCCGGATTGTTGATATCCACTTCCCATTGATCGACCCCGGCGGTTTCATTTAAGCCTGGTGTGACTTTTGCTACACATCCACCACATTTGATATTAGTTTTAAATTTTAAAGATTCCATTGGTTGTTATTTGAATTATATAATCACACTACTAAACTTGCTTATAAATACTAAAGTTTTGCTGCTTTCAATCTCAAACTATTGCTTACAACAGAAACTGAACTAAGCGCCATTGCTGCTCCTGCAATCATTGGATCCAGTAAGAAGCCGTTGACAGGATACAACAGACCTGCTGCAAGAGGTATACCGATCAGGTTGTAGATAAAGGCCCAGAAAAGATTCTGTTTTATAGTTTTAACTGTTTTAGCTGAAAGCCGTAATGCTTTGGGCACCATGTTCAAATCAGATGTAATTAGTGTCATCTTTGCTACGTCCATAGCAATGTCTGATCCTTTGCCCATGGCAATGCTAACATCTGCCTGCGCCAGGGCATGACTGTCATTGATCCCGTCGCCAACCATGGCTACAATTTTTCCTTCTGCTTGCAGCTGTTTTACGAACTCTGCTTTTTGTGAAGGCATTACGTCTGCTCTGTAGTGTTTCAAACCTACCTGCTCTGCTACCGCAGCTGCCGTTTGTTTATTGTCACCAGTAAGCATATAAACCTGAATGCCGCGGTTTTGCAGCGTTTCAATGGCCTGACGTGAAGTAAGTTTGATTTTATCGGCAATGGCTATGATGGCTAGTACCTGCTTGGAGTCTGCAAAGAAAATTACCGTTTTGGCCTGGTGCTGCCATTGTTCTGCTTCAAGGGAAAGTTGATTGTTTATGCTGATTGTATTTAGCTCCATTAGTTTGCGATTGCCGATAAAATACCGGGTCCCCTGATAAAATGAGCTTACTCCCAAACCGGTTATACTTTCAAATTTCTCCAAACGCAGGGCTTCGAAACTATCTTCTTTGAGGCTAACAACTACCGCTTCTGCTAATGGATGCTCAGATTGAGCCTCCATAGCATGCAAGATTTGTTTGTATAACCTTTGATCACCGTTTATTACATTCCAAGAAATGTCTGTGACAATGGGCTTGCCCTCAGTAATTGTGCCTGTTTTATCCAGAATAACCGCATTTACCTTATGGCCTAGCTCAAGAGCTTTCGGCATCTTTAATTAGGATGTTATTTTCTGCGCCTTTTCCAATACCTACCATGATTGCGGTAGGTGTTGCAAGCCCAAGGGCGCACGGGCACGCAATTACCAGCACTGTCACAGAAGTAAGTAATGCATGTGTAAAAGCGTTTTCTGATCCAACCAGCATCCAGGTCAGAAAAGTCAGCGCAGCAACACCGATCACGACTGGCACGAATATACCGGCTATCTTGTCCACAAGCTTTTGAACCGGAGCTTTACTTCCCTGAGCGTCCTGGACCATCCTGATAATCTGGGCAAGGATTGTATCACCCCCTACTTTCTGGGCTTTAAATTGAAAGCTACCCTTCTGATTAATTGTCCCTGCAAATACTTGTTCTCCCTGGCTTTTTTCCACTGCCACGGGCTCCCCGCTGATCATGCTTTCATCCACAAATGAGCTTCCATCTGTCACAACTCCATCAACCGGGATTTTTTCGCCAGGCCTGACCAGCAGGATATCACCAACCTTTACTGCCGCGATTGATATTTCCTGCTCTACACCATTGACAATAGCCCTGACCGTTTTAGGTTGCAAGCCTATCAATTTCTTTATCGCAGACGAAGTATTGGACTTTGCCTTTTCTTCCAATAGTTTTCCAAGGGAAATAAATGCAATGACAACAGCTGCTGCTTCATAATATACGTGAGCATGCAAGCCCCTGTTATGCCAGAATTCAGGATAGATGGTGTTAAAGGCACTAAACACAAAAGCAATCCCAGTACTTAGCGCCACCAGGGTATCCATATTGGCTTTTCCATGCGTGGCCTGCTTGAAGGCATTCATAAAAAAGCTTCGTCCAAGATAAAATACCACTGGCGCTGAAAGGGCCATCATAATCCAGTTGCCGTAAGGCAGCGCGTCCATAAAGAACATCCCAATTACGACAATCGGAAAAGAAAGAAGGGCAGCCCAGAGCGTACGTCTTTTTAACTGCTTATAGTGACTGAGCTGAGCATCTTGCTGCTCTTGCTGTGGGTCTTGCGAATCAACAATCAGATCGTAACCAACAGAGCGGATTAGATTCTGTAAGTCAACAGGCTTAACGGTCTGGTCATATTCAGCCCAAGCTGTCTGATTGGCATAATTAACGCCAGCATCGTGGACTCCCTTGGCGGATTTAAGCATGCTTTCCACACTTACCGCGCAGGCCGCGCAGGTCATTCCAAGGACCGGAAAGGTTTTCTTTATATATTTATCCGAAGCTTTTTTAATGCTTGAATTATCTGAAATAAGTGCTTCCATTGTCTTGATTTATTTATACAAAACTAAGCTGAAGCACATAAGATTTTATTACACAATTAGCTATTAGGTGTGCATATTTTTGTGAATTCAACTTCATCAGAAGACGTTTAGTGCAGCCAACTTACTGAGAAAGTGGTGGCTGATCTTATCTTGACCGATTGCGTTTATTTCGACCGGCTGTATAAAAAGACTTTTGGTATTTTGTTCCTTCTTTCCAGCCGCTCATTTAAATCAAGCCAGTCCCTACACAGGTAAACAGGCCGGAAAGATTCCAGCCTGTTCTTAACAAACTCATCAAATTGTTGATTTGTCATAACCATAGCATTTAATTTACCCTAAGTAGCTTTGCATTAATGGCAACCACGATCGTGGATGCACTCATCAGGACTGCTCCCATCGCAGGGCTTAACATAAAAGAGGGATATAGCACACCGGCAGCCAACGGGATTGCTATGACGTTATAACCGATTGCCCAAGCCAGGTTTTGTACCATTTTTCTGTAAGTAGCCCTACCGAAGGTGATCATTTGTACTACATCCATAGGGTCGCTGTTTACCAGGATAATATCGGCGGTTTCAGCTGCCACATCGGTCCCCGAACCAACGGCAATGCCAACATCGGCCTGTGCGAGTGCGGGCGCATCATTTACACCATCACCAGTCATGGCAACAATCTCTCCCTTATCTTGAAATTCCTTAACCTTATCCTGCTTTTGATGGGGCAACACATTAGCCAGATACCCATCCATGTTCAGCTTTCTACTGACCGCTTCCGCTATTTTCTCATTATCACCGGTCAAAAGAAAGGTTTTAATATTCATCTTTTTTAGCTCAGCAACGGCCTGTGCTGCGCTTTCCCTGATACTATCCGCAAATGTGATCAGGCCTACCGGTTTACCGTCGATAAGAATAAAGTTTACTGTGTCGGTCGCCTGGTCTACCTGATCCGGAATAGCAGGCACAGGGTTGTTTTCCTGTTCAAAATAATTGGGGCCGGCAGCCACTACTTTTTTTCCGTTTACTGTACCTGTTACGCCAATACCCTGCATGTAGTTGAAATCGGTAGAAGCCCACAGCTCTAATCCTTTCTCTTTTAGCTTGCGCATGACCCCATGTGCAATATGGTGTTCGGAGTTTTGCTGAATTGCCGCCGCATATTGCAATATCTGATCGGATGAAAACTGATCTCCAATGGGTATGATCTGCTGAATTTCATGGGAGCCTTTGGTAAGTGTGCCGGTTTTATCAAAAATAATAGTTGTAAGCTTGCGGGCATTCTCAAAAGCGGTACGGTTCCGGATTAAAAGGCCATGCGTTGCTGAAAGCGTTGTTGAAATAGCAATAACCAATGGGATCGCAACCCCTAGTGCATGCGGGCAGGAAGTCACCATAACCGTAACCATTCGTTCCAAAGCAAATGCCAGATCCTGGCCGTTTGTATACCAGACAATAAAAGTGACCACCCCAACAGTAATGGAAACCAACGTTAACCATTTGGCAACCTTATCAGCCAGGTTCTGCGTATTGGATTTGGTACTTTGCGCCGTCTTGACCATGCTGATTACCTTTTGCAGGTAGGTGTCATCCCCTGCACCGGTAACATGGATTTTTAGGACTCCATCGCTATTAATCGCGCCTCCAATTGCTTTATCATCTTTCTTTTTCTGCACCGGAACGCTTTCCCCGGTCAGCATACTCTCATTCACATAGGAACTGCCTTCCAAAATCACACCATCGGCTGGTATCTTTTCTCCGGGTTTAACAAGCAATACATCACCACTGCGAAGGTCTTTTAAAGGGATGTCTGTTACCTGGTTGTCTTTTTCGAGATGCACCATTGAAGGCAGCAAAGCGACCAGCGATTCCAGGGCTTGCGAAGCAGCCATCTGGGATTTCATTTCCAGCCAATGACCAATCAGCATGATATCAATCAGGGTGGCAAGCTCCCAAAAGAAGTCCATCCCTTCCAGTCCGAAAACCACGGCCACACTGTACACATAAGCAGTTGTTATAGCTACTGCAACCAGGGTCATCATGCCCAAATTTTTACTTTTAAGCTCCCTGATAAGGCCTGTCAGAAACGGCCAACCTCCATAAAAGTAGATGACAGTGCTAAGTGCCAAAAGCACATACTGGTCACCGGGAAAGGTCCAGTCGATTCCGGCCATCTGCTGGATCATATGCGATAACAACAAAATAGGCACAGTGATGGCCATACAGATCCAGAAGCGTTTTAAAAAATCTTCTGTGTGATGCCCTGCATGTTTGTCATGGCCTGCATGCTCATCATTTTGCGGTGTAGGGGCATGCTGCTGATCAGCAGATTCCGGTATAGAATGCATGCTTTCCGCCGGCTTCTTCGGATGATGCTCGTGGTTATGGTGATTTTCCATCGGTTTAATTTTGTTTTAAAACTGGCATAAAAACGCACTTTGAGCCAACAGCAAACATCTTATGGTCAGCTCCTTAAAATCTTGGCATCGTAGTGTAGATTTTGAAAAAAACCATGACACAATGAAATATTACGTATTCCATTTGATTAGAACCTTAGTAGCAAGCCCCCACCCAGTTTGTACCTGGAATCATAGCCTCCGGATAGGGAAATGTATTTACCAAGCATATATTCCAGATCCAAATGGTATTCTCTATCTGTATTGATACGCCAGTTAAAAAAAAGTTTGGGCAGCAGCCATTCTTCCCCTTCAAGTGCAAACCTTACACGTCCTTTTGAATTTACACGCAGATCAGCATCGATGAAAAATGGCAGGGTATACCGGACTCCAATCACAGGCAAGTCAAAATCCTGCGCAAATGTTTGCTCCCCGTTGAATATATTGTAATACCGCTGTTTTACAGCACCAAAGCCAATATAAGGCCGCAGCCAGTCTCCAATGTACCGTTCATAACTGATATTGGCCTCATATTGCGACCCGTAGTTATAATTTCCTTCAAAGCGGATGGCATTGCTTTTATTAATAAAATTGGCACGGGCTTCGGCCATGTGTGATTTGGCGGCAATGCTTCCGTAAAAAAACCACATCTTGTCCTCTTTCAGTAACTTGTTGAGAGGGTATCTGGCCAGTGAAGTATCACGGGTACTTCCCTGATATTCTACGATACGCGCCATGCCACTCATCATGTGATAAAGTATGTGGCAGTGAAAAAACCAATCCTTCTCTTCAGTTGCATCGAACTCTATCGTAATGCTTGTCATTGGAGGAACATCCAGTGTATGTTTTAAAGGAGAAAAATCGCCGTTTTTATTAAGCACCCTGAAATAATGGCCATGCAAGTGCATAGGGTGGTTCATCATTGTGGTATTTTCGAGCTCAAACCTGACAACTTCGCCCTTTTTGATACCAATCTTATCTGCCTGGGAGAGTACCTTGTTATTTATAGACCACACATAACGGTACATACTGCCAGTCAGTTTTAAATGGACAGTCCTAACAGGCTTGGAGCTGTCAAAGGTTGTTTTCTGTTGGGCGCTCAATAAATCATAATTGAATATGGTCAGCGAGTCGGCTTTACCCATGTCCATGCCTTTCATGTTGCTGTGATCCATTTTGCTCATGTCCATGCCCTCCTGCCCTTTTTCTGGTTTTGCCGCAGGCTCCTTCTTCTGGGAAGGCTGCATGTTCATTTTGCTGTGGTCCATTTTGTTCATGTCCATGCCTTCATCCTTTTTTTTCTGGTTTTGCCGCAGGCTCCTTCTTTTGGGAAGGCTCCATGTTCATTTTGCTATGGTCCATTTTGCTCATGTCCATACCTTCATGACCTTTCTCTGGTTTGGTAGCAGGTTCCTTCTTTTGGGAAGGCTCCATGTTCATTTTGCTGTGATCCATTTTATTCATGTCCATGCCATCACCCCCCTTTTCAGGTTTAGTAGCAGGCTCCTTCTTTTGGGAAGGTTCCATGTTCATTTTGCTATGGTCCATTTTGCTCATGTCCATGCCATCACCCCCCTTTTCAGGTTTAGTAGCAGGCTCCTTCTTTTGGGAAGGTTCCATGTTCATTTTGCTATGGTCCATTTTATTCATGTCCATGCCTTCATGCCCTTTTTCTGGTTTCCCAGTAGGTTCCTTCTTTTTTGAAGGCTCCATGTTCATCTTGCTGTGATCCGTTTCACCCATTGCTGAATGGTTCATTCTATTAGGAAAATTAACAGCCATGCTCATCATCATTTCATCCATATTCCAAACGTTTGGCCTGGGGATCGGTGCCGCAGACAGGGTGTCACCTTTCCCTAAATACAAGGAAGCAAATCCAGAGACATCTTGCGCAGTTGCCCTGAACTCCATCGTTTTATCTTTTGGTACAGTCAGCAGAAAATCGTAGGTCTCTGCAATCCCCATTAGCAGCCGGTCAACTTTAATCGGCTTTACGTCAATGCCGTCCGCGGAGATCAGTTCGAGTTTTCCTGCCCCGCCGTGCAGATAAAAATAGGTTGAAGCCGAGCCGTTAATGACACGTAACCGGACTTTATCACCCGGTTTTAAACCCGGAATACTTTCTTTGCGTTTTCCATTTGCCAGAAATGCGGCATAGTAAACATCAGACAGGTCCATGGGCGGCATACGCTTCCAGCCGTTTTTTAGCCTGTTGCCCAGTCCTTTATGCTGTATTAACTTATCAAGGCTTTGGGCATACCCTTTTTTAATTGAATACCACTCACTAGCCGGGTCATTCCTTTTTAAGGCATTCAGCACACGCCGGGGGTTTTCATCGGTCCAGTCCGACAACAAAAGCACAAACTCCCTCTCTACTTCATAAGTTTTCTTTCTAGGCTGGATTACGATTGAACCATACAAGCCACTTTGCTCCTGGAGCATGGTATGGGAATGGTACCAAAACGTTCCGCTTTGAATAAGGGGAAAGGTAAATGTGTACTGCCCGCCCGGCTCGACCGGGGCTGTTGTCAGATAAGGAACACCATCCTCCTTATTGGGCAGCAGCAGACCATGCCAATGGATCGATGTTTCATGGCGCATCAGATTATGAACATGGATTACGGCGGTGTCCCCTTCGGTGAAATTTAAGGTTGGTGCAGGGATTTGCCCATTCATAGCGAGCGCAGAAACCTTGCGTTTGCCGCTAATATTGGCAGTTGTGTCATTTACATATAAATGGTATTCGATCCTTCCCCCTTTTGAGCTTGCCAAAAAGGGTTTTTTAGCCAACGCTGGCTTGGATGATTCAGCACCACCATGCTGGTGTTGTGCGAAAACACCCACCAGGGGCATTATTGATAGTAGTATAGTGATTAGTTTCATCGGAAGTGTTGTTAGGTGCATTAAAATTGGTTCAGGGCAATGCCCTGAACCTGGTATGGTAGACTTTAAACATTCCGGTTAATTCACCGTCTCTTTTACTTCTCCGCAGGAAATCATCTTATCCCCCATATATGGATTTTTAATCTCTTTTTGAGCAGACAGCCAATATCCGCCTTTATCTTTATTAGCCATCGGGCAAAAATCCACATACAGTTCTCCACTGCTCAATCCGGATTTTTTAACCAGGGGAATAAATTCGTCACTCAGGGTGGAATACAAAACCCTTTGGGCTTCAATACCTTTAGCCTCTGTAATTTGGGAAGCTATTTTGGCCGTCGCACCCCCTTGTGAGACCTGACCCATACCCGCTTCGATGGCGCTGGAAGCAATTTTTGCTTCTGCTGCATCCGAATTGATTAGGGCCGTGGTCAGGTGTATGTAATGCTGGTAGACTGCATTAAGCTTATCATCTTTCAATATAACTTTACTTGTTTCTTTACCGCCCATATCCATGCCTTCATGATGCGCATGGGCCGTTGAATCCTGATGGGAACCGGTATTACTTTCTTCATTTTTACCGCCGCATGCGGAGAGTACAATTACTATGGCTACTGGCAATGCCCATTTGGTTACGTTTTTCATCTTAATAAAATTTATAGTTAATAAAATTGGTTACTCATGTTGATGTAGGGCCATTGGGTCAGATCCTTTTTTTAATACATATTCACTGTATAAAAGATAAGCACCTGTAACAACCACCTTTTCATTTTTGGCAATGCCTTCCTTGATTTCAACCAGGTCAGCATTCTGCATGCCGATTAAAACCATGCGTGCCTGGAAAGTGCCAGGCTTCGTTTCAATCCATACATGCGTTCCTTTTGCGTCACGGATCACCGCATCGACAGGCAAAGTCATTGCATTAATCATATCACTGGTTTGCAGGATTATATTAGCCTGCAATCCTGGCTGCCACCGGTTCGCTGGGTTTGGAATAGTGCCCCGGACCTGCATCAGCTGGCTGCCACTCTGAATGGCAGGTGTAATGAAATCGATCCTTATTTGCTGGGGTTTGTCTTCCCAGCCTGCAACCTGGACCTGGACCTTTTGCCCTGTACGGATGCCTGCCGCTTCTGCTGGATAGATATCGGCTTCGACCCATAAAGAAGAGTAGTCTTCAAGGCGCAGCACCGCGCTGCCCTCAGACACATACTGCCCTTCCGTTACTGATAACTCTGAGACAGTGCCATTCATTGGTGCCCTGTAGGTGATAAAAGGGTCTTGCTTCTGCATTGCCGCTAGGCCCTGGATATCTTCTTCACTTTGGTCATACAACCGGAGCTTCTGCCGGGCCGCTTTTTCAATAGCTATGAAGCGAGCATCAGCAGGAAACTGCTGCACTTGGGCATGTGCCAACAGATATTCCTGCTGAAGTGCAGAAAGTTGCTCGGAGTATATTTTGTAAAGCGGCTGTCCTTTCAATACAGCTACACCGGTTTCTTTGACATACAACACCTGGATACGGCCAGCTGCACGGCTGGATACAACAGCGGTTTGATCTGGGTTCACAGCAAGGCGGCCATTAAGTCTTTTGGAATTCGACAAAAGGCCGCTGCCAACTGTCATCGTCGTTATATTGGCCAATGCTATTTGGCTCTCACCCAATATGATAGCGGCATCCTTACTGCTTTTATCAAAAATGACCAGGTCCATGCCACATATGGGGCAGCTGCCTGGTTTGTCCTGGATTATTTGCGGATGCATAGGACAGGTATAAGTCTTCTGCCCAGCTGTGGCGGCTTGCTTTTTTTATCATCTTGGCATGCCGTCAGAAACATCCCCGGAGCAAAAGAGGCGACAGTAGCAAGCCTCAAAAATTCTTTTCTTTTCATATCCTTAATTTTCAACGATACTGTTATCCTTAATAAAGCTCTCACTGTCGATCAGATAGGATACGTTTGACGCGACTTTCCAATCCTGGATATCAGAGAGGATCTGTACCATACCATCTATAACTGCGCCGGATTTAACGTGCATGGGTAGCAGCACTTTACCTTGTTGCTTGAATACAATAGCCTTGCTGCCGGTTTGCCAGACCGCTTTTTTGTCGAGCCATAACCCATTTTGAAAAACGATGGGAATACTTGCGGTCAGAAGTTGCCCGGGCGTCAGATTTTTGCCTCTGAGATAGACCCTGGCCAAGGTGAAACTCTCACCACTTCGAAGAACCGGCTGGATCAATCCAATCTTGCCACTGACCATATTTTCCTTCTCATTGCCCGCATAAAAGAGCAGCTTTTGTTGTGGCTTGATGCGGGAAGAAATAGCAGGCGATAGCGCAAATTCTGCAATCAGCCCTTGGGATGTATAAATCGTAAATAAGGACTGCCCGGCAGTAATATATTGCCCAGGGCGCAGCAGCACCGGTGAAGACACTGCTGATGGTGAAGTAGGGGTCGATGAAGCAGCTGTGCTGCCACCCATTTCATCCATTGCCGTACCACCATTGCCAGAAGGTGCAGCCATAGGTGCGCTAGCTTGTGTCAAACTGGCTGATTGTTCCAGGATATATCCATTGGCCGGGCTGTAAACGGGTACCCTATATAACACATTTCCTGACTTGATAATGTCTTCGATTTGCCTAAGGCTTATTCCCAGCAGCATCAGGCGCTGTTTGGCTTTTTGCAGTAAATCCGGGCTGCTTCCGTCACTACTGAGCATCAAAAGCTCTCTTTGGGCAGATGCCAGGTCCGGAGAATAGACCTCCATTACCAATTGCCCTTTTCGGACAGGCTGATAGTTATATTTAATCAGTAACCTTTCAATGCGGCCACCCACCCGTGATGATAGCGAAACCTGGCTGCGGCTATCATAAGTTACCACTCCTTGCGCCTGTACAGAAAAAATACGCATGCCACTTTCCGCATTAATCAAAGGGATACTGGCAATCACCTGCGCGTTTACTGGCTTTAACAAAGCATTGAAACTACTGTCAACAACCAACTCATTATTTGTTTCTTTTACCACCAGGTCCATGCCACAAATCGGGCACTTGCCTGGTTTTTCCTGGATTACCTGTGGGTGCATCGGGCAGGTATACAGCTCTGTATCCCCGTGGGCCACATGCCCACTTTTTTCGGATTTATTTTCACAGCCCATCAAAACCACACTGGCCAATAACAGTACCGTTAAAAGGCTACCGATATAGTTCTTTCTCATAGTCCACGATCATTTCGTACAATTTCAATTTCTCGTCAAGCACATTCATTTGCATCATTGTCAAGGCTTCCCAGGCGTCTATCACAACAGGCAGCTGCGCTTTATTTTCCTGATAATTGGCAAAGTAAGCGTCCATCGCCTTTTGAAGGGCCGGGATGATTTTTTCTTGCATCGTGCTGACCCTGGTCTGCATAGACTCGATCTCTGATTGCATGCCATAAAGCATTCCCTGGGTTTCTACCAGCATCGCCGAACGCTCCTTTTGCATTCCTTGGATGCTGAGCTGCATGCCTTTGATATCGGATTTGTACATTTTAGATGACCAGGGGGCAATAGGGATACTAAGCATTCCCATCACGCTGTAAGCATTAGGCATCATTGCGTCGAGCGGGTACATATGGTCAAAGCGGATTTTAAAATCCGGCTTTTTCTGTTGTTTCATGCTTTCAATATTCAGCTGCATTGATTTGATACTTTCATTCATTTTAAAGACGTCCATTCGCAGCTCAGCAAGTGAAGCGGTATCGTAGTGCATGGCTGCCCGAAAGGAGGGGATGTACGTGGTGTCAATCTCAAAGTATTGGTTGCCAGCTACATTCATGAGGCTATTAAGCCATCCTCTTGCCTTCCCAATAGTACCTTCCTGCATACGGATCATATTCTGGTTTTCCAGGATTTTCGATTCTGCCCGGTAAACCCCTCCGAGTTGTGACTGGTTATAGGGATACCTGACTTCTTCAATCTTCTTCATCATTACCATGATTTTCTCATTCTCTTCTAGTACACCTACACGCTGCCGGGCAATAAGCCAGTTGAAATAAAGCCGCTTTGCCTGGGCCTTATAAGCATTGAGGGTAATATCTCGGTTGGCCCTTTCGACATTGCCTTGGGAAGCGATATATCTTCTTTTTGCATTCAGCTTGGACAGGTTAGGTATATCCTGCTCAATCTGCAGCATCAGGTTTCCCTTATCACGCGATTCCATGATCATTTGATTGGGGTAGGGGGTCATAAAAGTCCCCAGCCCAATCATGGGAGGCATCCATGCCGTAGCTGCATCACCGCTATGTTTGTAACTGTCCGCTTTGAGTCCATAAGACTGAAGCATTAGGTTATTGTTATCAATGCGTTGTAAAATCGTATCTAGCCTAAGTACCGGTTGCTGCTGTGCCCAGGTAGTAAGCGGCAGCAGAAACACGATTAACCATTTCACATAATTAGTGTTGTGTATCATGGATTTGTAGTTTTCCGTATTTACGTAGCTCATACTCCTTTGTCATTAAAAATATCAGTGGTGTTACCAGTAAGATGTGCGTAGATGATGTAAGCACGCCTCCGATCATCGGCAGCACGATAGGCTGCATCACATCCGTTCCAACTCCATTCGCCCAAAGTACGGGCACCAATCCAAAAAGCGATACACACACGGTCATCAGCTTGGGGCGCAGACGTTTTACGGCCCCATGGATTACATACTCGCGCAGGTCCTCTTTCATTAATTGATTCACCAGAGTTTCCTTTTTTATTGACTAGCTGCTGCATGGCATCATTTAGATAGATGACCATAACGATACCGGTTTCTACGGCAATGCCAAACAGGGCAATGAAGCCCACCGCTACTGCCACAGAGAGGTTGACTCCCCAGAAATAAATCATATAAGCCCCACCAATCAAAGCAAAAGGGACTGTGATCAGGCTTAAAAATGCTTCCCGAAGGGAATGAAAAGCAAAATACAGCGAAAAGAAAATGATCAGCAGCACGATTGGCGCAATCCACAGAAGCGTCTGCTGCCCACGGATCAGGTTTTCATACTGCCCGCTCCATTCCAAATAATAACCCGGTGGAAGTACGCCATTTGTTTTACTGATCTTTTCTATGGCTTCCTGGACAGTCCCCCCAAGGTCCCGGTCGCGAACATTGAACAATACCGCGCCACGAAGCATCGCGTTCTCCGAAGCGATCATTGGAGGGCCGTTCTCGAAGACGACATCAGCTACGGCTGACAAGGGTACTTCCCCCATGGAGGCAGACATCAACGGAAGCCTTTTGATGGTTTCTACACTGTTACGGTAATTCTGGGCGAGCCTGACGCTGATAGAAAACCGCTTTCTACCTTCGATCGTGTTCCCGATCGGAGAGCCCCCTAACGCGAATTCAACAGCCTGGTTTACATCATCAACGCTGAGCCCGTAACGGCTAAGATCTTCCCTTCTTGGGTTGATAGCCAGGTATTTACCACCTGTTACTGGCTCTACGTAAAGATCACTGATACCTGCTGTGCCTTCCAGTGTTTTTTTGACCCTTTCAGATACATTAGCGATGGTGTCCAGATTCTGGCCATAGACTTTTATTCCTACATCTGTACGAATTCCAGTTGAAAGCATATTGATCCGGTTGACAATAGGCTGTGTCCAGCCGTTGATCACGCCCGGTATCTGAAGCTTGGCATCAAGCTCGGTAATAATATCTTTTTTGTAATCCCGGCTCGCCACTCTGACTTTGGTTTCAGTTTGATGATCGTCTCAATCATGCTGATCGGGGAATTGTCAGTGGCAGTACTTGCCCTTCCCGCCTTACCTAATACCTTATCAACCTCAGGTACTGATTTAATGATTTTATCCTGAACCTGCAGGATTCTTTTGGCTTCCGAATTTGAGATATCTGGCAGCGTTATAGGCATAAAAAGGATACTTTGTTCATCCAGCGGCGGCATAAACTCCGATCCTAGACTGGCTAGCAGCGGTATAGTAATCAAAAGTGCCATGATGTTAATAGCCAGGGTGGTTTTACGCCATTTCAAAACACCCCTTATGACCGGCTCATAAACACGCTCAAGGATCCTGTTTACAGGGTTAGCATGATCGGGCCGGAACTTGCCTTTCATGATAAAAGATATTAATACCGGCGCCAGGGTAATAACCAGCAGAGCGTCCACGATCAAAATAAACGTTTTCGTATAAGCTAGGGGGTGGAATAGCTTACCTTCCTGCCCTGTCAGCATAAATACGGGAAGAAATGAGGTAATAATAATGACCGTTGCAAAAAACACCCCCGGGATACCTGCTTACTTGATTTTTCAATAATTGCCAGGCGCTCCTGTTCAGAGATCCACTCAGGCCGTTTATCTTTTCTTTTCTTAAACCATTTCATAATGATGTTGTTTTCTGCTCCTGCTGCCACTGCTCATACCGCTGAGAAAGATGCTTATAGGCATTTTCGCTCATAATGATGCCGTTGTCGACGATTACGCCGATAGCCAGGGCAATTCCTGTTAAGGACATGATGTTGGATGAGATACCAAAGGCATTCAGTAAAATGAAACTGGCAGCAAGGGTAATGGGAATCTGGATGATGATGCTCAATGCACTGCGCCAGTGAAAAAGAAAAATAATTACCACCAGTGATACTACGATCATTTCCTCTATTAAGGTGTGCTTGATAGAATCAACCGATTCCTGGATCAGCTCTCCACGGTCATAAACAATATCAAATTTTACACCTTTCGGAAACCCTTTGGCAGCTTCGCTCATTTTTGCTTTCACTTTCTCAATGACAGCTGCTGCATTTTCACCGTAACGCATCACTACAATGCCGCCTACCCGTTCGCCTTCCCCATCCTGGTCAAAAATACCCAGCCGGGTTTCACCCGTCATCTGCACAGAAGCTATATCAGAAACCCTGATGGGTATACTGCCTTGGTTTTTGATTGGTATATTCTCAATTTCCTCGATGGATTGGAGGTACCCAGACGTCTTGATGATGTAGCCTATATCACTTAATTCAAATTTCCTTCCTCCGGATTCATTGTTGTTCAAGCGGACCGCGCTCATTACCTGTGGTATAGATAAGCGGTAGTAAAGGAGCTTATTAGGATCTACCGTGATTTGGTATTGTTTCTGGAAACCACCAAAGGAAGCAATTTCGCTTACCCCTTCCACATTTTGCAAAGCGAATTTGATATACCAGTCCTGCAAAGCCCTTTGTTCGCCTAAATCCATTTCAGGGGCATCCAGCGTGTACCAAAGGATATGTCCTACGCCTGTTCCATCAGGACCAAGCTGTGGGCTGACACCCGTTGGCAGCGATCTGGATACCGTACTCAGCCGCTCCAGAACGCGCTCACGTCCCCAATATACGTCTACATCATCATTGAAGATGACATAGATAAAACTCATCCCAAACATGGAAGTCCCGCGTACATATTTAATCTTGGGAAGCCCTTGAAGATTGGTAACCAATGGGTACGTAATTTGATCTTCAATTAATTGCGGCCCCCGCCCCATCCACTCGGTAAAAACAATTACCTGGTTTTCCGATAAATCAGGAATGGCGTCAATCGGGTTTTTCTTAACGGCAAACACGCCCCATATGAGCAGTGCTGCCGATAAGACCAGTACAATGAACCGGTTATGTAGCGACCATCCTATAATGCGATGTACCATACAATTTCTGTATTTTACCCTTAACAGGCCCTGATTTAATGATTATGTTGTTCGAGTAAATAGCCTTTTGCCCCAATACCGTGCTTATGGACCAGTTCCGCACCATGATGACCGGTATAGGCCACAAAGAATGCGGCTGCACTCATGACGATGGCCATAGAAACGTTAACCCACAGATTTCTTTTCAGGAAAAATATGTTGACAGACTGTACCAGCAGGGCTATCCCTGACAGCCACTGTGTGTAAGATGCATACTTCTCATGCTCTTCGAGTATAGCTTGAATAGCTGGTGCCAGCTGCGCGGTATGCGCATGAAACCAGGTCGATGATGCGTAAGCGCCGATAAAGCCAAGCAGTAAAAGTGCCCATGCCACTGTTGTGATCTCTTTTTTATAAAAAAAAAGGCCTACCCATTGTAGAAGTGCTGCAACAATCAAAAGAACGATTGGAAAGTGGACCACTAAGGGGTGCAGTGTCGGAAACTCGCCAAGGCCATGCTGATGATCACTATCCGGGCTCATAGCCGCTTGCATGGCTGTGCTATCATGCGCACCATGCTCGTGTTGCAGTGTAGGTGTAGCCGACTGGACCGAGTCGACCTTAGCCTTACCGTGCTTTTTTCCATTGTGGGCGAATAAAGATGCACCAGCCAGCAGCAACAAGCATGTCAGCAGAAGGGCTACTTTTGTAATTGACTTCATTAGAAATATCTGTTAAAATGAATGTATCTCAGATCCTACTTTTTGACCAGCTTCATATGGCATTTTGAGCAGGCTTCCCTTCTTTTCCAGTGACCTCCGGGTGCATTGGGCAGGCATAGGCTGCTGCCGTCGAGACAGGCTTTTTCTTTCATGTTGGCATCCAGGCCATTTTCAAAACAATGCAGCGAGCAAGCCATGCCTTTATAACTGGAATGTACATCCCCGATCTTCTTCCCTGATGCGTCGTAAATCTCACAGGTTTCACCTTTGTCTTTTACGGTAAGGTATATCTCACCATTTGCATTGTAATAGGTTTTCCCATCTTTACCCATCCGTCCCATTTTTTTATTGGTATGGGCATCAACCAAATTGCCTTCTCCATCCACGAATGCCACTTTATGACCCTGGTAGTCCTTTACAATCTTGTCTTTTGTAACTGAGCCGATGGTAGCCCCGCCTGCATCAGTGATCATACCGTCTCTGGCAATGCTCATCGGCTGCTTGTAATTGGATTGGGCAAGCAGCATAGCAGGGAAGGCAAAGATTGCTACAAAGAGCAGAGCGGATATTTTATTAAATGGTTTCATTGTTTTATTTAGTTATGGTTAAAATATATTTGATCATTGCTTCAATACGATTCCGTTCGGCTTTTTGCCCACAGCGATATCCTTGATCTTGGTATGGCTGAGCGTATTGATAACTGAAACACTTTGTGCCATTTGATTGGTTACGTAAGCCGTATTGCCATCCGCGGTAAAGCCAACAGCATGTGCGCCAGCCGCAGTATCAAAGACCCCGGCATGCATCCATTCTTTCATAGCGCCGTCCCATTTCCAGAAATGCACCTTTCCATTGTCCGGATCGGTGACCCATAATTCTTCTTTTTTAGCTAGATGTGCGGCACTGCCCGGCATAAAACCAAGCGCGATCGTCTGAATAACCTTATCTGTTGCAATATCAATGACACTGATGCTTTGGCCTTCTTCGTTGTCCACATACATTTTCCTGTCGTAACCTATCCATGCAGCGACCGGGTTGTCGCCAACTGAGATCGTTGCTGTTACGGCTTTGCTGGAAGGATTGATCACTGAGACATTATCATCGCCACTATTGGCTACGTAGACCTTGGAACCATCTGAAGAAAAATGTCACTTCTGCGGGCTCCATACCCACAGGGATTGTATTTTTCAAGGAGTAGGTAGCTGCGTCGTAGACAAGCACTTTTCCTTCCATTTCCATTTGGGAAGTCCAGATCTCTTTGCCATCAGGAGAATATACTGCGTTGTGGTTCATGACGGGTACTTCCAGATCTTTCAAAACAGTACCCTTTACCGCATCCAAAACAAGCACCCTCCCTGTCATGCCTTCCATGCCTCCTGCATGGCCAGCGCTCAAATCCATTCCAGGAACTGCAACAGTCAGCCTATGCTCACCTAAACTTTGCAGGTGATAGATGTGATGTGGCCACATTGCCATTCCCATAGAACCGGTCATCAGATCCAAAGTCTCGGAAACTTTTTGATCCGATAGCCGGATCACAGAAACCGTGGCATCTTCTCCATTGACCACATAAGCAGCGGGATAATCGATATTCTCTTCCATGGGCATATCATCCATAACATGTTTACGACAGGCAGAAAATGAGGTGATAGCAAGCAGCAGCACTGCGCCATAGGTAATGCGTAGCATAGACTTTGTGTGTTAATAAATTGAAAGAAAGATTAATCAGTGCTGACAGGAGTGCAACACAAAGAGCCCGGCAAATAGATTTGCCTGGCACAGAAAGGACACGAAATTTTAAATCAGATAACTGCAGTGCAGAATATAAACCGGGACTGGTTTACTTCGGGGAGGGGCATTACTTTGATTGCTGGTCCAAAAACATTCGGGTAAGATGCTGCCAGAAAATCATATGTTACCCCTTTATTTAACATTGCCACAGAAAGCAATGGGTTACTGAGCGTATTATCTGTCAGTTTGTAGGAATCGTCGGTCTTTACTTTTTTAAACTCGTCTTTGCAGCACCCGTTTTTTGTGGACTTGTTTTTATCCATCCCACAATTTTCACAGTGCCCCTGATCTGCTTTTGTAACCTCCAAATTGACCACTTCCCCCATGCAGTAATGCAGGTGTAAGGTAACACCGGTTGCAGTACCCAGGTATAGAAAGGTCAAGAAAAGTACAGTAAGCTTTTTCATGATGGACTTAAAGTGCAAAGCTTGAAAATATTTATCTTACTTCATTATACAATTGTGGGTCAGACTTACATAATTTTTGGATTGACAAGCATTAACCAATATCACCTGTAAGTTCTTACTAATTTAGGTAAAAATTAAGCAAATATCAACCATGAATATATTTTTAGCAAAGCTCGGACTTTTGATTGCCCTTCCGTCTTTCTGATTTTTCAAACAGATCTGCCCGAACCTGGGCGGGCGGATGCTGAATATAATTTAGGTATGGGCAGTCAGCCAGAAATAGCTATTGATCAAAATGGAACGGTCCGGATTGTATATGGAGTCAAAAATGGGGATCAGCGGGACCTGTATTTTGTATCATCAAATGATGGGGGAAAATCCTTTTCCAAACCTACCCAGTTAGGCAGCTTTTCCAAAATGGGCCTTGGGATGGGCAGGGGACCGCAGATCACAACAACAAATGACTATACAGTTGTTACAGTTGGTGACCATCATGGTGATTTATTTGCAATGCGACTTTCCAATTCAGATAATCAATGGTCTGCCCCGGTGAAAATCAATGATGCGGATACAACCGCCAAGGAAGCTCTTTCTGGACTAGGTGCCGGTAAGGGCAACGATGTATATACTGTCTGGCTGGATACGCGGCTGGGCAACAATAATCTATATGGATCACTTTCCGAAGATGGCGGATTAACCTGGGAAAAAAATCAATTAATTTATCAGGGAGAGCAGAAAGGCATTTGTGACTGCTGTAAGCCATCCGTTTCTTTTGATCAAAACGGCAGTATGTACGTTATGTTCCGAAATAAGCTCGATGGGGCCCGAAACATGTACCTGATCAGCTCAAAGGACAATGGCAAGCATTTTGGTAAAGCCCAAAAACTTGGAACAGGGGACTTTATGA
>NZ_CEEDCD010000020.1:0-303138 GCF_979253085.1 Dyadobacter sp. AC419 | reverse complement strand
TGTGCTCGTTGGGTTTTGCAGCCAGATATTAACGAGCCTCTCATTGTCCGTTCTCTAGTTTTCGCATTTATCGTGAAACGCTTTCACATTTCCATTGCGCCGCTTCACTGGGAATGGCCTAACGTGTGAGTTTAAAGCGACCGGAAAGCAAATCCTCGAACCGGGCTGGCGGGCTGTGTACGCACAATGATGCGAGTGCAAAAAAGGAAGCGGCGGAAGAAGAAAAGCTGATGCCGAACTTTGAAGTCGGTGAAAAGAGGTCCGCACGAACCGCGTGTGCACCAGGGAAAAACCACTCCGCCAAAAGCCTACACGGAGGCAACATTATTGCGCGCCATGGAAACGGCCGGAAAACAGGTTGAGGACGAAGAAATGCGTGAACTCCTGAAAGACAACGGCATAGGAAGGCCTTCCACAAGGGCAAACATTATCGAAACGCTTTTTAAAAGGCGTTATATAGAGAAGAAAAAGAAGAACATTTTCGCAACCCAAACAGGCATGGATCTGATCGACACGATCCAAAACGAGCTCCTGAAAAGCGCCGAGCTAACTGGAAATTGGGAGAGAAAACTGCGGCTTATTGAAAAGGGTGATTATTCGATGGACACATTCAAGCAGGAATTGATCCAGATGGTTGTGGAGCTGACCAATGAGGTGAAAAATAACCGCGGCAGAGCGATCAGCATTGCCGAAGACGTTCCTGTTGAAGTTGTTAAGGAAGAAAAAGAGAAAAAACCTGCCAAGCCCAAAGAACCAAAAGAGGACATTAACATTGAATTGCTAACGTGCCCGAAATGCAAGGAACAACTGTTAAAAAAAGGAAAAACCGCTTACGGCTGCTCCAATTTCAGCGTATGCGGCTTTAAAATTCCATTTGAATTTCTTGGCAAAAAACTTACCGACAAGCACGTTTACGACTTATTAAGCAAAGGGAAAACGGCCGAAATAAAAGGATTGCAGATTCCCGGCAATCCTGAAACGACGGACGCAAAACTCGTCATGAATGGCCAGTTCAACTTTGAAGTCGGTTGAGCTGGTTCCTTAACTTGCAAAAATCACATGGGCGTATTCGGCGTTTCCACTGCGGGCAGCTGGAATGAAATGCCGGAAACCAGACACGATGCCAGGAATTCGGATAAGCTGGGAAGTTGTTCGCCATTGAATATTTTTTTCAACCGATTCCTGGTTCAAACCCGCCTCCTCCATTGTATTTCCATTATTAAGCCCTTTCGCATCGATCAATTGCTTCATCTCAGCAATCAGCGATTTTGCCTTATCTTCATAAATTGTGGTTTCCATCTCTTCTGAACATTGATTTCAGTTCGAAGGAACAAAACTGTGCCAAAATCCGCCTTGGCCTGACATTTGTGATCCCGTTCATTAATTAAGCATTAACATCGAAGCGATGCCGAATCAAATCGTCGGCCTGCGGGTTAATGTTCAATAACCTTTAACAGAACACAAAATATGAGCATAGCAATTGCAGACACATTCCGCGTTGGCGGAGAGATTGAAATAAAAAGATTGGGTTACGGCGGCATGCAGCTTACCGGCAAAGGCGTTTGGGGTGACGCACCAGACCGTGAAAATGCCATTAAAGTTTTGCAGGCAGCCCTCGCCGCAGGCGTAAACTTCATCGACACAGCCGATTCTTACGGCCCGCATACCAACGAAACCCTGATCGCAGACGCATTGCATCCTTATCCGCTCGATTTGCTAGTCGCCACAAAAGGCGGTTTCGAACGCACCGGCCCAGGCCAATGGGTTGCCAACGGCGATCCAAAACACATTCGTGAAGCGATTGAGGGCAGTCTAAAACGCTTGAAAGTGGAGACCATCGACCTTTGGCAATTGCATCGCTTTGATCCTAAGTTTCCGATTGAAGAAACATTGGCACCCGTTGTCGAAGCCGTAAATGCTAGAAAGATTCGTTATGTGGGGCTTTCGGAGGTGGACGTGAAGCAAATCCAACGCGCTGAAAAGGTCATTAAGATTGTCTCGGTTCAAAATCTCTACAACCTCGGCGACCGGAAATGGGAAGCGGTCGTAGATTACACCGAACAGCAAGGAATGGCTTTCATCCCCTGGTATCCACTTGCATCCGGGCCAGATAAGTTGCAATCGAAAATCGCGCAAATCGCTGAAAAGCATGGAGCAACCACTTCACAAATCGCATTAGCGTGGCTGTTAAAACGTGCACCACACATTTTGCTCATCCCAGGCACAAGCTCGCTGGAACATTTGAAGGAGAATATGGGTGCTGCGAGTATTACATTATCTGATGAGGATTTTGAGGCGTTGTCGAAATAGAGGTTGATGGGATGACGTTGCATGCCTCCGGCATTTTAAAAATTCATTGCCATGTTGTTGTTACCAATGTTGCATGCCTCCGGCATTTAAATTTTACACTTAAAACAATTTTCTACCAATATTACATCCCTCCGGGATTTCAAAATCCCAGAGGGATGCAATATTGGTAGAAAATATCATCGATGCACCTAATGTCAAAATCCCGGAGGGATGCAACAACGTGTGCAACGCCATAGACCTGAACAAATCAACTCAACGTCGCCACATTCTGCGCATTCTTTTGCGCTTTCAATGCCAGTTCGGTGGCAAGGAAACAATGCTCCTGTGACATTGCAGTTTCGGTCCGGTTCAGGACGTCGTCGACTAATTGGCGGCCGTAGGGAAGTTCGACCTGGCTGCAATCCACGTATTGTGTTTCTTTATTATTGACTAGAAAAAGGTGATTTCCGCCTTCTCTGCCTGCAATGTCGATGTTTTTACGGATTTCAATGTAACCTTCCGTTCCAAGGACTGTGAGGCGGCCGTCACCCCAGGATTTTAGGCCGTCGGGCGTAAACCAATCTACGCGGATGTAACCTGCGCCGCCATTTCCACGCAACATCGTGTCGCCAAAATCTTCAAATTGCGGATATTGTGGATGGTTTACATTGCCGACTTGGGAAGCAACGATCTCCGCTTTCGTAGAACCGGTGAAGAACAAGAATTGATCAAACTGATGCGAGGCAATGTCGCAAATGATGCCGCCGAAGCGCTTTTTATCAAAAAACCATTCAGGACGGGATTTGGGTGTCATACGGTGCGGGCCTAATCCGATGGTTTGCACCACCTTTCCGATTGCACCTTCTTTTACTAATTCACCGGCTTTGATGGTCGCCCGGTTTTCGAGGCGCTCGCTGTACATAATCGAGTAAATGCGCTTGGTTTCCTTTTGCACTTTCCGCACCTGAGCGAGCTGTTCGAGTGTGGTAATGCCAGGTTTGTCGACCATATAATCCTTTCCGCTTTTCATAACTCGGATGCCCAAAGGCGCCCTTTCGTCCGGGATGCCTGAGCTCAGGATCAGTTGAATGGATTTGTCGTCCAGAATTTCTGCTTCACTTTTCGCCTGCTTGGCCTGCGGATAACGTTTTGCAAATGCTGCCGAAAGATCTTCTTCTTTGGCATAAAACGAAACCAGCTCACCGCCACCTCGCGTAACCGCCTCCACCTGACCGTAAATATGGCCATGATTCATTCCAATGACAGAAAATTTAATTCTCGCCGGCATAATAGGTGCAAATGTTTCTTTGGCCGGGCGCGCGAGATTTGCAGCCGACGCTTTTTCGGCGAAGCCGGGCAATAACATTAATCCTGCGGCTGTGCTTACCGAATTTCTGATGAACTGACGGCGGTTATCCTCTGATTCTTTCATGTCAAGATTGGAAAGTGTTATGTTGTTTAAAGCACATTTTTTGCAGATATAATGTCCTGCAATCATGGACAGCTTTATTCACTTTCCTCCCTTACAAAAACCGCATGGACATCAGCCTTTATTTATTTCCAACAGAAACGCCGAATGTGATCCGCGAATCGTTGCGCTTACGGGTTGCTTCTACAACACTTTCATAAGAGTTCTCAAAGCTCGTCCGCAGCGTAACCCACTTGTTAAGAGGCAGTTCAAACGAAATGATCGTGTTCCAGCGAAGGTTTGAAAAGTCATTCAGCGCGGGCTGTAAAAACGTGAGGTGATTGATCCTGATCTTATCCTGAATGAGCGAATGCTTGCCTTTAACCCGAAAAGAGTTACGGATCGTGGTTACCGTTGAAATTTCCTCAAAATTGGTCGATTCGTAAAGGATCGCATTCGTGAGGCTGAGATCGTTATTTTTGCTCTGCAGCAAGCGGTAACCTACTCCCGCACCGGCCATTTGCCGCAAGTTAATGCGTCTTAAATTACTCGTTTCCAATGCACCCAAACCAAAAACGTAAGTCTTCCGCTTTTTGAAAACATCCACAAAAATATCTACATAACTATCCCGCTCGGCCAAAACGCCATTCTGCTTTCCATAAGTAAACCGGGGATTAGTGGCAATGTTGATGACCGGGCCGCTGAATGTAAGTTCAGCCCGCAACACGACCAGGCTCCGGTTTACATTCCCGCTGGCGAAGTTCCCATCACCAATAAAGCGATAACGAATCGTATCAATTAAAGGAGGCGGCGGCTTTACCGTGCTGTCGGCCTTGTCGATGTCGAGCGAATCGGGCACAACGACGCGGAGTGTGTCCGGAGCGGGCTGTTGCCCGTAAGCCAGTGCCGTGGAAATGAATAGGAAACAAGCGGTAAGCTTTGAAATGTGGCGGTAAGTCAATTTTTTCATTACCGCCTTTTGCAAAATAATGATGCCAAAAAGGGATGCTTCATGCCAAATTTACAGCTCATTTTTCAAGCGCTTTCACCTTTCCTAACCTGCGTAAATGACGTTCTTCATTGGTGAAACGCGCATTCAGAAACGACTCAACCAGCTCTTGCGCAGCCATGTTACCAGTAACCCGGCCACCCAGACAAAGCAAATTCAGGTCGTCATCTTCCACACCCTGATGGGCAGAAAAATGGTCATTAATCAATGCGGCACGCACGCCGGAAATTTTATTTGCTGCCACAGAGGCACCCACGCCACTGCCACAAACTGCTATGCCGCGTTCAATTTCTTTGTTCACCACTGCATTCGCTAATGGGATAACAAAGATCCGGATAATCGTCTTTTGAATCCGAGCTCATATGCGCCGTAATCTGTGATGTGGTGCCCTTTTCCGATCAAATATGTTTTCAAGAACTCTTTCAGTTCGTATCCTCCGTGGTCTGCTGCAACTCCGATTTCCATGTTGAGAATGATTTAAAATGAATGTGCAAAATAGTTCATTAATTTGCCATATGAAAAAGAATGCCCCTGCGCAGGCAGAAAACATGCCTGCCCATTATTTCGTCTTCCAGGACTTCAACCTCGCTGAACTTTCCACCACCCACATTCTGCAAAACAGCTCCGAACTTCCCGGCACGGACAGACGTGGTTACTTCGACATTCAGCCGCAGGATATGGATGTGGATTACATGGCATTCAAGATTCCGGCTGCTGCAACGGACCATCATAAGGTTGTGGTCCGGCAGAATGATGGCTCCGTGAACATTTATTGCGGCTGCACGGCGCCGAAGAAAAGGCTCTGCGAGCATCAGGTTCAGGTTTTATATAATTTAAATAACAGAAAAGACCTGCGCGCATTTTTTGACAAAAAGCTGCGATTTGAAAAGATCCGGGTTGTTGCAAAAGATTATGGTTTGGAAAATGAAGCGGATCTGGATGCTTTTTTTCAACTGACTTTGGTCAATAAGGAGTTGGAAATCAAACCCAAAATGAAAGAGCTCATTCCGGTGAGCCAGACTTCCTTTGCTTTTCTTGAACATCAATGGGTTGGGAAGCCGGTGATCGACATTCCGGCGGAGGAAAAAAAGGCGGAAAGCACGAAAAAGATCGCCGTGATCGGTCAGCACAAATATTACGAGCATTTCTCTATTTTGAGCTTTACGAAAGCACCAGACGACGCGGGAAGGGAAACTTAAAAATCCGCTCACATTACAAAATCCGCTCGACACGATCTGGAAAACCCAGGATCCGGATGTTGTAAAATTCTACACGGCGATTGCCACTTTTCAAAACAATTTTCGCAAAAAACAGGCGGATATAGACCTCGCCGGATTGAAAAGTATTGTCCGGAATCCGCCGTCGCTCGATTTCTTTTATCACAATCCACTGATTTCCGAAAGCATTAATGCGGCTTCGCTTGTGCTGGTTAAGCTCGAAAAAGCGCCTGTGGATATGCAGCTGACGATCGACAGCAAACCTCCGTTTTTTCAGATTTCGGGTCAACTGATCCTGAACGGCGTTTCGCTGGATTTGGAAAAAGTCAAAATGCGCTACGACTATTTTGTGCTTTATCTTGATTCGCTGTATTTGATTGACAACGAAGATGTGCTGAAAACGGTTGAATTTTTCAATGCGCATAATCAGAAGATCATTATTCATCAGTCCAAATTTGAGGAATTCAGACAAAACCTGCTTGCCAAAATCGAGTCGAAGATCAAGATCAATTATTCGTATCTCAAACCGGCAACGGAGCCTCAGAAAATTGAACAGGGTTTTGATAAGGACAGTGAAAAGGTGATTTACCTCGAAGATTTCGGCAATTATGTGATGATAACGCCGGTGATCAAATATGGAAATGTGGAAGTGCCGATATTTTCGCAAAAGCAGATTTACTCCGTGGATGCGCACGGAAACCCGTTCACAGTGCGGCGCGATGAAAGCGAAGAACTGCGTTTCGCGAGTGCGATTATCAGACAACATCCTAATTTTGAAGACCAGCTGGGACGAGAATTTTTCTATTTATATAAAGAGCGATTCTTAAACGAGCATTGGTTTTTGAACGCATTTGAAGAATGGCGTCACCAGAAAATTACGGTTTTGGGTTTTGATAAATTGACCAAAATCCGGCTTAATCCGAACAAAGCGCAGGTTTCCGTCCATGTGATCAGCGGGATAAACTGGTTTAACACCACGGCGAATGTCAGATTTGGTGAGCAAAAAGTAACATTGAAAAACTTGCATAAGGCCGTTAAAAACCGCACGAAATATGTGCAGCTGGATGACGGTTCCAATGGAATCCTGCCCGACGAATGGATTGAGAAGTTTGCGAAATTTTTCGAAGCCGGCGACGTCGTGGATGAAAGCATCAGGACTTCAAAAATGAACTTTGCGACAGTAAGTGAAATGTATGAGGCTGAGTCACTTGCCAAAGATGTGCGGGAGCAAATTGCGTTTTACAAATCCCGTTTTTCCGATTTTGAAACCATTGAACCGGTGGACGTTCCGCAGGAACTGAATGCTTCCCTGCGCGCGTATCAGAAAGAAGGTCTGAACTGGCTCAACTTCCTGGATGATTTCGATTTTGGCGGCTGCCTTGCGGATGACATGGGATTGGGTAAAACATTGCAGATCATTGCATTTCTGCTCATTCAAAGGCAAAAACAAACGCAAAACACCAACCTCATCATTGTTCCTACTTCGCTGATTTTTAACTGGCAGGCGGAGATTGAAAAATTTGCGCCGTCATTAAAAGTGCTGACCATTTACGGATCGGACCGCGTGAAAACGGTTGCGGATTTTGACCGTTATGAAGTGATTCTGACATCTTACGGCACATTGCTTTCCGATGTGAATTTTTTGAAAAAATATCATTTCAATTACATTATCCTCGATGAATCGCAAGCCATTAAAAATCCTGAATCACAGCGATATAAGGCTGCACGGCTGCTTAATTCGAGAAACAAACTGGTGCTGACGGGAACGCCCATTGAGAATAACACATTTGATATTTTCGGCCAGCTTTCCTTTGCGTGCCCGGGATTACTGGGCAATAAAACGCAGTTCAGAAATCATTTTTCAAATCCGATTGACCGGTTCAAAGACAATGACCGCGCGCGTGAGCTGCAAAAAAGAATTGATCCCTTTGTGCTCCGCAGGACCAAAAAACAGGTTGCTACGGAGCTTCCCGACAAGACAGAAATGGTCATTTACTGTGAAATGGGTGAAGAGCAGCGCAAGGTTTACAATGCTTATGAACTGGAATTTTACACTTTCCTGAACACCCGAAATGAGGGCGACATTGCGCGGGAAAGTCTGCACGTGTTACAGGGGCTTACCAAGCTGCGCCAGATCTGCAACTCCCCTGCCTTGCTGAATGACCATTTGTATTACGGTAATGCTTCCGCCAAGATCGACGCGCTTCTGGAACAGATCGAAGGGAAATCGCCGCAGCATAAAATCCTTGTGTTTTCGCAATTCGTTACTATGCTGGATTTAATTAAGGATGAGCTTGTTAACCGCGGCATTCAGTTTGAATATCTTACCGGGCGGACGAAGGACCGCGCTGCACGGGTTGATAATTTTCAGAACAATGCGGAGATCCGAGTTTTTCTGATCAGCTTGAAAGCGGGCGGAACGGGCCTTAACCTTACCGAAGCGGATTATGTTTATCTGGTTGATCCCTGGTGGAATCCGGCGGTTGAAAATCAAGCGATTGACCGCAGTTACCGCATCGGGCAAAAGAAAAATGTGATTGCCGTGCGCCTCATTTGTCCCGGGACCATTGAAGAAAAGATCTTGGAATTACAGGCATCCAAGAAAGACCTGGCCGACGATCTTGTCAAAACGGATGCTTCTGTTTTGAAAACGCTGACCAAAAATGACTTACTTGGACTGGTTAGTTAATCCAGATTTTTGCTGATTTCTGTGATCAGATATTCCTTCGGATCGCTGAAATATTCCCAGAAAAATATCCCGGCCAGGTTGTTCTTTTTGACATATTTACACTTATCCCGAATCGATTTTTCGTCTTCGTAGGAGATCAGCACTTTGGTAGAATCATTGAACAGATAAGGCGCTTTTGCCTTTTTATCATAAAATTTTTTATAGCCATTCTGATTGATCAGCGTGTCTTTCAACTTGGTATAACCACCTCCCTGAACAGCCTTAATGCGTTTTTCGCCTAAACCATTGTTTTTTACAGTTTCGGCTTCCCAGCCTTTTCCGTAAAACGCAGCGCCCAGCACGATCTTACTCGCGGGCACACCTGCGGCCATGAAGTTTTTGACAGAGCGATCAGCCGAAGAACCTTCGCCGTCGCCATAATCGTACAAATTCGTGTGGTGTCCGACTGTGCCGTTTTTGCCGCCGTAGTCGTAAGTCATAATGAAAACGTAATCCAGAAAAGGCTGCGCAAGGCCCATTTCCGTGTTTTCTACAAATGATTTGGAACCGCCTACTGCTGTCGTAAGCTGATAATCGCGTCCTTTTTCCTTTTTCAGGATGTCCAGTTCTTCGCGGATGGCCTTGAACATTAATGTGAAATTCTGCTTGTCTTCGGGCCGGAAAACATTGCCTTCTTCGCCGCGCATGGCCGGATATTCCCAGTCAATGTCCACGCCGTCGAGGTTAAACTGGCGCACAATATCGACGCTTGATTTGGCAAATTGTCTTCTGGAAGTTTCGGTTAAAACTGCATCGGAAAAATTCTCACTCCACGCCCAGCCACCGATTGAGATCAGGATTTTAAGGTCCGGATTTTTCGCCGCTTTCATTTCATTGAGTTTTCGGAAATTGGTTGAATCTGTCGCGAGATTGGTCAGCACGGCGAGGCTGTCTTTTACATTGACAAATGCATAATTAATGTGCGTCAGCTTTTCCGCATCGATTGCTTCGGTCTGAACAAGTCCGCGAAAACCGCCAACGTAGCCATTAACAATGTATTTTTTCTTTTTTGAGCCAATGTGACAGCAGGGCAAATCACGGAAAGCCCCAATGCGAGCAGCAAAAGGTTGCGTAAATATTTCATGTTTCTGGATTTAGGATATGATATCAATAAAGCGCGATTTTGCGTGATATTACTTCTTTGTCGGTCAGTATGCGCACAATATAAATTCCCGCGGGGAGCTTGCTCAAATCTGTTTTCGAGGACGGCCCAACCTGCCGCTCGGCTTGTTGAACACCCCTCAGATCGTAAACCTGCAATAATGCCGAAACGGGCCGGGTTAATTCTGCAAAAATGATTTTGCCAAATGCATAAATCAGGTGATTATCCGCTGCTGCGGGCTCTAAACCTGTAATGATAGAGTTGGCTAACACGATGGAAACCAGACTATAAGGCGAACTTCCGCCTGCATTAACGGCTTTGATCCGATAATAATGATCCACTTTTGCCAATGAATCCGTGTCCTGAAATTGCAGCACGTTAGGCGCAACTTTCCCGATCTGCACATATCGTTCCAGGCTGCCGGCGGAGCGCTCGATCACCACTTCTTTTGTGTTGGCAGAAACCGCCGACCAACGCAGCTGAACAAGGTCGGGCGCGATCGGAGATGCGGTGAAGTTGACAGGCCGGTCGGGCACGGGAATGTTGTCTGTGGTGGCTGAAACAACGTTGCTGTAAGCAGACGCACCCGCAGCATTCACCGCTCTGATCCTGTAAAAATATTCCGTATCGGGTGTCAAGCCCGTGTTTTGATACACAATCACATTTGGCAAGAGGTCCGCGATTTTCGTAAAGCTGGTGCCGTTGCTTGATCTTTCCAATTGAAAACCACTCTCATTAACCGCCTTATCGATCCAGTCGAGGTTGATCTGGGATGTGGAAACTGCGGTTGCGGTGAGCCGTTCGGGGGCGTTTGGGAGAGCGAGTAATGTGGTTGCCGTGACAATGTTGCTGTAAGCGGATTTCCCTGCTGTGTTTTTAGCCAGGATCCTGTACCAGAATTTAGTAGAAGCAGGCAGAGCCGTATTTGCAAATGTTTTAACATTAACGGCCACGTCGGCGATCTTGGCAAATTTAAGTCCATCCGTAGATCGTTCCAGCTCAAAACCCGTTTCGTCCAATGCATTATCTGTCCATGTCAGGTTAATCTGATTAGCAGAAATAGCCGTTGCGACAAGCTTGGAAGGCGCTTTTGGAATGGTAACTGCAAACACCGCCTGCTGCGTTAACAGCAAGGACAATGTCAAAAGGAATGCGTTAAAAATTGATTTGTTATAAATGTGTATCATATCTTGCAAGCGACTTTTCAAAATTAAAACCTCTCCCCGACTGCCTCAAAGCCAGCCTCTTTTCTTAAACAAAGCGTAAATGCCCGCCGTGATCAAACCCATTAAGATCATGACTGCGGGATAACCGTATTTCAAACGCAGCTCCGGCATATAATCGAAGTTCATCCCGTAAACGCCTACAATAAACGTCAGCGGCATAAAAAACACCGAAAATAGCGTTAGTACCCGCACAATTTCATTGGTTCGCTGCGATGAAATCGAAAAATAGATCATGACGAGCTGATTCATATTCTCGAAAAGCGTGTCATAAATGTTCTGCATTTTAACAAAAAGGTCGCGCGTGTCCCGTGTGTACGCATTTGAATGTTCCGGGTCGTCTATTTTATCGACGATTTCGTGCGAGAGCATGATCACGCGCCGAGTCACTTCCACACGTCTGCGCAGATAATACAATCCTTTGAGCAAAGACGCTTTCCGGTTTTTGAGGAACATATTCTCCTCATAATATTCAATGTCACGCGTGAGCTTCGCCGATGGTTCTTCATATGTGCCGAGACAGCTTTTGATAATCTCATTAACCAGCTGATGCGTGTCTTTGCAAGCATGCTGGGCGATCCGGTTTTCGCGGATATGCTCGGGAGCCGCCCACGGTTTGCGGTGCAATGTGATCACCTTTTCAGGAAACATAAAAATCGCAACCTTGTCCGTAAGCTCCGGAACTGTGTCGGCCTCGGACGCAACTGACTCAGAATGAATGCGGAATATGATGAATGCATAGCCGCCTACGGTCTCATATTTGGGAAGGTGATCGGGCTGGCTCCAGTCTTTGATCGAAGATTCGTGAAACTTGTGTGTTTTGGCCAATTCTGCGAGCTCTTCGTCGTCAGGGTCCGTAATATCCAGCCATTCGAATGGATATTTGGCGTTGTCGGCAATCGTTTGGATCATAAAATTATTTGTCGGGCTTGGCATCCATGATGAAGCGCAATGACTGGTCTCTGGTAAAAAACGCGACCATCCAGTTGTAAAAAGTCTTGACCTGGTTGCGATAGCGGATCAAAGAGAACAAATGCACGACCAGCCACAGAAAGTAAGCTATAAAACCTTTGAAATGCAAACCGGGCAGATCGGCAACGGCCTTATTGACGCCAATGATGGCCATTGTTCCTTTGTCAACATAATGAAACGGGTGCAGCGATTTGCCCTCGACCATTCTTGGCAAGTTGGCTGCCAGATTCTTCCCTTGCTGAATCGCGACTTGCGCCAGCTGCGGATGCCCCTCTGGAAATTTCTCATCTGCATTCATCAGACAAATGTCACCTAATGCAAAGATATCTTCAAAGCCGATCACCTTGTTATACGCATCCACGAGCACTCTTTTCCCTTTACCAAGCACTTCTTTCGGCAAACCCGGCAAAGCAGTTGCGGTCACTCCCGACGTCCAGATGAGCGTTTTTGTTTCAATTTGTTTTCCGTTAGCAAATGTAACCACGTCATTTTCGTAATCCTTTACAGCGTGGTCGAGCAGCACCTTAATGCCCAGTTTCTGTAATTCCGCTAATGTTTCTTCCTGTGATTTTTTGCTCAGTGGATTTAACACAACAGGCAATGCATCCACGAGATAAATTTCGACTTCTTCCCTTTTAAGTTCAGGATAGTCTTTCTTAAAAATCTTTTTGTGCATTTCAGCGAGCATGCCCGAAACTTCCACGCCTGTGGGCCCGGCGCCGGCTACGACGATGCAAAGCAGTTTTTTACGTTCGTTGGAATCCTGCAATTTGGCCGCTTTCTCTTTGTTCATCAACACATGGTTACGCAATGCGAGCGCGTCCTGCACAGTTTTCATGGGAACCGCGTTCTTCTTCACGTTTTCCATTCCAAAATAATTGGTTTCCGTTCCCGTGGCGAAGACCAGATAATCATAATATATGTCGCCGCTGTCCGTGGCAATCTTCTTTTCAATTGGAAAAACCTCTTGAAAAGCGCCCAGACTGAATCGGAGATTGGGTTTGTCCTGGAAGAATTTCCTGAAAGGATGACTGATATTGGAAGCTTCTAAAAAGCCGGTCGCAACCTGATATAACAAGGGCGGGAAGAAATTGTAATTGTTTTTGTCAACCAACACGATTTCAAACTGCTTGTCTTTCGAAAGTTTCTGCGCGAGATTAATCCCCGCAAATCCTCCCCCTACGATCACCACTCTTTTTTGCTCCATAACCGCTGATTTAAGACCATAATGCCTCATATACGGATATTATAATTGTGCCGTATGCGGTTTAAAGGCCTTTTAATGTGAAAATGTTTACTCACGGACCTTTGCCCAATGCGACATTAGCATACATTATAGAGAAACCACTCGCCTTTTGCGGCTTTGGCACATGCTTTTACAACTGGGGGCATTTACAATAATTGACTACTAAAAATCATATCGTTATGGATTATCAAATTGACACGAACGGACAAACGCAAGGATCGCAGCCTGGAATTGAAGAAGAGATGAACCCGGCACCGATTTTCATTCGTGAGAATTATCGGGGAAGCGGAAAGCTGCAAGGGAAATCGGCATTGATAACAGGCGGTGACAGCGGCATTGGCCGTGCGGTTGCCGTTCATTTTGCGCGTGAGGGTGCAGATGTTGCCATCGTTTATCTGGAAGAAGACCAGGATGCGCAGGAAACCAAGTCACTCGTTGAGGCGGAAGGAAAAAGATGCCTGTTAATTCCGGGCGATGTGCGCAATGAGTCTTTTTGTAAAGATGCTGTAAATCAAGTTGTAAGCGAGTTTGGCAAGCTTAACATTCTGGTAAATAATGCGGCTGAGCAGCACCCAAAAGAAGATGTGCGGGAGATTAGCGCGGACCAGCTGCAAGATACATTTGCTACGAATATTTTTGCATTCTTCTACTTCACGCAAGCTGCGCTTGAACATTTGCAGGAGCATGACACGATCATCAACACCACATCGGTTACGGCTTATCATGGAAGCCCCGCATTGCTCGATTACTCATCGACCAAAGGTGCAATTGTGGCTTACACGCGCTCACTCGCGGGCTCACTTGCAGATAAGAAAATAAGGGTGAATGCAGTTGCTCCCGGACCAATCTGGACGCCGCTGATCCCTGCAACATTCACTGCTGAAAAGGTGGAAAAATTTGGAAAGGATACGCCGCTGAAACGTCCGGGACAACCGGCGGAAGTGGCCCCTTGTTACGTTTTCCTGGCATGCGAGGACGCTTCCTACATGAGCGGACAAGTGCTGCATCCCAATGGCGGACAAGTGGTTAACGGTTAAAAAAAGAAGAGGAAGCAAATATCGCTTCCTCTTCTTAATATGCCTCCACTTCATTTTTCTCAAACAGCCATTTCCTGATCGTGTTTTGCAGGGTGTCTTTTACGACGGGCTTGGTCAGATAATCGTCCATGCCGGCGCCAAGACATTTTTCCCGCTCGCCTACGACCGTTCCTGCGGTGAGTGCGATGATGGGAATGCGTTTGCTGGTTTCCAGCATACGGATTTGTTGTGTTGCTTCATATCCGTTCATTTCGGGCATCTGAATGTCCATGAAAATAATGTCGGGATCGGTTTCCAGGAACAACCTGACGGCTTCTTTGCCATTCAATGCTTCCACCATGGTTACATTGGAAAGTATTTTGCCCAACATTGTTTTGACCAACAGCATGTTGATCTTATGGTCCTCTGCAATCAGCACGACAACCTTTTCACCTTCCTTATGCGCCATTTCGTTAGGCCGGCCTTCGGGACGCAACCTGGGAATGCTGGGACTGCTTGCATAAATCTGCGAAAGCGTTGAAAACAATTGTTTGATCTTGACCGGCTTCACCAGAAAATGAGATACATTCAATCTTTCGGATGCGGTGGAGCGCACTTCCTCGTCAAAAGAATCATTTAACAAAACGACCGGCAGATTAGCGCCATTTCGATTTGATTCGCGAATCCGGCGAATCGTTTCTATGCCATTCAGTTCGGGCATTTCGCAGTCCATCAGTGCAAGATCGTAGGATTGTCCTGTCGCCAGTTTTTCCAAAGCAGCTGCCCCTCCCGAAACAAAATCGGACAGAATTCCTTTGTTTTCAAGCATTTCGGAAAGGATAATGCCATTATTCACATTGTCGTCAACAATCAGTATCCGTTTGATGTCATTTGTATTTTCCCAAATAAATTGTTCGCCGTCGGGGATAAGCTTGAATGTTACGTCAAAGAAGAATGTGCTGCCCGTTTCAGTTCTGCTGGTGAGCTGCAATTTGCTGTCCATCAATTCCAGCAGACTGTTTGAAATGGTAAGTCCAAGTCCCGTGCCTCCGAAACGCTTGGTGGTGGAGGAATCTTCCTGTGAGAATGCATCGAAAATCTTGCGCTGATTTCTTGGTTCGATGCCTATGCCGGTGTCCCGGACGGAAAATCTGAAAGTCGTTTCCTGCTCGCTAGGGCGTTCCAGAACGGCAATTTTGAGCTCGATTTCGCCATGCATTGTAAATTTGACAGCATTGCTCAGCAAGTTTGCCAAGATCTGTTTCAATCGCACCGAATCCGCCCAGACATAATGCGGAATGTCAGCCGGAATGTTCAGGAGCATTTCAAGATGTTTTTGCTGGGCCTGATAAGTGAGCATATCCGCCACTTGCCCGCATATGCTCAGCAAATCCGTCTTTTCGTAGCGAAGCTCTAATTTCCCAGCTTCTATTTTTGAAAAATCAAGAATGTCGTTGATGATTTCGAGCAGCGAATTGGCCGATTGGTAAACCATGGACATATATTGCTGCTGCGTTTCATCTAGGCCCGTTTTCATCAAAAGATCCGTGAAGCCGATCACACCATTCAGTGGCGTGCGGATTTCGTGGCTCATATTGGCCAAAAATTCAGATTTCAACTTGCTCGCCGATTCGGCTTGCTGGCGTGCTGTGAGCAGTTCAAGTTCGGCTTGCTTGCGCAATGTAATGTCCCGGATAACAGCCTGAATGATCTGAGAATCATTGATATTAATAAGATTCAAAAGCACTTCGGCCACAAAGCTTTCCCTTTTTTCTCCAAAGCGTTTGAAAACCCACTCAAAATTATGGCTTCCTTTTTCGTAAACAGCTTCTAAATTTTCTTTCGCCAGATCCCTCAGCTCCTCATAAGACGAGTAAGTTGCGGCCGCAAGATCTTCGTGCGTTTTGCCCACCAGCACATTCACCGAGTCCAGTCCGAACATTTTCAGTGCTGCCCGGTTGCAGTCCAGATAACCTTCGCGGTCAAAAAGCACAACTGCATCGCTTGTCGAATCATACAGGCTCCGAAACTTGGCTTCCGAGTTCATAATGGCTTCCTCGAAACGCTTGCTCCGCGTTATATCCTGGAAAGCACCGTAAATCCGCACACATTTGCCATGAACCATCTCCGCTTTTCCAATGGTCCGGATCCAGATCTCGTTTCCTTTTGCCGTGATAAGCTGTAATTCATGGTCCCAGGGCGTGCCGTTGCTCACCCCTTCCCTAACCGCCTCACGGATCAATTCTCTGCTGGCACCTTCTTTATAAAACGCAATGGCCTGGTCCACAATCGGCTGAAAATCCTCACTAACCTCATGAATTTCCCTTGTTATGGACGTCCATTGCAGATTTCCCGTTTCCAGATCATATTCCCACCCACCAATCCTGGCAGCGCTGTTCGTCTGTTCCAGCATGGCTTTCATGCGCTGGAGATCTTCGTCAGATTTCCGGCGCGATGTAATGTCACGCTCAATGGCTACGAAATTGGTGCACTGCCCTTTTTCATTGAAAACAGGCGTGATTTTCAAATCAACCCAATAGCGCTCGCCATTCTTTTTGTAACATAGCACTTCCGCTTGCACAAACCGATGTGCCCTGCATTCTTCATATATATGTGCAACGGTGGCCATATCCGTTTCCGGGCCGCATAACAGCTCAGTCGGATTCAATCCTTTTACTTCGCCACGCTTATGACCCGTTTGGTTTTCATAAGCCTTATTAACCCATGTGATCAGCCCTTTGCTGTCTGTAATAACAATGTAATCCGTAGTATTGGAGGCTACAATGGCCAGTTCTTTCAAGCGCTCGCGCGAGCGACGAAGTTCCGTAATGTTATGGCTTGTAAGAATTATATCTTTGCTTCCCGGATCAATGCTAGCGTTGGTGTTGCTCCACGACCATGTGCCGTTCCGGTGCAGGATGCGGTGTTCAATTCCGCCTTTTACCGGAATGTTCGTTTGCACCAACTGCATTAATGCGGCAGTGCAACCCGGCAGGTCATCGGGATGCACGTAATCTGTGAAGGAGCGGCCGAGCGTTTCCTGGATCGTATATCCATATACTTTTGACCAGCTCGGGGAAACGTACGTGAATATAAGCTGCGGCGTAAGTGTAAACAGAATGTCCTGCACATTGGAAACGAGCACGGACAAATCCTCTTCTGTTTTTAATTTTTGCGTAATATCATATCCAATGCAAAAAATCTCCTTTACACCGCCCATTCCGTCTGGCAGGCCTGTAAATTCCCAATGCGTTGTCTTGATTCCGGCGTGTTTGGACGTTTTTCGAAGAATTACGGCATTGGGCTTGCCTGGATTGGCAAAGCACATGTTGCCGACATTCACACACTTTTCAATGTCTTCAGGAACAACACCCATCAAGGACGACCTGCCAATTACCTCATGCCGTTCAATGCCATAAAAGTCGCAAAAGTGATCATTAACAAATGTATAGTTGCCAGCAAGGTCCGTTCGGACGACATACATGGCATTGCTGCTCATAAAACTCTGGAAAAGTTGAGAGTCGCTAGGGTAATTGTGTTCTGCTTTTTCCTCAGACATCTCTTTTCGTAAGGGATTGATGACCGAATTGATCCAATTTAAAGGTCAGCTTATCAGTAAATTATAACCGTACAAGATAGCTTTTATTTAATTATATCAAGACTTGAAATGAGCATGTTTGTATTACTTTTATTCTACGGCGCGAACAAGTTCTACAATTAGAAACAAATTTTAGGGGGATGATTGAACATAGTCCTTTTCCACATTGTGCCGTGGAAAAGGACTGATCATGATTACGAGGCACTTAGCTCTTTTTTTTCGGGACTTTGGCTCCTTCCTTTCTCGCTTCTGACAAACCGATTGCCACCGCTTGCTTCTTGGACGTTACTTTTTTGCCGGAACCTGTTTTGAGCGTGCCTTCTTTCTGCTCATGCATTGCTTCCTCAACCTTTTCACCAGCCTTTTTTGAATACTTTGCCATGTTTGAAAAATTTATGGGTGAAAACTTATATTTTGACCTCCAAAATTTGTTTTGTCATTGATACAAATCCTATTCCAATATGCTTACCAAATATGCCGTCGCATTAATGCTTTTTTTTCTTGGAATAGTCACTGGTTATCAGGCAAAAGCACAGCCGAAAGCGATTATTCTCAAAAATGCGACTGTTATAGACGGCACAGGCGCAGATCCGGTGCAAGGAACCGACATTCTGATTATGGACGGCCGCGTGGTTGCTGTGGAGACAAACATCATTTTAAAGGGCGCTGAGGAAATAGACCTGACCGGAAAAACGGTGATGCCTTCGCTGATCTGCGCGCACGCGCACGTGGGCACATTGAAAGGAACCACTTCTTCGGCAGACAATTATACAAGAGAAAACATTCTGAGGCAGCTTGTGAAATACCAGGATTACGGCGTGACGGCCGTGCTAGGAATGGGAACCGACCGTCCGCTTATTTTTAATGGTTTACGCGATTCAACGCTTGCGGGCCTGCTTCCGGGCGCAAGAATGTTTTCCGCAGGTTATGGTTTCAACACGCCCGATCCGAATCCCGGCTCGTGGATGAACTTACTTTTGCGTCCCGAAACGGCCGACGAAGTGCCCGCCATGCTGGACAAGCTCGTTCCACTCAAACCAACTGTTGTCAAAATTTGGGTCGATGACCATGGCGGCAATGCGCAAAAAATGAAACCGGAGATTTATCAGGCGATCGTTAAAGAGGCGCATAAGCGGAATATCCGGGTTGCCGCACATTTGTTTTATGTGGAAGATGCAAAGCTGCTCGTGGACGCCGGGCTGGACATTATCGCCCACAGCATTCGCGACAAGGAAGTGGACGAAGCCCTTTTGAACAAAATGAAAGAGAAAAATGTGATCTACATTCCGACCCTTTCGCTGGATGAATATCAGTTTGCATATGCGGGACAGCCGGCTTGGCTAAATGATGCTTTTTTCAAAAATTCACTCGAACCGGGTGTTTATGAAATGATCACCGATCCTGCTTACAACGAAAAGATCAAAAGTTCGCCGGATTATGAGCGCAATTTGGCAGCATTCAAAACGGCAACGGCGAACCTGAAAAAAATCTTTGATGCTGGCATAACAGTGGCATTAGGAACAGATTCCGGCGCTTTTCCGATCAGAACCCAAGGTTTTACGGAGCATTTGGAAATGGAATTAATGGTGCAGGCAGGACTGACTCCGATGCAGGCCATTGCAGTCTCCACGCAAAATGCTGCAAAGGCTTTGCTTCTAGACAGGGAATCGGGCACGCTGGCTCGTGGAAAAAAGGCAGATCTGATCATATTAGGCGCCAATCCGGCGGATGACATTACAAACACACGAAAAATTGAGGCTGTGTGGCGAAACGGGAAAAAAGTGAGCGCCGGCCCTCTTGCTAAATGATAAAAACAAACACTCCTTTACTTATGAAAATTGAATTTGAAAAATTGAACCACATTATGCTCTGCATTCCAGAAGGCAAGGAGGAAGACGCAAGGCATTTTTATGGACAAGTGCTGGGACTGCCGGAGTTGAAAGACCAGGGTTATGCACTTCCGAATGGCGCTATTTGGTTTCAAATGGGCGATATTGAGCTGCACATCCGGGCTGAAAAAGCAATGGAAACCTCGCAGCGACATCCAGCATTTGAAGTTAAAAACCTCGATGTAGCGCGGCAGCTTCTTGAAGAAAATGGCATCGAAATCCGGAACGACAGCCCTATCCCCGACCGCAAACGCTTCTCCTTCCGCGACCCGTTCGGCAACCGCATTGAGCTTATTGAAATGCTGCAACGCGACAAATAGGATTGCGTATAAATTGCAACTCCGCTTTGGAAAAAATCGAATTTGGAAAAAGTAATCCTAAATTTGCCTTGCATTTGCAGCGGACACAGCGTTTCTCCTTGATGTTAAAATATTTTTATAGGTTCTTAATCCTCGTTATTCTTCTGGCGGCGACAGCGGAAGTGGTTTTAAGATACAAATTTGGATTCTGTAATTCTCCGCTCTACGTTTCGGACCCTGATTTTGAGTATATCTATGCACCAAACCAGGATGTAAAAAGGTTTGGTTATGTGCTGCGTACCAACAGCTTATCCATGCGCAGCGAAGAAGTGCTTCCTTCCGACAGCATTGTAATCCTGCTCATTGGTGACTCGGTTGTAAACGGCGGGAGCCTCACGGACCAGGACAGCATTGCATCCACTTTGCTTGAAAAACGCTTCCTGAAAGATTACAACCAGCGCGTCCGTGTGCTTAACATTTCAGCGGGTTCGTGGGGGCCGGATAATATGGCGGCCTTTCTTAAAAGATACGGGACCTTCAAGGCGAGATTGCTTTGTTTGGTAACCAGCAGCCATGACGCGCACGATATTATGTCGCACCAAAGTCCGGTCGGGATTGATCCCGGGTGGCCGGATAAGCAATATAAGGTTGCACTTTACGAGCTTTGGGACCGTTATCGCTGGATTTTCTTTTATTATGTAAACACCTGGTTCTTCGCGCCGACTGTTGAGGAAAATCCTGAAAAAGCGCTTTTGGATTCAATCAAGAAGGATTCGGTGAAGAAAGAAAATTTGAATGATGCGGGAATCCGGAAGCCGGGACTGGTGTTTAATCCGGGTTACGAGCAGATTTACGACATTGCCAAAAAGGATTCGATTCCAATGTTCATTTACCTGCATCCGGAAACTTCCGAGCTTGAACTGGGCCATTTTAATGATCAGGGTGATGAAATAATGGCGTTTGCAAAGCAGCGCAATATCCGGCTCATCAACGAATTTAGTCTGGGCATCGATGCCAAATATTACAGAAAAATGGATGTTGTGCATTACAACAGCCAGGGTCAGCTTTTTTTGGCCAATAATCTTTATCCTTTGTTTCAGGAATATTTAAATCTTAAAAAGTAATGCGTGTCCTTGTTGTACACAATCAATTGTGGGCGCATTATAAGTCGCGGCTTTTCAGTGAAATACATGCTGCTTTCCAGGAAAAATACCCTGAAAGTGAGTTTTTGGTCTTGCAAATTGCGCTTTACGAAGCCAGCCGCAGCGTCATGCAAAGTGATGATACGATCACTTACGATTATCCTTACAAAGTCCTTTTCAACACGAGCCTCGATAAAGTGGACTGGAAAAGCAGTCGCAAAGCATTGTTTGCGGCTTTCGACGAGTTCAAACCAAATGTGCTCAATATCACTGGCTTCTACGATCCGGCACAAGTGCTTTTGATGTTTTACGCCAGGTTCAAAGGTGTAAAAGTGGTGCTTTCTTCTGAGTCATCTTCTGCTGATAACAGCCGATCTGCAGTTAAAGAATTCATTAAGAAAATCATCCTTAGCCGGGCAAATGCATTCTTTTGTTTTGGCAAAACATCTGCTGAATATCTGGAAACGCTGGGTGCGAGACAATCTGAAATTGCGGTCCGCAACGCAGCGGTGATCGACGAAGAAGTGATCCGGACGCAATACGACCTGGCTGAGCAAATTCATGTCGGTGCCACGCGGAAATTCGTTTACGTCGGCCGCCTTGCGCAGGAAAAAAACCTGCAAATGCTGATCAACGCATTTGCGAATATTGAAAGCGCAAAAACGGACCAGGAACCGTGGCAGCTGCTTCTGGTGGGCGATGGCCCGGAGCGGCCTTTGCTGGAAAAATTGGTCGCTGATAAAGGGTTAGGTGAACAAATAATATTTGCTGGCGGCCTGCCCTGGTATAAAGTGCCTCAATTTCTGGCGCAGAGCGACGTGCTGGTTTTGCCAAGCAAATCGGAGCCGTGGGGATTGGTGGTGAATGAAGCAATGGTTTGCGGAATGCCTGTTATTGTTTCAAAAACCTGCGGCTGCGTGGCGGATTTAGTAAAAAACGAGGTAAATGGTTTTACTTTTGACCCGAACCGGCAAGACGAACTGGAAGCGGCCATGCAGTTTTTTATACAAAATCCTGAAAATATATCGGCAATGGGAAAAGCGTCACTGAAATTGATTGCGCCTTTCTCGTCCAAGCAAGTTGCACGGCAAATGGCGGATTGTTACCATAACCTGTAACATGTTGGCCATAAACTTTATACACGAATCATCTGCATGCGAATCCTGAATATCTGCGCTTACACATGGGCCATAGGCGGTCCCGCGAGAATCATTTACGACCACACCACAGAAGTCCTCAGCCGCGGACACGAGGTTGATATTCTGAGTCCGATGACGCCGGGAGAGAAAATGTATCCGGTGCCGCAAGGCGCAAGGCTTATCGAATGTGCGCGGACGACGCCTGTCAGCAATGTATACAGGGAATTTTCCATCGATATGTATCGCTATTTGAAGCATCATGTTCACGAATATGACGTGGTGCATATGCATGGAATCTGGCATTTTGGAAGCCTGGCGCCGTTTTTAATTCCTAATAAGGCTGTGAAAGTGATCACCATTCACGGACTCCTGGACAAATGGGCCGTAGCGCACCACAAATGGAAAAAGGACATTGTGACGCTGCTTTACCAAAAACGCATTCTTGGTCAGGCCGATCTGATTCAGATTAACAATACGGACGAGGAAGCCGATGTGATCCGTTATCTGGGCCACCGGCCGAAAAATATGGTGATTGTTCCGAACGGAATGAAGCTGGATGAATATTCTAATCTGCCTGCAAAAGGAATTTTCCGCGCAAAACATAACATTACAGCCGATCAGCAGCTGGTGCTTTTTATGGGTCGGCTCAACATTAAAAAAGGACTTGATCTGCTTTTGCCCGCATTCAAAAAAGTTGAGCAGCAACTGCCGAATGCAATCCTGATCCTAGCCGGGCCGGATGACGGTTACCAACAGGAAACGGAAGCTTTTATCCGCAAAAACAACCTGGAAAAGCGGATTAAGCTCGTAGGAATGCTCACGGACACGGTGAAAAAAGAAGCTCTTTCCGACGCGGATCTCTTTGTGCTGCCCTCCTACTCAGAAGGTTTTTCCATAGCCGTGCTGGAAGCAATGACTTCGCGCGTGCCGACCATCGTATCCGATCGTGTGGGCTTTGGAGATTACATTAAGCGCTACGATGCGGCGTTTTTGACGCCGCTGAACAGCGATGGCGTTGCAAAAGGGCTTCTTAAAATATTACAAGATCGGTCATATGGCCAGGATATCGCAAATCGCGCCCACAAGATGGTAACTGAAAATTTTGACATCCGAGTGGTGGCCAATCAGTTATTGGAAGAATACAAGAAAGTTAAAAAAAAGTAATTATCTTTGGCCGGTTACATTAACCGAATTTTGGTAAGTCTCTGACTGTTTGCACACCCGGGTATGATTGATTTGTCCGTCATCATTTTAACACACAACGAATCCAAGCATATTGCGCGTTGCATCAAGAGCTTGCTTCTGGTGACTGATAAGATTTTCATTGTCGATTCATTTTCCACTGACGACACGGTTGCCATTGCGCAGAATCTCGGCGCAACTGTTATCCAGAATCCCTGGGTTTCGTATTCATTTCAATTCAATCACGGCATTCAGAACAATCCATTTAAAACCAAATGGCTGATGCGCATGGACGCCGACGAATACATTACGGCTGAACTTGCTGCGGAACTGCAAAGCAACCTGCAACAGACGGCAGAAGAAATTTCCGGCTTATATGTGAAGCGCCGCGTGATGTTCATGGACAAATGGATCCATCGGGGCGGCTATTATCCTATCTGGCTACTGCGGATCTGGCGTAACGGGCTTGGCGTTTGCGAAGAATTGTGGATGGACGAGCACATTAAGCTGAGCAGCGGAAAAACCGCACAACTGCAACACGATATTGTTGATCATAACCTTAATAATCTTACCTGGTGGACGCAAAAGCATAACAATTATGCAATACGCGAAGTCATTGATCTATTGAATATTAAATATAATTTTGATAGTAAGGAAACAGTTATTCCGAGCTTTTGGGGAAGTCAGGAACAGCGGACAAGGTTTTTAAAAATCAAGTATGCAAGCCTTCCTTTATTTTCGCGCCCGTTCATCTATTTTAGTTACCGCTATTTTTTCAAATTAGGTTTTCTGGATGGCATGAAAGGGCTGATATGGCATTTTTTGCAAGGCTTCTGGTATCGCTTCCTGGTGGACGCCAAGATCTACGAAGTTTACCACCGGGCGGGAAGAAATAAAGAGGATATTATTACACATTTCAGGACAGAATATGGAAAAGACGTTAAAAACCCAAACCGATCTGTCCCGGTATGACAACAGCTGGTACAAGCCAGGGAGTTTCTTGAAACAGTTGCTCTGGTATTTTACCAATCGTTTGTTCATCAATACATATTTGCCTTATCCAATGGCAGTTAAGCGTTTTGCCTTAACATTATTTGGTGCAAAAATTGGAAAAGGAACGGTGATTAAGCCGAAGGTTAACATTAAATATCCGTGGTTTTTGGAAATCGGAGCGCATACGTGGGTCGGTGAAAATGTGTGGATTGACAACCTCACTATGGTGAGAATAGAATCAAACGTTTGCCTTTCACAAGGGTGTCTGTTACTGACCGGCAACCACAACTTTACCACCAGCACGTTTGACCTGATCGTCAAGCCGATAACCATTGAGAACGGAGCGTGGATCGGCGCGCGGGCCACGGTTTGTCCTGGCGTCACAGTCCGGTCGCATGCGGTGCTGACCGTGGAATCGGTGGCGACGGGAGATCTGGAAGCCTTCGGGATTTACCAGGGAAATCCGGCTAAATTTGCTAAAACAAGAATTTTAACCCGTTGAAAGTAACAATCATCACCGTCGTCTACAATGGCGCCAAAACGATAAGGCATTGCATAGAGTCTGTGCTGAGCCAGGATTTCCCGGAAGTCGAGTACATTATTATTGATGGAAATTCGTCGGACGGAACGCAGGACATCGTGGAAGGTTACGGCAGTAAAATCAGCCGGTTTGTCAGCGAACGAGATGGCGGAATTTACGACGCGATGAACAAAGGCATACAATTAGCAACAGGTGATATAATAGGCATTCTGAATGCAGATGATTATTACGCTTACAATTCGGTGCTGAGCGACGTGGCTTTTGCGATGCAGGCGGATGACATTAAAGGTTGCTATGGAGATCTGGTTTATGTGGACGCTGACAATGAAGCGATTGTCAAACGACAGTGGATTTCCGGAAATTACAAGGCGGGTGCCTTTTTGAATGGCTGGATGCCTCCGCATCCTGCGTTTTTCGTCAAAAAGGAACTTTATGAGGAGTATGGGACGTTTCGCTTGGATTTAGGAAGTGCAGCTGATTACGAACTGATGCTGCGGTTCATTCATAAGGCGGGAATCAAAATCGCTTACGTTCCGAAGGTGTTGGTGAAGATGAGAACAGGAGGCGTGAGCAACAGCAACATTAAGAACAGGATTGCAGCGAACAGAAACGATCTGCGGGCGTGGAAGGAAAACAACTTAAAGCCTAGATTTTACACATTGTGGCTGAAACCGTTGCGGAAGATTTTACAGTTTCGATAAAATAGAAACAGAATGACACCGTCAAAACCACGCAATAATTATTTTGATTTACAGCTATTTAGCTATTTACAATATTGATTTTAATTACGACTTTTGGTTTGCCAGGTCAACTTACTACAACGTTAAATTACCTCACTTACATTGCAGGCACTATGGATTTAAGGCTACCTCTACAGATACTAAGCGAAGGTAACTTCAGCAATATAATACATCACGACGTATACCAATGCCTTCTTTCCTTTCTGATCGCTTGTTTTCTTTCTATCATCAGCATTCCGATCATTATTAATCTGTCAAATCTGTTGCATTTGACGGCTAAGCCCAGGTTTTAGAAGCTCACACGAAACAGAAACCCCTACTTTGGGAGGCATAGCGATATTTGCGGCAACGCTGATCGCTTATTTTTTATGGCCGCATTCTGAAAACATTCTCGATTCCAATCTGATCAGTCTCGCCATGACCGGCGTGATTATCCTGTTTTTCCTTGGAATTAAGGACGATATTCTGGCTGTTGACCCGACTAAAAAGCTGATTATCCAGATATTTGCCTCGCTGATCCTTGTTGCAATGGGAAATTTCAAAGTGGATAACTTTTATGGAATCTTCGGAATTCATGGCGTTTCAGACTTTATCAGCATTCCGCTGACCGTATTTATATTCATTGCTATCATTAACGCCATCAACCTGATCGACGGCATTGACGGACTTGCAGGCGGCATCAGCCTTATTGCTGGTCTTGGTTTCGGGCTTTGGTTTATCCTTAATGATCACTTCTCGTTTGGCTGTCTTGCATTTGCGATGTCGGGCTCATTACTCGGTTTTCTTCGTTTTAATTTTTCCAAAACGAGCAAAATCTTCATGGGAGATACCGGATCGCTGATTGTTGGTTATTTGCTATCCATCTTTTCTGTTGAATTCCTCTCGCTTAATGTGGGTTACCTGCACGATCCGAACGCATATTTCAATGCACCGATCATTGTAATGGTGCTGCTTATCGTTCCCATCTTCGATACGCTGCGTGTTTTTATCGTCCGGATTTTCAAGGGCGGTTCACCATTCGTTGCAGATCGCAATCACATGCATCACATCTTGATTGACAATGGTTTAAATCACTTCTGGGCCTCATTTGCATTGTGGATGGTGACGATCATGAACACCACGCTGTTTTTCGCATTTCATGGCAACATTACCAACACGGCTTCGATGTACATTTACATCGCCATGTTCGGTGCTTACATGGTTTTTGCCTACTTTCTCAAAAAGCGCAGCGTGGCCGTCAAGAAGAGAAAAAGCCTGGCCGAAAGTCCTTCATTTGAGAAAGAAGACGTGTCTGCTTCTGGCAAGATACTGAGGGATTTGTGAAAAACTAGGCTGAAAAACCGCTTTTAATACCTTCTCAAATTCATTGCGTTGCATTGAATGTTTGTACCTTAGCACGAAATAATCGTCAACAGGTATGAATAAAAAGATCAGAAAAGAAGACGCCTTATACTACCACTCAAAAGGCCGTCCTGGTAAAATCCAGGTAATCCCCACCAAAGAAACTAGCACCCAGCGTGACCTTTCCCTGGCTTATTCGCCGGGCGTTGCGGAACCTTGTCTGGAAATCGCAGCAAATGTCGAAGATGCTTATTTGTATACTGCAAAAGGCAATCTTGTGGCCGTTATCAGCAACGGAACAGCTGTGCTGGGACTCGGTGACATTGGGCCTGAGGCTTCTAAGCCGGTTATGGAAGGAAAAGGACTTCTGTTCAAGATATATGCAGACATTGATGTTTTTGACATTGAGCTGAATACAAAAGACGTCGACGAATTTGTCCGGACTGTCAAGATCCTTGAACCGACATTTGGCGGCGTTAACCTGGAAGACATTAAAGCGCCTGAATGCTTCGAGATCGAGGCGCGCCTCAAAAAAGAGCTCAACATTCCGGTCATGCATGATGACCAGCACGGAACGGCCATTATCAGTGCTGCCGCAATGCTTAACGCACTTGAACTGGTCGGAAAAGATATCAACGACATTCGTGTAGTCGTTTCAGGAGCAGGCGCTTCTGCCGTTTCCTGCACAAAATTATATCTTGCTTTGGGTGCCAATCCAAAGAACATTGCGATGTTCGATACCAAAGGCCACATTCATAATGGCCGCACGGATCTTACTGAGATGAAAAAGCAGTTTGCAACGGATGTTGCGTATGATTCGCTGGAAGATGCAATGGTTGGCGCTGATCTTTTCCTTGGACTTTCTACTGCTGACATTGTTTCAAAAGACATGGTAAAATCGATGGCGAAAGATCCGATCGTGCTTGCTATGGCCAATCCTAACCCCGAGATTCCTTATCCTGATGCCGTTGAAGCCAGGGAAGACGTCATTATGGCGACTGGCCGCTCGGATTACCCGAACCAGGTGAATAACGTGCTTGGGTTTCCTTATATATTCCGCGGCGCACTGGATGTGCGTGCAACGGAGATCAATGAAGCCATGAAACTGGCTGCGGTGCATGCATTGGCTGATCTTGCCAAGAAATCCGTTCCGGACATTGTGAATCTCGCTTATAATGAGACAAACATTGTTTTTGGTAAAAATTATATCATTCCAAAACCCGTTGACCCGCGTCTTTTGACAACCGTGGCTCCTGCGGTGGCAAAAGCTGCTATTGAAACGGGTGTTGCCAGAAAAGTCATCACCGATTGGGACGCTTACGAGCAGGAACTTTCGAGCAGACTGGGCCGCAATGAGCAGATTTCTCGAGTAATCCTGAATAAAGCGAAGCTGGCTCCGAAACGCGTTGTTTTCGCAGATGCAGAGAACATTCAGGTGCTTCGTGCTGCGCAACAGGTTCGTGACGAAGGCATTGCAATTCCTATTTTACTGGGAAGTAAAGAAACGATCGAGCATTTGATCAAAGAAAGCAAACTTGATCTGGGCGACGTTGCCATTGTAGATCCGCGTGCAGAGGAAAATGCAGCAACCATTGACCGCTATGCCCAGGCACTTTACGAAAAAAGACAACGAAAAGGATTAACGCCGATTGAAGCGCACCGGTCGATTTATTTCAGAAGCTATTTTGGCTCGATGATGGTCGAAACCGGCGAAGCAGATGCGCTTATATCCGGACTTACGCGCACTTATCCAGACACCATACGGCCAGCATTGCAAGTGATCGGTAAAGATCCCGGAGTGAACAAGGTTGCGGGTATGTACATTTTGCTTACCCCAAAAGGCCCGCTTTTCTTCTCCGACACAACGGTTAACCTTGACCCAACGGTTGATGAAATCGTGGAAATCACGGAGCTGACAGCGAAAGCAGTGGAACGCTTCAACATTCAACCTCGCATCGCATTGCTTACTTATGCCAATTACGGAAGTGCTAGCGGAACGGATGCTGAAAAAATGCGTGACGCAACGGCTATTCTGAAAAAGAGAAATCCTACAATGATTGTTGAAGGTGAAATGCAAGCACATTTGGCCTTCAATACGGCGTTGCTGAAAGAAAACCATCCATTCAGTGACCTCGCCGATGGCGGCGCTAACACGCTGATTTTCCCTAACTTATCGGCCAGCAACATTGCTTATAACTTGTTGAAAGAAGCGGCTGAACTTGAAACCATCGGGCCGATCCTGCTCGGAATGAAAAAACCGGTGCACGTGTTGCAGCTGGGAAGTTCGGTGAGGGAAATCGTGAATATGGTGGCGATCGCCGTTGTAGAAGCGCAGATGAAGAAGTAAGTTTTATAGCATTTAAAACAAAAGCGAGCGAATGTTGCCATTCGCTCGCTTTTGTTTTTGTTATGGTTTCAACTTCACCCAGTCACCATTGTAAAGTGGCGTGTGGATGGCTTTCAACTTAGCTTCCGGAAATTTGATCACTTTCCGGTCGTATGTCATTAAACCGTTTGTTTCAATTTCAACATCAGTTGTTTGCGTGTAGACTGCTGCTGATAAGCCTTTTTTGATCAAAGGCTCAAAACGCTTGATCAGGGTTTCGTAGCGGGCGTAAAGCTGTTCAGGATTTTTGAAACTTTGGTAACCCCAGTTGTCTTTCTGCTGCCACACGTGATTCTCGATCGGCAAGCCTAATCCGCCAAATTCACCGAGTACAATGATCTGCTTCGCACCGAAAATATCCGGTCTTGGCATAACTGGCTCAGGATAATTGTGCATGTCGATAATGTGGCCAACCGGATGAAAATTACCGCCGCTGGCACTGTTAACCAGTCTAGTTGGATCATATTGCATCGTCCAATTTGTAATTTCCTCCGTCTTAAACTGCCCCCAGGCTTCATTGAATGGCACCCAAACCACGATTGAAGGAAAATGGCGGTTCGCATCCATGATCGCTTTCCATTCCGTTTTATAGATATTTTCCGACTCAGGCGTCCGGTCTTTGTCTGTTTCTGCGCCGGTAATGCCCGGGCGCTGCTCCCAGTTATTGCCCATATCGCCGCTCGGCATATCCTGCCACACCAACAAGCCCAGCTCGTCACAATAGCGATACCAGCGCGCAGGCTCCACTTTTACGTGTTTCCTGATCATATTGAAACCCATTTCCTTTGTCTTCAATATATCAAATTTCAATGCTTCGTCTGTCGGCGCTGTGTAAAGTCCGTCTGGCCACCAACCTTGATCGAGCGGGCCATATTGGAACAAAAACTTGTTATTTAAAGCCATGCGCTGGATGCCATTTTCGTCCGGTTGCATAGAAATCTTACGCATAGCAAAATAGCTTTTCACTTCATCGACAACTTTTCCGTCGCGCGTTACAGCAATGGTCAGATCGTAAAGAAATGGATTCTCAGGCGACCACAATTTCGCATTGGCAATGTTAAGCACCGCTTTTTCTGTGGCTGCAATCTCTTGTTCAGCAACTTTATTGGAGCCGTCGAAAGCAGTGATTTTCACCTTATCCGTTGGCTGCGTGTTGCTTAATATTGCGGAAACGGTCAGCGTCTGCTTGTCGATGTCAGGCGTTTGTGTGAATTGCGCAATGTGCGTTGTCGGAACGGTTTCGATCCAGACGGTTTGCCAGATTCCGGTCACCGGCGTATACCAGATTGCATGCGGATTTTTGATTTGCTTGCCACGCGGCTGCGGCCCGTCGCTGCTCGGGTCCCACACCTTGACGCTGATTTCCTGCTGTTTTTTCTTTACTAAAAGGTCTGTAATGTCGAATGTAAACGGATCATATCCTCCCTGATGCGTGCCCGCAGGCATGCCATTCACAAACACGTCGCACTTCCAATCCACAGCACCGAAATGTATCAGAACGCGCTGATTTTTAAGTTTCGGAGCGAAATCAATGGTGCGTTGATACCAAAGCACACTGTCTTTTCCCACGGTCCTTCCTACCCCCGGACAATGCAGATTCCACGGCAAAAGGAACGAGGATTTTACCTTCAAATGAAGCAGGTTTCGTATCAGCATTTTGTTTTGGGACGATTGAATAATTCCAGAGTCCGTTGATATTGAACCAGTTCTGGCGAACCATCTGTGGTCGTGGATATTCGGGATGCACATTGGAAGCGACAACCTTTTCGGCCCAGGGCGTTACAATTTTGCCTTCCACATATTTCCAATCCGATTTCGCGTCAGGAGCTTTTTGAGCATAAGAATCTCCAATCCGGAAACAGGTCAGGATTCCCAGAATGAGCAGCACATTTTTCATTGGTTAAGCGGTTTTTTGAACAATAAATTAATTAAAGTCAAATTTAAAAGGTTTGACTCAAACCGCTCTAATTCCATTTTGATTAGCTTTGGAATAACTCACTCAAATTACGGATCTATGAAAAATTTGTTCACCCTGGCATGCATGCTTGTGATCACAGTCCCGGTGCTGGCGCAAGATTATGCGAATAAAATCACACTCGTGATACATGGAGGCGCAGGCACAATTACGCGTGCGAACATGACACCCGAAAAGGAAAAGGCATACAAAGAAGTCCTCAACATGGCTTTGCAAAAAGGTTATGGCGTTTTGAAACAAGGCGGCACAAGCGTGCAGGCGGTGGAGGCAACGATCAGGGTAATGGAGGATTCGCCTTTGTTTAACGCGGGGAAAGGGGCTGTTTTTACCAATGAAGGAAAAAATGAGCTGGACGCTTCCATTATGGAAGGAAAAACGCTGAAAGCAGGCGCCATTGCAGGTGTTACCACGATCCGGAATCCGATAAGCACGGCGATTGCTGTGATGGAAAAGTCACCGCATGTGATGATGACAGGGAAAGGCGCAGAAAAATTTGCCAAAGAACAAGGCTTGGACATTGTCGACCCATCCTATTTTTATACAGAATCACGCTTTAAAGCATTAGAACGTGCCAAAGCAGAGGAAAAGACTGAACTTGACCACGATGCTAAGGAAGAGCAAAAGGTTAAAAAAGCACCTAAAACAGGTCAGACAGAACGGGATGAGCTAATCTTTACGGAAGGCAAAAAATTCGGGACCGTTGGCTGTGTTGCTTTGGACCAGTTTGGCAACCTGGCAGCGGGCACCTCAACGGGCGGCATGACCAATAAAAAATACGGCCGTGTCGGCGATGCACCCATCATTGGCGCGGGCACTTATGCCAACAATGCAACATGTGCCGTTTCCGCAACTGGCCACGGCGAATTCTTTATCCGTTCGGTTGTCGCTTACGATATTTCAGCATTGATGGAATATAAAGGCTTGTCTCTGAACGACGCAGCCAACGAAGTGGTGATGAAAAAGCTTGTGGAGCGCGGCGGCGAGGGTGGCATTATTGCTTTGGACCGGAATGGAAATGTAGCGATGCCATTTAACAGCGAAGGCATGTATCGCGGCTACATTAAAAGTGACGGAAAAAGTGAAATTCTGATTTATAAAGACTGATTTTAACACAAATCCAAACCGGGTTGAAAGGCGGTTACAAAAACACAATTTAATGTGTTTGTTTCTTGCCCCGGCAATACAAAACAGACGGCTTTAAGCGTTTCCAATGTATAGCGTACTTTCAGCTTTCCCGATTTTTATGAAATCAATTTACAAGATATTCCTGCTCATTTTCCTGACCTCACCCCTTGCTTTTGCAACCCATATCAAAGGCGGTGAAATCATGGCGTCACATGTTTCCGGACAAAACTATAATATCAAAGTGAGGCTGTATTTTGACCTGGTAACGGGTGAACCGGCCGCAACCGCGCAGAGCAGCGTACTTGTTTGTTTCGGTGATGGAACGACCAAAGAAGTAAACCGTTCTGAAACGAAAACATTGCCCGGAGGAATACTCCTTTCCGATTACAATGTCAATTATACATACCCATCTTCGGGCACATTTCAAATCTCGGTTTCGCTTAATGCCAGGACGCCCAACATTCTGAATCTGCCGAATGCAGATAAAACGGACGCTTTTTTCTGGACTGTAATTAATACACAATTAGCGAATTCAACTCCTGTGCTTCCTAACCTGCTTTTTGAAGCGGGCGTTAAGCAAGTTTTCTCGGTGGACTTGAAACCAACAGTTAGAGACGCGGATAGCATTTCAATTAAGCTTCCAAAGTTGAGCAGACCTTCTCCCGGCACTTGCGGCGTTCGGATGCTGGACAACACTTATATGTATCCAAATGAAGTGAGCAGTTCGGGAACATTCAGAGGTGGTTCCGTCGGCGAATAAGCTGATATGGCAAGCTCCGGAAGTTCTTGGGAATTATATATTTGCGATGGTCGTATCCGAGTGGCGCGACGGCGTTGTGATCTCCGAATCATACCGGGAAGGTGTGATCAGCGTGATTGACAAACCGGGCCCAACCGTTGAAATTCCACCTTACGAATCCGCTGCTGATGGCGGTTTGATCACTTCAACGCCTAATGTTAAGTCGGTTGAGGTTTCGATGGCGATTGAGGCTTACCCGGTTCCTACCGAGAGTTTTGTAACGGTAAAAGCTTACAGTAAGACCCGCTCAATTGTCACATTGCAGCTGATTGATATCAAAGGAAGAATAGTTCGTGAGATTAAAACTTCCAGCCCTGTGATTTCGGTCCAGGAAGAATTTGATATGCGGAATCTGTCAAAAGGAGTTTATGTCATCAAGGCAGCAAACGACAAAGACGCCGTTTCTCAGAAGATCATTCGGTAATGCATTAATTACCAAGCTGACCATTGGTTGCAGAGAGGTCCGCAGATGAGATTTTGTTATCGAACAACTGCCCTCTCAGCAGCATTTCCTTGATCATCGATAAATGCGTGTAAGTGATCATATGCCCCGCATTGTGCAGAAAAATATATTGCGCGCGCTTACTCTTAATGTGTTTTTTGGCAAACTCAATATTTTCTGGGTCAGCAATCCAGTCATTTCCGCCCTGGATAACTGTTGTGGGCACATTCAGGTTATGCCAAACGGGCAAAAGCTTCCTTAACTCATCGGAATGGCTGTATTTCTCTGCTGTCGCTGTATTAAATTCACCCGGCAGAAAGAGCTGAATGAATGAGTTCCTGCCCCATTTAGAAAACCAGTAAAACTTCTCTTTTTCAGGATCAATTACGGGAGAAACCATAATCAGCTCCTTAACTTCCTCTGGACGCAATGAAACCAGCTTTGCAGCAATCGGAGCACCATAGGAGCGTCCTAACACAGTCACTTTTTCTTTGCTTTTATTCAAATGGAAAACGGGAAGCAATGCGTTGGCCTGGGTTGCAATGGAAGTCACATAACGGCGCTTTTTCTTCATTTTAAGCTTTGACTTCCCGTAACCCACTCTATCAACGGAAACAATGTGAAAGCGCTTTTGAAGATCTTCATCATCCATCAGATTCATATAGCCCCAAAGTGAGCCGGGTGCGCCGTGGATTAACAGAAGCATGGGCAATGTATCGGCTCCTACGCTGGCGACACATAATGCCAGTGTGTCGTTTTTGATAATGCGTTCTTCTGGTTTTACCTTCTTTGCAGCGTAATGTTTCCTGACCTGTTTGGCTGAAATTATGTAACGCGAAAAGCACGAACTTAACGAAGCCGATAAAAGCAAAACAAGAATTACAGATTGCAGGAATTTAAAACGTGGCATACCTTCAGGAATGTAACTGTATTGTATAACTTCACAGGATATTTCAATATACTACTATAACGAGACATTGAGTCAATTATCCTTCGTATTTTTAAAGAAATAGCCTGAATTAAATTTTTCCGGACATTTCTGTGTTGATACTAAAAATTGATGCCAGAAAACGATGGCCATGTAAGTCAAATTTCTACTCTTGATGACAACCACCCAACAAGAACTCTTCCTTCAGCGCCTGGCAGCGCATAAAGAAACATATCGCTACAAATTGCCTTCCCGACACGACGCAGGAAAGTTTATCCAGGACTTGATTAATTTTTTGTTTCCTATCAGTCAAGATTGCCCAAGCTGCCCGAATAAGGATTTGTCCGCGAAATATGCTGACTTACGCGACAGTTTGAACTGCATGCTGGAACCGTTGCTTCCGGAGCTGAATAAATCAAAGGAGCAGATCCTGGATGAGGTTTTCGCAGAAATTCCGGTGATTTATGAAAAGCTTTTGCTGGACGCCAAATCCATCACGGATAATGATCCTGCTTCGGTGAGCATTGAAGAAGTAATTTCGGTTTACCCCGGATTCATGGCCATTGCGACTTATCGTTTTGCCAATTCTTTCGCATTATGCGGCATTCCGCTTCTGCCCCGGATGTTAACTGAATTTGCGCATAGTCAGACGGGCATTGACATTCACCCGAATGCAACGATCGGCAATTCATTTTTCATTGATCACGGGACGGGCGTTGTGATTGGCGAAACCACGCACATCGGCAACAATGTTAAATTGTACCAAGGTGTAACATTGGGTGCGACGCATGTGTCCAAGTCGCTTGCATCACGCAAACGTCATCCGACTATTGAGGATAATGTGGTTGTTTATGCCAATGCAACTATTCTTGGCGGGGAAACCGTGATAGGCCACGATTCCATTATCGGCGGAAATGCCTGGCTGGTGCGAAGCGTACCCCCATTTTCGCAGGTTTATCACCAGAGCAAAATAGAGATACGCCAGGCTGCACCGTCCGTTACATAATACTTCTTATAAATCTGCGGACGCCTTCCATATACACGGGCTCAGCTTGCGGAAATGCATATCTGGGCTGTGTAGTCATGGTAATGCTGATAAAACCGTAAGTAAGGCACCACCATTCATAATAAGTCTTGGTCACCATTTCGCCTGACCGTGGACGCAAACTTGCGATCATTTCCCAAACGGGATTTCCCTTAATGCTCATGGCCTGGCCGTAAACATTTTTGGAATCGCAATATGCGCCTTCAAGATTGAACATGACCTGAAATACTTCGGGATTTTCTACTGCGAAGTTCCAGATGCGCTGCGCTACTTCTACAAGTTGCTTCTGGGGATTACTGAAGTGGCCTTTGATTTTGACAAATTCCGCTTGAAGAATATCAAAACCTTCCATACGGATCGCTTCCAGCAACTTGTCCTTGCTCTCAAAATATTCATAGAGAATTGGAGGGCTGTATTCGATCACTTCCAGCAATTTTACGGATTGAAACCGCTGTCCACCCATCCTGACGGGCTATCTCTTTTGCTGTTTTGACGATATCCGAACGTACCTGTATTTTGAGCCGTTCTCTTCGCTCTACTATTCCCATACTATAATGTTGATTTTATGATGGAGTCAGAATGATATGCATTCAAATATAGACATATAGACCTTACGGCTGAAGGAGATTTCCGGTCGTTTTGCCAAAATGAATGGCCATTTAATTTATTTTTTTGTTCAAACGTCGCTCATTAAATCTAACGGCGGATTATTAAATTTTAGTGATAAAAAATTTTTTTAAACGCCTGAAAATGTTTTATTCACCCCTTTTCGTGGGTCCGGCTTTCTCTATTTTTTCAATCAAACGATAGTTTGCATCCTGCGCCCGGATCTTCCCGCGGGAGTCGTCTGTGATTCTTAAATTATTCTGATAAAGATCGAGCCTGACCGATTTTTGGTTGTCATTTACATAGTTCCGCAACACCAGACGCATCTGGTTTTTGAGCGTTTCATCCAAAATCGGGAAGCACACATCAATGCGCCTGTGCAGGTTGCGGTGCGTCCAGTCGGAGGACGACAAATAAACCTCATCATTCCCGCGATTGGCGAAATGGAAAATCCGGGTGTTCTCTACATAACGATCTACATGCCTGCTAACGACCACATTATCACTGATCGAAGGCAGCCCTGAAATAAGTCCGCAGCTCTCGCTCACGATCACATGCACGGGCACACCCGCCTGACCGGCCTGGTAAATTTTATCGATCAGAATATGGTCTTGCAACTGGTTGATCTTAATGGTAACAAACGACTTTAAGCCCGCATTACAATTCGCAATTTCCCTGTCAATTAAATCCAGAAGTCTTTTCTGCAATGTAAACTGTGTTACAAACAGGTTATTAAAGGGTAAATATTTATACTTTTTGGGCTCGTCCTGGGTAGACAAATAACCAAATAGCAGTTCAAGTTCGTTGGTGAGTTCGCGGTGGCTGGTCAGCAATGCATGGTCAACAATTTCACGGCTTGTGAGCCTGTAAAATCCGCCGGTTCCCAGAAATGCGTAACGCTCCCACCCTTTCAGCACTTTACGCTTGATTAAGGCAATTTTGGCATGCACTTTCAGTCCCGGAACGCTTAAAATTATTTTCACGCCCGCATCCCGCATCTTCCGCGACCATTGCAAATTCTCCTGAATGTCCAGCTTGGTGTTGAGCTCGACATAAGTTGTAACCCGTTTACCATTACGTGCCGCGCTGATCAGTGAGTTCAGAATAAACGAATTGGGACTTATTTTGTAAAGCGAAACGTGAATTTCACGCACATGCGGGTCCACAGCTGCTTCATTGAAAAACCGCACGATCGGCTCGTACGAATGATACGGCAAGTGCAGCAGCTGATCGGCTTTTTGTATGGATTCGAAAACAGATGTTTTTTCGTCGAAGTCGGGATTTTGAATCGGTTTCTGATAGGGATAATCGAGCCTCCGCGACATTTGCGGAAACGTCATGAGATCCTGCATATAAATGTAATGTCCGCGCTCGTGAAATTCATTCATCGGAATCCCGGCTTTGCTAGCCAGATATTCACGCATGTAAAGCGGCATGCCCGATTCATAGAAATACTGAGCAGGCTGAACAAAATTGCGTTTTTCCAATTGTTTCAAAATGCGCTGTGCAATCTGCATCGGAAATTCGTCTTCGATTGCAAGTTCCGTGTCCTTCTCCACCCGTAATGCATAACTTTCAAGCACTTCGTAACCGGGAAAGAGCAACGGCATATTTTCGCGGATAATGTCTTCCATGAAAGCGACTTGGCGCTTTCCATCCAGTTCCGGCAATTCCAGAAACCTTCCGAAAGGTTCAGAAGGAATGTTAACCACCGCATACCAATCCTCTTCCGAATCTTCCTGGTGTTGCAACCTGACAATTAGGTATAATTGTTTTGACTCAAAAAACGGCATTTTAGAAGCGCGGCGGCTATCGAGGAAAACGGGTTGCAAATGCCTGAAAAGCTTGTCAACAAAGAATTTCCTCAGAAACGGCAGATGTTCAGCTGCAAATGACTGATGATAATACAAATGCACACCCTGCTCATTCAAAGCCGGAAGGATGCCGGAAAATAAAATGTCATTGAATTCCCTCAGTTGATTTTCAACAGTTTCATAAACGTGTTCAAGAAGCGAGTCAGGGAATAGATTAAGTTTGCTGCGGATATCATTACTCACCTCACCCATCGCCAGCAAGCTAGGCACGCGAGCCCGGAAAAACTCCTTGGTCTGATATGCGTAGATTCCCAAAAAACGAAGGCGCTCCCGAACCGGTACAGTTTCGTCGTTTGCTTCTAATAATAACCTGTAATTATTGGACAGCCAGCTGAGATTTGTATCGAAGTAGGGATAGGCAACGTCAATCATTGAATGAGGTAAAAAAGATTCGAATTTTGCTACAATATAAATACATTTGGTGGGTAAGGATCTAACTTTGCGGCACAAAGATTTAACGAAGTCAGGGAAGCGACCAACGTTATATCTTTAATTTAAAACCTAATTATAGTACTATGCAATATCAATTATTGGGCCGGTCTGGTTTGCGTGTTTCAGAAGTTTGCCTTGGCACAATGACCTTCGGAACTGAATGGGGATGGGGAGCGGATAAGCATGAAAGCTTTAAAATATTTGAAAATTTTGCTGGTGCAGGTGGTAATTTCATTGATACTGCCAACCGTTACACCGAGGGCTCTTCCGAAAAATATGTGGGCGAATTCATTGAAAGTGACCGTGATCACTTCGTGCTCGCCACGAAATTTACGCTTAAGGACCGCAATGACGATCTCAACTTTGCAGGTAACCACCGCAAGAACATGATGCGTTCAGTTCGGGCTAGCTTGAAAAGGCTTAACACAGAATACATTGACCTGCTTTGGGTGCATTTATGGGATAACACAACGCCCGTTGAAGAAGTAATGCGCGGACTTGACGACCTGGTTACCAGGGGATTGGTTCATTATGTGGGCATTTCGGACACGCCGGCGTGGGTTGTTTCGCAAGCTAACACAATCGCTGATTTTCGTGGCTGGAATGCATTCACTGCTATTCAGTTTGAATATTCGCTCATTCAGCGGACACCGGAGCGCGACTTGCTGCCGATGGCCAAAGCATTAGGCATCGCGGTTACGCCCTGGGGAACGATCGGAGGCGGCGCATTAACTGGAAAATATTTGCGTGGAGAAGCTGGTCGCGTGCCGGACAGCAGCATTCGCAGAAGCGACCATAGTAGCATTATAGCCCAAACTGTGGTGGATGTGGCTAATGAAATGGGCGTGACACCAGCGCAGGTTGCTATCAACTGGGCACGTCATCGCGATCAGGTGATGATCCCGATTATAGGCGCTTCAAGAGAAAAGCAACTGGTTGATTCGCTCGGTTGCCTTTCGTTCCGTTTGCCGCAGGAAATGCTCGACCGGCTGAATGAAGTAAGTAAGATTGAACTCGGATTCCCGCACGAATTCCTGAAATCAGAAGGAGTTAAGGAAGAAGCTTTCGGAGGCTTGTACGAAAAGCTGGATAATCATAGGAACTAGCTTTCGGCTTTCGGCCGTCAGCTTTCGGCGATCTAATATTGGCTGTCAGCATTGAAATGTTAATGAATGCTGACAGCCGAAAGCCGATTACCTTTTTACTTTCCCCAAGTTTCCGGCGCTACGCGCCATGCGCTTAGGCTTTCTAATTGGGAGGCATTAATGTAATTATGCTCTAATGCAGTTTCAATTAATGCATCGTAGTTACTGACGGTGCTCAACTTGACATTTTTCTCCTTGAAATTATTTTCTGCGACAGCGAATCCATAGGTGAATATTGCGACCATTCCCGCAACTTCAATGCCCGCTTCCCGCAGCACATCCACGACTTTTAACGAGCTTCCACCGGTTGAAATCAGATCTTCAATGATAATCACCGACTGACCTGGCTCCAAACGTCCTTCAATCTGGTTACCCATGCCGTGCTTTTTAGGCTCCGGGCGAACATATGCAAAAGGCAGTTCCAGCAAGTCTGCGACCAATGCACCTTGTGCAATCCCGCCTGTGGCAACACCCACAACTGCCTGCACATCCGGATATTCCTCCTTAATCAGCTTAGCAAGCGTTTTTTTGATAAAAGTTCTGGTGTCAGGATATGACAATGCAACGCGGTTATCACAATATATCGGTGAAAGCCAGCCTGAGCTCCACTGAAAAGGTTTTTCCGGGCTTAGCTTAATTGCTTTCGCTTCTAGCAGCAACTCTGCAATTCTCTTTGTAATGTCCTGGTTGTTCAGCATTGTTAATCTTCTGATTCTTCGTTTTTACTATGATTGATCACTAATAACTTGTCAATGCGACTGCGGTCCATGTCTATGACTTCGAATTCAAAATCTTTCCATTTGAATTTCTCACCGGTCGTCGGAATGTTTTCTAGAATGTGCAATACAAAACCGCCTAGCGTGTTGAAACCAACAAATTCTCGACGTTCTGCTTCCTGAATGTTGAGGTTGAAATATTGTATAAAATCATCAAACGGCAATTGCGCATCAATTAAAAAGCTTCCATCGTCTCTCCGGATCACTTCGGATGCTTCCTCAATGTCTTCTGAAATATCACCGACCAGTGCATCCATAATGTCGTGCATGGTCAGCACGCCGAGTAAGCCGCCATATTCGTCGACAATGATGCCGAAATACACACGCTGCTCTTTGAATTTGGCCAAAGCCTGATATGCACGGTTGCTTTCCGGCAAATAAACCGGATCTTTTACAATTGTATTCAAATCCGCCAGCTGCGCTTCAATGTCGGTGGCAATGAGATCTTTGACATAAACCAAACCCACCACATCATCCACGGCGCCGCGGCACACGGGATAAATCGAGTGCCTAGAATCAAAGATCTTCGCCTTATTCTCCTCAATGGAATCTTCCAGATCCAGCCATACAATCTCCTGGCGATTGGTCATCAGCGACGTCACTTTGCGATCGCCCAACTGGAAGACATTATGAACAATTTCCTGCTCAATTTCTTCAAAGACCCCTCCGGAAGTTCCTTCCTGAATAAGGCTCTTAATCTCTTCTTCCGTCACCGAGTTTTCACTTTGCTTAATGTTAAGCACCTTAATGATCAGATCACTTGAAATCCCAAGCAAGGCAATGAATGGCGCCGTTGCTTTTGAAAGCAAATTCATAGGCGTCGCCATGAATTTCGAAATCGCTTCCGGGTTGGCCATTCCAATCCTTTTTGGAACAAGCTCTCCCAAAACCAGCGAGAGATAAGTGATGAAAACCAGCACAGTCCCAACGGCCAGCGAGTGTGCATATGGCGCGATAAACGGAATGGTTGAAATGTATTTTTCAAAATCGCTGGTGATATTGTCACCGCTATACATACCCGTCAAAAGTCCGATCAGTGTAATCCCGATCTGAACGGTTGATAAAAAGCGGGTTGGTGAATTGGCTAAATTAAGGGCTGCTTTTGCACTGGAATCACCATTTTTTGCAGCAGCTTCGAGACGTGATTTGCGGGAAGAAACAAGTGCGATCTCAGACATGGAAAAGATACCATTGAGCAGCACAAGAAGTAAAATTATCAGGAGTTCCAAGAACTGTATATTTGATACAATCACAAATTTATCAATAATAATCACTGTCTAAACTAAACTCTTTACTTAATTTTGGCATCGATTCACGTACCATTTGAAAAATGATCATTTTTTTTGACGACCGTCCATTCAGAATTGTACGGACCAATCAGCTTTCGGCTGCAGAGACTTCGGGTTTCGATCACATTGTCGATCTACGACTTGAAAAGCTGCAAAAGAAGATGTTAACCGGCCATGTGCTGTTTCTCAACACCACCGCGGCCTCAGCGATTCAGGTGATCGAACTGCTGGAAAAATCATTGCCTGCGGACATGTTGTCCATCACAATGGCAACAAGAGAAAAATCAGAAGTCGAAGAAAGGATTAAGGGAATTTACAAAGTCATTAAAGCAGCAGGCGGAGTCGTGGTGAAAGACGGGAAGTGGCTGTTTATGTTCCGCAGAAAGAAATGGGACCTTCCAAAAGGAAAGCTGGACAAAGGCGAGAATTCAAAAACGGCTGCTATTCGCGAAATTGAGGAGGAAACGGGTGTTAAGGCATTGGTAAGGGATAAAATCTGTACAACCTGGCACACATACAGCCTGAACAACAACCGGATTTTGAAGCGCACGAAATGGTATCTTTTCGATTGCATCGACGATTCAAAAATGCAGCCGCAAGCCGAAGAACAGATTGAGAAACTGGGTTGGTATAGCCAGTCAGAAGCAAAGTCGATCTTGATAAATTCTTACAGCTCAATCCGCTACGTCGTTGACAGCCTTAATAAGACACACGATACAAAACCGCAATAATATCGAAATACATTACTTCCTTAAACTCAACCTTCCTGGTTGAGTTTATTTAATTCAGAAAGCGAATAAGGCAGAAAATCGTCCACGGGTTGCCCATATCGGTGCAAGTCGCGGATAATGCTCGAACTGATCGGTGCCAGCATGGGCGAAGTGATCAGAAAAACGGTTTCTATTTCGGCGTAGAGATATCTGTTGACCTGGGAAATGCCGTTTTCGTACTCAAAATCGGTGGTGTTACGCAAACCGCGCAAAAGGAAAGTTGCCCCGAGCTCGCGGGCAGTATGTGCGGTAAGGTCGTCGTAAGTAACCACTTTCACATTCCTTTCATCAGAAAATGTCTTTTCGATCATTTCCTTCATCACATCCAGCGGAAAATAGCGCTTTTTGGTTGCGTTATTCCCGATGCCAATCACTACTTCATCAAAAAGCCGTAAGCCGCGTACAACAATGTCTTCGTGTCCTTTTGTAAATGGATCAAACGATCCTGGAAATAGTGCTATACGCTTCATAAAAGCAGGATTTTGCAGATTAAGATGATACGAGGTAGGTGTTGAACAGTCCGAAATAACGATGCCCGGGAACGTCCGCGCATTGCCTGCTGTATTTCAGGGTTGTCGGACCGTTACCGATCTGCAAATTGGGGAAAAATCGCGAAAGCTCCGTATATACATCGGACGAAGATGATATTTCGCCATAACAAAGCACCTTCATTTCTTCCGGCAGAAAGTTCAACTGGCTCAATGTGAACAAGATGATGTATGCCAATTCCTGCATTTTGGAAAACCGGAAACGGTTGCAAAGAATCAGCTTCTGACTTTCTGTTACAATTAATGTGAAGTAATCTTTCTCAAAATAAATGGAAGCCATTCTCAGTTGCTGGTGTTCCAGATGGCTCACCAATGCACCGATTATCAGCGGGCTTGTGAGATGGTAAAACGTGATCTGGGACGAACCAAAGTGGTTAATCATCCAGTCATACCAGATTTGCGGCACGCTGAACACATTATGCGCATGAATCAGCGGCAAGTCATGATAAAGCACTTTTTCATCTTTCGGAACGGGGTTACCCAAGGCAAATGCCAGATAATCCGCTGCGCTTTCGCCCTCAAAAATCAGGTTGGGAATCAGACTGAACGCATGCGAATTGATAGCAATCCGGACATTTTTCCAGCTATGCGAAGACCAGAGCAAATGTCCTGTAAAAACCTTTTTAAGCCTTTCAAAAATTTCATTAGGGTTCAGCACGGTCTCAAAGTTGTAATCTTCGAGCCAGATGCATTCCATATTTTCGTCCCGGATAATGCAAAACCGGATGCGCCGCTCGTCCACCTCAATGCACAATGTACACAAGGGAATGCTTGACACGTCGAATGAGTTATCGCCTACAAGCAGCGTAGGAATAATTTCAATGACCTGGTTTTCAGAATTTGCCACAATATCAGGGTAAAGTTAAAAATCTAATTATGCTTTAGATGAGACAGAAATTTTTCGAGATCAAAGATCTGCTCCAAAGATCGTACCCGGGAGAAAAGGCTGTGAAATGCATTTGGCGGAAGCGACTGAATCTCTTCCAGACGCAGCATGCTCACTTCTTCAATGATCTGATTTTCAGAAGAGATTTCGGGATCTATTCCTTTACTTACCATTCCGTCAACTGATTTTATCTCAAAAAACAGTTCAATAGCATGAAGCGGTGGCTGCACATGTTCATTCACAAACAGGAAGTTCCCAATCGTTGCGTTCAGCCCTGTCTCTTCTTTGAACTCTCTTATCAGCGCTTGCTCAGCAGTTTCCCCAAATACAATTCCACCACCCGGTGGGCTCCAAAATGACTGATCTTTGCCATACAATGAATGATTGACCAACAAGATCTGACCGCCAGCAATATAGATGCCGCTCACGCGCACACGCACATTACCTGCATACAGGTTCGTTAATTCATCATTTAATGTCTGCAAGACCGCTTATTTTTGGAGCGGCAAAGATAACCAAGCTGAGATAATTGGCAAGTGTTATTTGTCAGGCTCAGGAATAAGGACTTCCTGAAATGTAGCTTTCCAGCGAGTTGATATGCTGTTTTTGCTCGTGGATAATGGCTGATACAATGTCATTGATAGAAATGATGCCGATCAGCTTACCGTCTTGATTAACAGGCAAATGTCGGATGTGTTTGTCAGACATGATCTGCATACATTCCTCAATTTTCTGATCAGTTTCCACGGTAATAACCTTGTTTGTCATAACCTCTCTGATGCGCGTATCGCGCGAACCCCTTCCTGAAGAATAACCTTTCTGGCATAATCCCTTTCGGAAAAGATACCGATCAATTCATTATCTTCAAGAACCAAAACTGCACCAATGTTTTTCGCGGCCATGAGTTCGAGGGCCTCAAACACCGTGTTATCCTGCGTTACCGACCAAAGCGCATTGACAGGCTTGTTGCCCATTACATGTTGTACTAGCATAGATGTTTGGGGTTTTGGAGTGTATAAGATAAAATCCGGAGTCTAATATATGCAAATACAACTTTAAAATCCAATTTAATCTAAGTATATTTTTGTAACTGATACGCACTTTGAGTTTGCTATTTGTTGCGTTAGTTTTGGCATTATGGAAACAGATAAGATTTTACCTTCTCAATTATTACGCAAGCGTTTTCCGTTCAAACCCACCGAAGGCCAGCTCCGATTTTTCGAGCAAACCAATGATTTTTTAGTCGAAGAAAAAGGGGCTGGAATGTTATCGCGACTGTTTTTTATTGAAAGGATATGCCGGAACCGGGAAGACGACGATCATCAGCACATTGATCAAGGTTTTGAAAAATTATGGCTATAAATCAATTCTGCTCGCCCCGACCGGTCGCGCAGCGAAAGTAATGTCAGGTTATTCTGAAAAAGTCGCGTTAACGATCCATAAAAAAATCTATAAACAAACTGCCGATTCATTTTCGGGCAACCTGACATTCCAGCGCCAGAAAAATTACCACGACAACACGCTTTTCATCGTTGATGAAGCATCCATGATCACGGACGACGCTGATTTTGGAAATAAAAGTCTTTTGGCCGATCTGATTGAATTCGTTTTTGAAGATCCGGGCAACAAGCTGATGCTTGTTGGCGACGTCGCGCAGCTTCCGCCGGTGGGGAAGGAACTGAGCCCTGCATTGGATGGAGAATATTTGGAAAAGACATTCTATATGTCTGTTTTTCAGGAAGAATTGAAGGAAGTTATGCGGCAGGACGAGCGATCGGGGATCCTGTTTAATGCCACATTACTAAGAAACCAACTGGTCGCAGAAAAGCCTGAAATTCAGATCACAACACGCTCGTATCGGGATGTTTTCAAGATGACCGGCGAAAGACTGGAAGAAGGTCTTCGCTATGCTTATGATAAATACGGCCAGGAAAACTCCATTATTCTGACGCGTTCGAATAAATCAGCGGTTCAGTATAATGAATACATTCGCCGGACGATCAATTTCTCTGAGGAAGAACTGGACGCCGGTGATCGCCTGATGGTTGTCCGCAATAATTACAACATTCTGGACGAGATTGCCCGCTGGTTTCATTGCAAACGGTGATTTTGTTGAACTGCTTAAAATCCGTAAAACCCAGGAAATGCACGGCTTTCGCTTCGCAGATGTGACATTAAGGATGACGGATTATGAAAAGCAGCCTGAATTTGACGCCAAAATTTTCCTCGACACGTTGCATTCCTCCTCTCCTTCCCTATCCTCAGAAGACAACAAAAAGCTGTACGAGAGCGTCCAAAAGGACTATTTTGACATTAAATCGCAAAAGGAAACAATGGAGGCTTGGCGGAAAGATCCGTTTTCAGGCGGCATTACAAGGCACCTTCGCCTACGCGCTGCTCCACAGCGGCGCCCACCACCCACAGCGCAAGGCGGCCAATGGAGTTCAGTGTTTATAGATCAGGGCTATTTACCTGATGAACAGATCAATGCAGAACTTCATCCTGCTGGCTTTACACCGCCATCACAAGGGCAACCGACGAGGTTTTCCTCATGGTATTTCCACCAGCACTTTTTCAAGTAAAAATGCCGGAGCGGTGCAAAAAATACGTCGGGCTCCCCCCTGTTGCATCCCTCCGGGATTTATGATTTGCGTTCGTCGCATGTTTTTGCTACCAGTATCGCGTCGCGCTGCGACTGCTATTCGTTGCTATTGCTGGCATCGGACAATTATGAACAGACTATGCAATGCCAGAGTAATGAAATCTTGGTACCAAGCGAAGGCACAATGCCAAAGGCATGCAATCTTGGTAAAAACACAACAGTAAATGGAAATGCCAGAGGCATGCAAGTCATTGGTAGCAACAATCATCACTCGAACAAATGACCAAATGCCGGAGGCATGTAACACGGCGAATCACGCTTCCATCACGTCCCGGCCGTGAATTGCCATTTAACATTCTTCGCCCGTTTTCTCTACCAATACTGCGTCGCGCTGCGACTTGCTCCTAACCTTTGGCCGCGGCCCTTTGTAGGCGATCGTTTATCGCCAAACCTAACCCATTCATAGGAACAAACTCCGCGTAGATTTGCTCAATGGGCAATGTATCCAACTCTCGTAGATAGGCGAACAAATTATGTGCGGCTTCTTTCATATCCCCGCTTAAACTTAATATGCGTTGATTTTTCCGGTCAACATTTTCTAAATATTGGTCAAAAAGCAAATAGCCGGTTGCTATGTTTTCTCCCGCCGAAAAATTTTCCCTCAAATCTAAATAAAGGGGTTTCCTGGGCGCGTAGTGGCTTTTCAACATTCCCGGCGCCTTCGGATTGGATGAAGAATGCGGCATCAGCCTGACTTTTCCGACGATTGCTTCAATGTCATCAACAGCCAAACCTCCTAACCGATAAACAACCGGCTCATCATTTTCAAACCCTACAATCGTAGATTCAATGCCCACTTCGCTTTCACCACCATCTAAAATGTAAGGAATTTTCTCACCCAATTGCGCATTTACGTGTGCTGCGTTCGTTGGACTAATGTAACCAAATGGATTGGCACTCGGCGCCGCCAATGGGAAAGGCAATGATTGCAGTAAGTCAAGAAGCAAAGGGTGATTTGGGACACGGACGGCAACATTGTCCAGGCCGGATGTCACAAGATCGGGGATGATCGGTTTCTTCGGCAGCAGCAATGTAAGCGGTCCGGGCCAGAATTTTGATGCCAAAAGCCTCGCATTTTCCGGAAATTCTGAAACGTATGCTTCAACCTTTTCGATTGTATCCGTATGGATAATCAGCGGGTCAAATGAAGGGCGGTTTTTGACCTCAAAAATCGATAGTACTGCACTATCAATCAATGCGTTACCGGCCAATCCATACACCGTTTCGGTAGGAATGGCCACAAGCTCTCCTTTTAGGAGAAATTCTTTTGCTGCCTCAATATCTCTGTCCGGTAATCGCCAAGTTGCTTGCTGGTTTTGAAAATGCAAAAGTACGGCGATCAATGTTAAGAGCAAACTGCCGGCTAAGTCATTTAGATTGTTTTTAAATAACCTCTAAATCTGACATTGCGGATTACTGGTATAGATTCCGTGTTTATATTTATTGATTAAATAGCATTTCTAAACTACCTTTTTTACTATGTTTCAAATCAAAGAACAACCTGCCGTTTTCGACGTCTGTATCATTGGCTCAGGAGCGGGAGGTGGAATGGCGGCGCTTCAACTTGCCCAACAAGGAGCCAAAGTGGCCCTTTTAGAGGCAGGTGGATATTTCGATCCTGCTGATCCTAAATATATTACGCAGCTGAAATGGCCATACGAGTCACCACGCCGCGGCGCATCCAACCACCGTCCATTTGGCGACTTTGATGCTGCATGGGGAGGTTGGGAAATTGAGGGCGAACCTTACACACGCAAGAACGGAACGCAATTTGACTGGTTCAGATCGCGGATGCTGGGCGGCCGGACTAACCACTGGGGCCGCATTTCGCTGCGTTTCGGACCGAAAGATTTTAAAAGAAAAAGCATCGACGGGCTCGGTGACGACTGGCCGATCGGTTACGACGATGTAAAACCATATTACGATAAGGTTGATAAACTGATCGGTGTTTTCGGAACGATTGAAAATATGGATAATGAGCCGGACGGCATTTTCCTTCCTCCGCCTAAGCCACGTTTGCACGAGCTTTTCCTTAAACAAGCTGGTAAAAAAGCCAACATTCCGGTCATTCCTTCCAGGCTTTCTATCTTAACCAAGCCTATTAATGATCAGCGCGGTGTTTGCTTCTATTGCAGCCAATGCTCACGCGGATGCCAGGCATACGCGGATTTCTCATCTTCTTCTGTGCTTTGTATTCCGGCAGTAAAAACGGGGAATGTGACGTTAATCAACAACGCGATGGCTCGCGAAGTGCTTACAGATCAGGTTACTGGCCTTGCAACTGGCGTTTCTTATGTGGATCGCGAGAAACTTACAGAACATACGATTAAGGCGAAAGTGGTTGTTCTTGCTGCAAGCGCAGGAGAATCTGCACGGCTTTTGCTGAACTCTAAATCAGACAGACATCCTGCCGGACTTGCTAATTCTAGTGGCGTTGTTGGTAAATATCTGCACGATTCTACGGGTGCTTCCCGTGGCGCATTCCTTCCGCATTTGATGGACAGAAAGCGCTATAATGAGGACGGAGTTGGTGGAATGCACGTTTACACGCCTTGGTGGCTTGATAACAAAAAACTCGATTTCCCAAGAGGTTACCACATTGAATACGGCGGCGGAATGGGCATGCCTAGCTACGGATTTGGTGCGGGGATCGAAAATATGAACGGAAAATATCCGACCGCTGCGGGTGTTACAAAACCTGCGGGTGGCTACGGTGCTTCATTGAAAGAAGATTATCGTCGTTTTTACGGTGCTTATGTAGGAATGGCTGGCCGCGGCGAGGCAGTTCCTAGCATTGAAAATTACTGCGAAATCGATCCGAATGTGGTTGATAAATACGGTATTCCTGTTTTGCGGTTCCACTACAAATGGTCTGATTACGAGATTAAGCAGGCGAAACACATGCATGATACTTTTGAAGAGATCATTCATGCACTAGGCGGTGTTGCAAGTGGTTCAAAACCAGGCGCTGACACAAATTACGGCATTGCAGCTCCCGGTCGAATCATTCACGAAGTAGGAACCGTCCGCATGGGCAATGATCCGAAAACGTCTGCTTTGAACAAGTTCTCGCAAGCGCACGATGCAAAAAATGTATTCGTGGTGGACGGCGGTTCATTTGTTTCTCAGGCTGATAAAAACCCAACCTGGACCATTCTTGCGCTTTCTATGAGAGCATCAGAATACATTGTGGATCAGGTTAAACAGAAAAATATCTAATTATTTGAACACAGTTTCAAATCATAACTATGAAACGTAGAGATTCATTAAAAGCATTAACGCTCAGCTCATTAGGTATCACTGCACTCAATCCGCAGATTGCCATGGCTGAACAAAGAGAGCTGGAAACCCAGATGCCACCGGAAACCCCCATTAAGGTGCCTGGCGGAAGGTTGAAAGAAGAAGCGATCCGTGACGCAAAATTGATGCAGCAAAAATTCCTGACTGCGCCTGAAATGGCAACGATCAAGGTTTTGGTGGACATCATTATTCCTGCGGACGATAAAGGTGGAAGCGCAACGCAAGCTGGCGTTCCCGACTTTATTGAGTTCATCGCCAAAGACATGCCGCAAAACCAGGTTCCATTGCGTGGCGGTCTCAAATGGCTTGACCTTGAATCCAATAAGCGATTCAAGAAGGTTTTTACATTGCTCACAAAGGCGCAACAATTGCAGATCGTAGATGACATTGCTTACCCTGAAAAGGCGAAACCAATGTACAGCCAGGGCGTTGCATTCTTCAACCTCATGCGCAACCTGACGGCATCAGGTTACTACACTTCTAAAATCGGCATTGCTGATCTGGGTTATGTGGGCAACACGCCGAATGTGTGGGAAGGTGTTCCGGCCGATGTTTTGAAACAATATGGTCTGAGCTACGAATAAAAACACAAGTTTCAGATTGAAACCCTGATTGCCGCGAGCAATCAGGGTTTCTTTTTTGCCGGGGAATAATTGACAATATCCGGCTGGTAAACGGAATCGTGTCAATGTAATCTTAATGATTTAGTTAGCAGCAAGCGCACACACACGCTTTCATCATAACTGCTAAATCATGCCCTCCCTCACCTCCCACCATCTGTTTGTCAAATTCATTTGGCTAATGGTTTTCATCGTCATTGCCGTATTCTGGACCACAGTCTATTATTATGCCTACAATTTTCCTTATTATGATGACTTTCAATCCATTGTAACATTCCTAGGCGATTACATCAAATCGGACAATGCGTGGAAAAAGCTCGCCTTATTCTTTGAACAAAATTTCGAGCATCGCGTCGTGCTTGCCAAGTTGCTAACACTTGCAGTTTTCCTGGTTACTGGGCAATTGAACATGAAAGTGCTGATCATTCTCGGAGACCTCAGCCTTCTCGGAATGCTCTTCTTAATGTCAAGATTTTTCGCAAAAAAGCAGATTTCGCTGCTTGGGTTTTTCGCCGTCGTGTGTTTGCTTTTTCAGGTGCAGCATTATGAAGACACGATTTCGTGGGCGACATGCAGCCTTCAACATGCCCCTTGCCTGTTTTTTTCTATGTGGAGTTTTTATGTGGCGCTCACTTCCCGGAAAGTATTTTGGAGCAGCTTACTGGCACTAATCGCACTCTTCACGAGTGCCAATGGCCTCTCTGCAATCTTGATTGTGATCCTGATCACATCATTTTCAAATATTCCTAAATCACACAAATGGGCTCAAACAGGGTCATTATCAGCAATTACTGCTTTGCATTTGCTAACGATGGAAATATACTCGGGTTCTATCCTGAATCATGTTTTTAACAACATTGGTGTCAAATCACTCTTATTGTTATCATTCGTAGGGCAGATCGTGGATACAAATTTCACAAACAGTTTGGTGCCCAGTGTGGCGTTAGGATGCGTCTTTCTCTTTCCTATTGCGATCATTTTCAAAACGATTTTGACAAACAGAACTGGTGACATTACCACAGTGCAGTGGTTCAGCTTTGCCGGGATTATGACGCTTCTTTTTGCTGGCTTTCTTATTGTGTTTGCAAGGGGCGAAACACCCGATTTTGTTGGATACAGAATGGATCGTTATAAAATTTATTCTGCGTTTTTCGCCATCTTCTCGGTTAGCTTTTATGATCGATACTGGACATTGAATAAGGCTGGTTCAATACTAAAAATTGCGGTGGCAGCTGTTGCATTGCTCTTTTGCATCAGTTCCTATTATATTTATTTTGGTAAAATCACCCATTTAAAAAGAGAGATTAGTGCAAATGAGCTGAATTACGATTGGAGCAAAACCATTTACTATCCTGTCATCTATGAACGTGAAAGCCTGGCAGCGGAAATGGATTTTGCTCAAAGCTCATTCATGCGCTCGAAAAATACGCGGCTGGTTGATCTGGTAAGCAAGGTGGATTGGAGCAAAAGTGAAGCGAGTCGCTGTGCGGAGATCGTTAACATGCCGGATCGCTTTGTGATTAGTAATGTTAGAGAAGATCAAAACGCACATCAGGCGGAAGAAATTTATATCGTAGCCACGGATCCGATCGATCACAATCCAAGATATTTATGTGTTGCCGCCAATAATTACCTCCGCTCGGTCAAGATGTTCTATTCTTCCTTTAAAAAGTCCGTAGGTTCTGAATTCACGTCAACGATTTACAAAAGGAAGCTTCAATGCGGCAGTTATGATCTGCATTTGGTTTCTGTCACGGACGGAAAGTTCGTCAAGACAAATAAAATAGGAAGCATTACATTATAATTTAGGACAAAAAAATGCCGCTCATTTTCATAAGCGGCATTTTAGACATTCATTCTATCTCTTAATAAAGCTTTTGACGCTGCTGTTTCACCGTTTCGTCTTTCAGGAATTCATCATATGTCATCAGTTTATCCAAAATTCCTTTTGGCCCGATTTCAATGATCCTGTTCGCTATCGTATGAACGAACTGGTGGTCATGGGAATAGAACAAAAGACATCCTGAAAAATCGATCAAACCATTGTTCAATGCCGTAATGGATTCGAGGTCAAGGTGGTTGGTTGGGTCGTCTAACACCAATGCATTAGCACCGGAAAGCATTGTTCTGGAAAGCATACAACGCACTTTTTCACCTCCTGAAAGGACTTTCGCTTTCTTCAAAGATTCTTCTCCTGAGAAAAGCATTCTTCCCAAAAATCCACGGATAAAGCTTTCATCTTTTTCTTCTGAGTATTGACGTAGCCAGTCAACGAGATTGAGATCTACATCAAAAAACTGTGTCGGATCTTTGGGGAAATAAGATTTCGTAATGGTTACTCCCCAGGTGTAAGAGCCTTTATCGGCTTTTTGATTTTCACTGATAATGTCAAAAAAAGTGCTGATCGCCATCACATTGCGGCTTACAAATGCAATTTTATCGCCCTTATTAACATTGAAGCTCAGATTATCAAAAAGCTTCGTGCCGTCATCAGCGGTTTTGGCCAATCCTTCAACCCTTAATAATTGGTCACCCACCTCGCGCTCCGATTTGAAGGCGATATAAGGATATTTCCGGGACGACGGCTTAATGTCATCAATCGTCAGCTTATCCAAAAGTTTTGCACGAGAAGTTGCCTGCTTGGATTTAGAAGCATTTGCGCTGAACCTTCGGATAAAATCTTCCAATTCCTTACGCTTGTCCTCCGACTTCTTGTTCTGGTCCTGGCGCTGCTTCAAAGCCAGCTGGCTCGATTCATACCAGAATGAATAGTTACCGGAGAACATCTGCACTTTACTGAAATCAATGTCCACAACGTGCGTACAAACCTCATCCAGGAAGTGCCTGTCGTGGGAAACGACAATGACTGTGTTTTTAAAATCAGCGAGGAAGTTTTCAAGCCAAAGCACCGTTTCAACGTCAAGGTTGTTGGTAGGCTCATCCAGAAGCAGCACATCCGGATTTCCAAAAAGTGCCTGTGCAAGCAAAACGCGCACCTTGTCATTGGCATTAAGATCGCCCATGTTGGCAGTGTGCTGCTCCTCGGAAAGGCCTAAGCCGCTCAGTAATTGTGCAGCTTCGGTTTCCGCTTCCCAGCCATTCAAATCAGCAAATTCTGCTTCAAGGTCAGCTGCTTTTTCACCATCGGCATCGGTAAATTCCTCCTTTTCATAGATCGCCTCACGCTCCTTCATGATCTTGTAAAGGCGCTCATGACCTAAGATCACCGTATCCATTACTGTATATGCATCAAATTCGAATTGATCCTGCTTAAGGAAGGTCATCCTTTCGCCTGGATTCATCGATACATTTCCTGTTTGCGGTTCTATTTCACCTGAAAGGATCTTCAAAAATGTTGATTTCCCGGCGCCATTTGCACCAATCACACCATAACAGTTGCCAGGAACAAACTTTATATTAACCTCGTCGAATAATACCCTTTTACCGTATCGCAATGATACGTTCTGAACCGTAATCATCTTAAAATAAATTTTTTATGAATGAGACCGCAAAACTACGAAATTCAGACTGAATTCGCATGTTGAAGCAACTAAAACAAACGAAGCGGGCTGGTTAAAACCAGCCCGCTTCAACGAAAACGCAATATTTGATCAAGGAATAACGCGCAATGTATGTGCGCCTTTGCCCACACTCACACGAGCACCCTGCTTCTTAAGGGTAGGTGCGTCACCTTTGGTAACAGTCCAGAATTCCACACCGCCATTGCCCATTCCATATTCGACATATTCAAACACAGAAACGGCAATGTTAGATCCGTCTTTATCGAAAACGACGCTCTGCGGATAAATGCCTTCAAATGGATAATCAGCTACTTTTGTCAATGCACCGGTTGTTGGCGTAACCTTATAAAGCGTTAATGCCGCACCCGATCCCGCCCCAGCTTCTGTCCATGGAGCACCGCTTTTACCAGCGTTTACGGTTACAAGCATGGAGCCGTCCGGACTGATCGCGAATGAACCAGTGTTTGTTCCGGCGGGCACGTGCGCAGCAACTTTATGTTCAGTTGCGCCGTCCATTGAGAAGTCAACAACAAGGATCTCGCCATCTCCTGCGCCTTTACCAGGTGCAGCCGACTTGGTATCCAATACAAAATAATGCTTGCCATCCGCAGAGAACTTACCAAATGATGGCTCCGTCCCTACTGTAACGGGCTTACCAACCAGTTCAACATTTTTCAGCTTTCCAGCTTCCCGGATCACTTTATATAGTCCGACTTCATTTGAATTATCGAGCGTAAAAGCAATGAAATCGCCCGATGGATGCCATGAAATGTCAATGATTTTATTTGTTGTATCAATCGCTGCGGGCAAATTCAAGAACCGCGCAGGCTTGCCATCAGGTCCGGCTTCAATGAATACAAGCTCCTTTCCGACTTCATTAGTAGTCAGGATCAGTTCATTCTTATTGACGTCAATGGCATTCGGTTTTTTCCCAACCGGGAAGCCAAACTTGGCTTTTGGAGCAGCCAGATTGGTAATGTCGACAACGAACAGTTTTTCGCCGCCCGGAAAATCCTTGGAAGGTTCTTTGTATTCAGTTACGCCATCCTCGGGACGCAGCCGGCTGTCGAGCACATATGCAAGCCCACCGGAAGCGGGAACTGCGAGGGTTTTGACAGAGGCAAGCACAGAATTGGAAACCAATGCACTGCCGACGCCCTTGCTGCCTCTTTCAATTGGGAATTTGATTGTCGTTAACTGATCTTTTGCCGTATTGTCCCTTAATAGCTTACCATCAACAAGTGCCGATGCTGCCAAATCAGCATCCGAAACTACAACCAGACCACGGGCATTGAAGTTAATGGGCACCTGGGCGTTCGCTGTGACGGATCCCAATGCTGCCAAACCAGCGAATAATGCGACTTTTTTCATAGAAAAGAATTTAAGTTATAGGTGGTTTAATTTATATAGGGTTGTTATACCAAAAGAAACCTTGTGAAGCATTTTAGCCTCACAAGGTTTCCCGATCAATATGCAATATACAATAAAAAAAGAAAACCCCGATAACCAGGTTATCAGGGTCAAAATCTTCATTCGAAAAAAATTATGCTGCTACTGCAATTGAATTAACCAATCTGGCCAATTTAGATTTTTGGTTAGAAGCTTTTTTCTTATGGATGATGTTTTTCTTTGCTAAACGATCCAACATTGAAGATACAGTTTTGTAAACTTCAACAGCTACTGCCTTATCAGTCGTTTCACGCAATTTCTTTATGTACGAACGTGTAGTTTTGTGTTGGTAGCGATTACGCAAACGCTTTGTTTCGTTAGCGCGGATTCTTTTTAATGCTGATTTATGGTTTGCCATTTTATAATGATAGTTTTTCTATTCTTAATTTCGGTTTGCAAAAATAGAAATTGCTTGCTAAAATGCCAAACTTAGTGTAAAATATATTTATCAAATAGATACGTTACCTACTTCGGCATACGTTGCACATCGGAATTCAGATACTCTTCAATGCGATTTTCAAGTTCCGAATAAGGAATGCTGCTGTGCAACTCACCTTCGACTGCCAGTGAAATTTTACCTGTCTGCTCCGAAATAACAATTACGATCGCGTCCGTTGCTTCGCTCATGCCCATTGCTGCACGGTGGCGAAAACCCAATGAAGAAGGAACATCCACGCCATCTGCAACCGGCAATACGCATCTCGCCGCTTTTAAAACGCCATCCACGATCACAACCGCTCCATCATGCAGCTCACTGTATTGATTAAAAAGCGATACTAACAACGGCTTTGAAACGCGTGCATCAAGCAATTCTCCGGTTTCAACATATTTACTAAGATCATCTCGCTTATTGATTACGATCAATGCGCCAGTAAAATTGGAAGCGATGGTTTTGGAAGCGTCAACGATTTCCCTAAGGTTTTTGCCCTTTAAATCAAGCACTGAATTACCCATTACTTTTTTAAGCAAACCATTATTGGTGTAGATCGTCGATTTGCCAATAATGAGCAGAAAGCGGCGGATCTCCTGCTGAAAAATCACGATTAATGCCACGGCTCCGACGCCCATGAAATATTGAAGGATTGCGGTGAGCAGCCCAAGTCCCAGCCCTTTTACTACCAGATAAAAAACATATACAAACAAATAACCCAGAAAAACCCGGCTTGCAATGCTCCCACGGACAAGTGTATAAACCTGATAAAGAAGAACAGAAACTAAGAAAACATCGAGGACGTCGGCCCAATTAATGTTCAGAAAACCCACACGCATAAGAAAATCAATATTATTTCGCGACTAAATTACTATTTTTAATTTATACTGGAAGTTGCTAACCACAGTTTTACAACCTCCACGGCAGGCCGGACATCGTGCACTCTCAGTATGCCTGCGCCTCGCTCAACTGCCATGGTGTTCAACACGGAAGTGCCATTTAATGCTTCGTCAGCCGATATTTCAAGCGTTTTATAAATTGTTGCTTTCCTCGAAATCCCAACAAGCAGCGGACATCCCAGCAAGTGAAACTCCTTCAAATGCTGCATGAGTTTAAAGTTCTGTCCAATGTTTTTAGCGAATCCAAAGCCGGGATCTATAATAATGTCCGCGACTCCTTTCGACCTTAATATCTCAGCTTTTTGCTTCAAATCTTTTAAAATTTCAGGCACGAGCTGCTGATATTGGGTCATCTGATTCATGGTTTGCGGTGTTCCCCGCATGTGCATCAGCACGTAAGGAACTTTGAGCGCAGCGACCACATCAAACATTTCTTCGTCCAGCCCTCCTCCGGAAACATCATTAATGATATGTGCCCCGTTCCCAATTGCGCGTTTCGCCACCTGAGAACGAAAAGTATCAATAGATATGATTGCGTCGGGAAAATACTTATTGAGTGGCGTGATGGCCCATTCCACCCGATCGGCCTCTTCATCGGTGCTAACATCCTTTGCGCCAGGCCTTGTGGAGTAGCCGCCAACATCCAGCATGGTGGCTCCTTGTTCAATCATTTGTCCTGCCTTATCAAGCAGCTCATCCTGCGATCCCATTCTGCTTCCCGCAAAAAATGAATCCGGCGTCGCATTCAGGATTCCCATCACCGCAGGCTTGGACAGATCCAGCAGCTTGCCCCGGATGTTGAGCGTTTTTTTGTTAACTTGCGACATAGAATTTTGTATTAAACAGGCAAATCAATGATTGTCAAATCATTTCATTTTCTTGCCTTCAAAGCAGTAAACTAACATTAAGCAGTGAAATCCACAGAATCGGAATATCAGGAAATCATTCAGTATTGCCAAGATCTTTTCGCAAAAAAAAATAAAGATTACGGAACATCCTGGCGCATTTTAAGGCTTCCGTCCCTCACCGACCAGATATTTATCAAGGCACAGCGCATTCGCACAATTCAGGAAAAAGGCGTGCAGAAAGTGAATGAAGATGTTTCTTCCGAATTCATTGGCATCATTAATTACTGCGTGATGGCGCTGATCCAAATCGCTTCTATTGAGCAAAATCAGGAAATCGACGACGCAGAACTTACTGCATTATATAATATGCAGGTGAACGAAGTGAAGGAATTGCTGTTTAATAAAAATCACGATTATGGTGAAGCCTGGCGCGACATGCGCGTGAGCTCCATGACCGACATTATTTTGATGAAGTTGCTGAGGATCAAACAAATCGAAGATAACCAGGGACAAACGCTTGTTTCAGAGGGTGTTAAGGCCGGATATCAGGACATTATCAATTATTCTGTTTTTTGTTTGATCAAATCAAATGCGTTGCAAACCAATTGATCTCCCGACTTTGTCATTGGCATTCCTAAAACTTTTGAAATGAAAATCCTTGCTCAGATTTCGCGTGTAATCGTTGGCTTGCTGTTTATTTTTTCAGGATTAATCAAGCTGAATGATCCGGTTGGGACGCAGTATAAACTGGAAGAATATTTTGAGGTTTTTGCAACCGATCTGCCTCAGTTTCACGATTTCTTCATGGCGCTTGTTCCGCTGGCGCTATACTTTTCAGTTTTCCTGTGCACTGCGGAAGTTGTGCTGGGAATCGCGCTTTTGGTGGGTTACAAGCCGAGAACAATTTCATGGTTTTTGCTGGCGATCATCGTTTTCTTTACATTCCTGACATTTTATTCAGCTTATTTTAATAAAGTTACAGATTGCGGATGTTTCGGTGCAGCCATTAAGCTCACGCCCTGGACATCATTCGGAAAAGACCTTTTCCTGCTGGCGCTCATTATCATCATTGTCATTTACCGAAAGAAATTTCAACCCTTGCCAACCGGCATTATCGTCGTGATTTCGACCATTGCGTCGCTCGGCATTGCCGTTTATGCATTGCGCCATTTGCCTATTCTGGATTTACTTCCTTACCGCGTTGGTGCTAACATTCCGGCACAATTGAAGCCTTCCGAGCCGCTGCGTTATTTGTATGTTTTTGAAAAAGACGGCAAAGAGTTTGAATACGAAAAATACCCAAGCGACACGACTTTAAAGTTCAAAGAAATGCTTGTGCTGAATGAAGATGCAAAGCCAAAGATTACGGATTACAAAGTCTGGAATGATGCCGGTGATTTTACGGAAGGCACTTTTGAAGGAACCAAGCTTTTCCTGATAATTAAGAACTTCGCAGACATTAACACCGCTGCTTTGCCGGACATTAACAAGTTGATCAATAGTGTTAAAGGAAAAGGCATTGAACCCATAATCCTGACTTCGGGCAACAGTGAAGAAATCGTCAAATTCTTATCTGCACATCAGCTGAATGCACCTTACTATTACGTGGATGCAACTGTGCTCAAAACCATTTCGAGATCCAATCCCGGCTTATGGCTTTTGAAAAACGGCACCGTGATGGGTAAATGGCATTATAACGACACGCCGACAACGGAGGAAGTAATTGATTTGGTAAAATGATTGGAATGAAGAATGTGATATTGGTCGGCATGATGTCCTCCGGCAAATCAACATTGGGTAAAAAGCTGGCCAGATTGCTTGGTTACCGCTTTTTTGATTTGGATAAATTAATTGAAAAAGATCAGGGAATGGATATCCCTTCCTTATTTTCTCAAAAAGGCGAATCTTATTTTCGTGAAGTTGAAAGTCGCGTTTTGAAGGAATTAGGCGTTGAAAAAGGCATTGTGCTTGCGTCAGGCGGCGGAACACCCTGCTTTCACAACAATATGGAATTCATCAAAGAAATGGGTGTGAGTGTATTCCTGGACGTCCCGGCTGCCAATCTTGCCAGACGGATTCGTAACCACGGAAAAGACGACCGACCAGTGCTTTCAGGTGCTGAATCACTGGAAGTTACATTGCAAAATAAAATTGATGAGCGACTGCCTTTTTATCAACAAGCCGATATTTCTGTGAAGGGAGAAATTGAGGCGCAGCACTTACATGAAATGCTACAACCATTGATACAATAAAAAAAGCCTGCACGATGCAGGCTTTTTTTATTGCGTTGAAACAATTCTAGAAGTTGAAGCCGAATGTAAGGGCGAAGTTCATTGGCTTATGCGTGATCTCAACCGAAGCATAATCCGCAGCATTGGCCAAAGTGTAAGGCGTGTAACTAGATTTGAATGTGCTTAATGTGCCTGACAAATCCGCAAAGAACCGGCTTTTGCGTATCCCGACACCTGCCGAGAAAAGCAATTTTTGTCTGTTAATGCCATCATTTCTTGAATATGGATCGCCAATATAAGCGGCTCCCAAACGTGCACGGAACAAATTGGCACGAAACTCACCTCCCAGCCGGAAATTATAAGTGCTTTTGAAAGTGTCTTTAATCTCAGCCCTTGTGTTATCCTTAAACGACTGGTTATCATCGCTATTCAGGTAACTCGTGCGAGCGCGCATCATGGCGTAATCCTGATATTCAATTGTTCCGGTGATAAAACCCTTGTCCTGAATAAAAACGGTTGCACCAAAATTGGCTTTCAACGGGCTAGTGAGCGAGTATACAAAATCGTTCGGGGCGATCGGGAGCGACAAGTAAGGCGGCTGAATCAAATCGCCATCCGGTCCGGTCACGAGATCGTCCACATACTCAGCATTCACATTCTGCGTGAATGTCTCCTTAATTGAGCTAAATGTTGGACTGGTAATCACCCCGCCAAGTTGGACAATCGGGTTGATTTTGTAAATCACACCCAATGCAAAATTGACGCCGTTTCCGGTGACCGTAAGCGCTTCGTTTTGTTGCGTGTAAAGCAGCTCAGGACTTTCAATATAAGTATCACGGAAAGTCCGGTCGTACGTGTAACGCAATCTGCTGAACCCAAAATTGGCTCCAACGAATAACTTATCATTGTAATTCCCAGCGTAGGCCAATGTCCATTGCGTATTAGCGCCCGTGGCCGTGTAAGATCCAGCCTGATCGACAACACTGTTCCGATCAAGTGCGTTGTAAGGAGGGCCAGAGTTGCTCGTCGGATTGATGAGATACATTTGATAGTAAGCTGCCGGAAGTGAGTAAGCGATGGGTCCTCCGCCGCTCGCTGGATTGCTCTCGAAATCGGTTTCAAGCTGCTTCGTGGTCACAGCATCCGCATTCGCAGATTCAACAACATTATCAAGAAAGGCACTTTTGTCATTCACACCTGTGAAGTTGTAATGATCACGAAATGATTGTTGACGGGAAAAAGAAATGCCTAATGACGAACGCTTCCACTTCCGTTGAAATCCGGGCTGACTTGAAATAACCAGCGATGCCTGTGCAATGTTCAAGTTGCCCCGATTCGCTGAATTATTCTCTCCCAAATAATTGGTTTTCGTATTGGTTGGCGTAACGCCTGGCGTAAATGTAAATTCTGACCTGTTGTAAAAACCAAGTCCGGCTGGATTCCCGTGTATGGCGCTTGGATCTCCGCCCAAAGCTACGTGATTGCCGCCGAGCGCCTGGAAACGTGCGGATCCAGTTTGATCGCTTTCTGAATATCTTAAAGCGTCGGTTGCGTACTGGCCATATGTTGATGAAGAAGCTAAAATGGAGCAAAACAAACTGCCCCAAATAAAATGTTTTGTCATAACATTAATCAAAAATGGACTTTAAATTCAAATATTTATTAAACGAAGACCCTGCAAAATTATGACATTTTGCAGGGTCTGAAATTTATATAAAAGCCACTTGGCTTATTATCTTGGTCCTCTTGAAGATGAGCGAGTTGCTCCACCTCCGCCACCACCACCGCTGCTTGCAGGAGCGCTGTAACTTCTGGACGGTGCACTGTAAGTTGGTGCGCTGTAAGTCCGTTGCTGAGGCGCATTGTAAGTTCTTGGCGCGCTGTACGATTCAGAACTTCTGGTGCTAGGGGATGAATAAGAACGCGATGGCGTTGAATAATCTGAACTGCTTCTTGATGGTGCACTGTAAGTGTTACCACCCGATCCTCTGGAAGATCTTGGCGTAGCATAGCTTCCGGATGTTCCACCGTCAGAATTTGCTGAGCGAGGACGTGAGTAATAAACATTGTTTCCTTCACTTCCGCCTCTGCTGTAAGATTCTGCCGCTGTTCTGCCACCTGCGTCTGCAACGCCTCCTCTATCTGTAAGATCTTGAAGATCTTGGAGAAGAGTAAGTTTCGTTAGCTGAAACTGCTCTGCCATTTGCTGCGCTTCTTCCCGATCTGTCTCCGGAAGTTGAACGTGGAGAAGAAACGTTTCCGCCATTGTAACGGCTGTTGTTTCTTGAACTTGTTCCTGCTACAACACGTGGTCCGGCTGTTCTGGTTAAGCCTCTGCTTTCATAATTGTTAACAACAACCACCGGACGGCTGTACGCCCATGGATTGTAGCCGTAGCCACCTCCGTAAAAGCTGTCATAACCGTAACCATACATGCTGTTGTAACCCCATGGAGAGTAACCGAATCCGTTGTATCCAAATGGATCATAACCGTAGCCATACATACTGCCCATTCCCCAAGGAGAATAACCTAGCATTGAGCCCATTCCGTAACCCATTCCAAGGCCCATGTAAGGACGAATCCTGCCGTAACCCAATTGGAAACCGACACTCATCATACTTCCCGGCCAATAAGAACCAAGGCCGCCGAAGCCGTATGGATTTGCGAATGCTTGCGCACCGCGGTCATAACCGTCAGCAAATCCTGCATTATATCCTGGATCTGGTGAAAGCGCTCTTTTTACGCTGCGGGATGAAAGATACGATTCGTCGTAATAGTCACTCGTACCCTCGCCTGCGTTGCCTGTGTAGGCGTAGTCAGGATTATCTGAACGGGAAAGATCTTGATCTGCACCCTGGTCTGCGGTCACAACGCCAGGGCCTGTATTGTTGCCATAAAGGTCATCATACCCGCCTGATTGTGAAACATATTGATTAGTGGTACATCCCCAAGCTCCCAGCAACACTAGCAAAGAAAGATATTTTGCTTTATTGATCATCGTCATGGCCTATAAGGATTAAAATGTTTGATGCTAATATAATATAAAATTTCGTTCCTAACTACTAAGTAAACGTGCGTTACAATACATTAATTCCAAAGTTAACATAAAAAACTATCTTTGCAACGCTTGAAAAAGCCGCAAGGAAATAACGAAATACTCCTTTTCATTTACAAAATAATCCTAAGAATGAGTAAAGCCTTACCAACCCGAAGTGAAAATTACTCCGAATGGTACAATGAGTTAGTTAAAAGGGCCGATTTGGCCGAAAATTCTGCTGTAAGAGGCTGTATGGTGATTAAACCTTATGGTTATTCAATATGGGAGAAGATGCAGCGCGCATTGGACGATATGTTCAAAGAAACAGGGCATACCAATGCTTACTTTCCGCTGTTCATCCCCAAATCCTATCTGAGCAAAGAGGCGTCACATGTGGAAGGTTTTGCCAAGGAGTGTGCGGTTGTGACCCATTACAGACTGAAAAACGATCCCAATGGAAAAGGAGTCATCGTGGATCCGGAAGCGAAACTGGAAGAGGAGCTGATCGTTCGTCCGACTTCTGAAACCGTCATTTGGAGCACTTATAAAAACTGGATCCAGTCTTACCGCGATCTTCCGTTGCTGATCAACCAATGGGCAAATGTGGTCCGCTGGGAAATGCGCACACGCCTTTTCCTGAGAACTGCTGAGTTTTTGTGGCAGGAAGGACACACGGCGCACGCGACTTCTGCTGAGGCCATTGCAGAAACAGAACAAATGCTTGACGTGTATGCGCAATTTGCTGAGGAATGGATGGCTATGCCCGTTGTTAAAGGCGTAAAAACAGCCAACGAACGCTTTGCAGGAGCGGTAAACACTTATTGCATTGAAGCATTGATGCAGGATGGAAAAGCTTTACAGGCCGGCACTTCTCACTTTTTGGGACAAAATTTTGCGACTGCTTTTGACGTGAAATTTCAGGATAAGGATGGCAAGCTGGAATATGTTTGGGGAACTTCCTGGGGCGTAAGCACACGTTTGATGGGTGCTTTGATTATGGCACATTCGGATGACAGCGGACTGGTGTTGCCTCCAAAACTGGCGCCTATCCAGGTGGTGATCGTTCCGATTTATAAAAATGACGAACAGCTGGCTTTGATTTCTGAGAAGGCCGGTGAAATTACGAAGCAGCTTAAAAAGTTGGGCATCAGCGTGAAATTTGATAACAGCGATGCATACAAGCCAGGCTATAAATTTGCCGAATATGAATTGAAAGGTGTTCCGGTAAGACTTGCTATGGGTGCCCGCGATTTGGAAAACGGAACTGTGGAAGTGGCGCGGCGCGACACCAAAACCAAGGAAACAGTATCTTTGGACGGCATTGCAGAATTCATCCAATCGCTTCTCGACAACATTCAGGAATCGATTTATAACAAGGCGCTTGCATTCCGTGACGAGAACACCTCGAAAGTGGATTCGTTTGAAGAATTTAATCAGGTGCTTGATGGCAAGGGCGGGTTTATTCTGGCGCATTGGGATGGCACTTCCGAGACCGAAGAAAAGATCAAGGAAGAGACAAAAGCCACAATCCGCTGCATTCCGTTGAATCAAGAGCAGGAATCCGGTGTTTGTATTTATTCAGGTAAGCCTTCGGCGGGAAGAGTTGTTTTCGCCCGGGCATATTAATTTAGTAATCCGAACGCAGCGTAACCTTTGCTGTAAGTAAGATATGTTTAACCATTTACATATAATAAGATGAAGCAGGCGCAGGCAGGAGACAATGTACAAGTTCATTACAAAGGAACTTTGACAGACGGACAACTTTTTGATTCTTCGGAAGGACGTGATCCGCTCAATTTCACATTAGGAAGCGGCCAGGTGATCAAAGGTTTCGATGACGGCGTAACGGGCATGGAGATCGGTGATAAAAAAACCATTCACATCCCGAATGCAGAAGCATACGGCCCTGTGAACGAAGATATGGTGATCAATTTTGAGCGGTCACAAATCCCTGCTGACATTCCTTTGGAAGTGGGCGGCACGCTGAACATGCACCAGGATGGCGGACAGGTTATTCCTGTTGTTGTAAAAGAGGTTACTGAGCAATATGTGATCCTTGATGCGAACCATCCACTGGCAGGTCAGGATCTGATCTTTGAATTGGAACTTGTGGGCATTAATTAATAATAGCGCAATAAAAAAAGGCTGGTTATGGTGCTTCGTGCACATGACCAGCCTTTTTTTATTTTGCCCATTTCAAGCTAAATGCTTCGGGCTTATTTTTCGAGATCTTCAAAAGCACTTGCTTTTCGGCCAGATCATGCAGCATTCGTTCTGCCCTTTTCTCCGAAATGTTGATCATTCTTGAAAAAGATTTTGCGGTAATGGCATCCTGCTCTCGAAGATAAGTGATCAATGTTTTCACATGTCTCGAAGCCAGCAGTTTATCCAGATCCGCATCAGGTTCCCCTTGCATCAGCAACCTCGGAATCGGAATGCTTTTGTCCTTCGCCCGAATGTAAATGATGCGCAGATCCTTCTCATTAACCGCATAATGTGGCTTGTCCGCACTTTCGTCAACACTAACTTGCAGCACTTTTGATCCATCGATCAGCACAGATTTAATGTGGATCGTGACGCTTGGTTCAATCAGTCTGGAAGTTGCGGTTTCCAATTTTTTAAGCTCATGAAGTTCTGATTGCACACCCGATATCGCACCCGAGTCCGCGATGCCGATCAGCAAATTACCACCCGAGGTGTTTGCAAAAGACACGATTGTTTTTGCAATTTTGAATGCGCTGTCGATCGTTCTTTTGAATTCGGTGGTCAGCCCCTCCCCTTCCTTAATAATCTGAATAAGACTTTTACTCATGCATTTAAATTAATCCATACTTTTTGCCGGGCAGCGACCGGACCATTCCCTGAAATTCAAGATTCAACAATAAAGCCGCCAGCTTGTTAAAATGCATCCCGGACTGCCACGAAAGCTCGTCGATCTGCATGGTGCCTTTTTGCCTGAGCAGCGATAATATCTGCCCTTCATCCTGGGTAAAACCTTCAAAATTGGTCTGCATCTGAACGGCCGGCGCCATCTTAGGTTCCTCAGCTTGCAAATGCCAGCCCATTGCCGTAGCCATATCTTCCACGGAAGTAAAAATTGACGCCTTATTATCCCGTATCAGAAAATTACAGCCCTCCGAATGCACGCTGCCGAGCATTCCGGGAACTGCATAAACATCGCGGTGATAATTTTGGGCAAATTCAACGGTAATCAAACTTCCCCCTTTTCGCGCCGACTCTACAACAATAGTAACATCGCTAAGGCCTGCAATGATTCGGTTTCGCGCAGGAAATCTCATAAAATCCGGTTTGGTCGCCAATGCATTTTCAGTTACCAGCCCGCCATTTTCTAACATTTCGCTCGCTGTGCGCTTGTGCGCAGAAGGATAAATGACGTCGAGGCCGCTTGCCATAACGCCAATTGTCGGCAAATTGTGTTTGAGGCAAGCACGGTGCGCAGATATGTCAACGCCATAGGCCAGCCCGCTGACGACCAGTGTTCCGTAGGGTTCCAATTCCTTAATAATGGTTTCGGTAACCGATTTGCCATAATCACTGACCTCCCGCGTTCCTACAATGCCGACACTTCGGCTGGCATTGAAATCAAAGTTCCCGCGGGAATAAAGGACAATCGGTGAATCGTATAAAGATTTGAGTCGGGCGGGATAAGTGCTGTCCGTGAAAAAGTGAAGATTGGTCCCCGTGCTGGTGCAGCTTGTATATTCTTGCTCGGCAAGTTCAAGTGCTTCTTTCCTCAAAATGGCCCTTACGACCTTGTCGCCAACGCCCGGAATGCTGATGAGCTTTCTGTAATCGGCTTGAAAAACTTTGTCAGCTCCTCCGCACTGACCAATGAGCTGCCGTACTGTTACGGCCCCTACGCCTGTTGTGTGGATCAACGCAAGCGCGCAGATCTTTTCCTGCTCTGTTAACTCGGACATGATAGTGTGTTTTTAGTGGCATGCGATTTGCCTATATACGTAATGAAGATATATCAAAAAAAATAATAATCCTCTAAGGGAATATGGATAATTTACAGACCGCTGAAACAGAACAAGTTCAGAATTTTGAAGGAATGGGGGCCACTTGCTACCCCGAAGGCGTTTATTATAGAGTATGGGCACCACATGCAGAATCAGTTTCTGTGGTTGGAAGTTTTAATGATTGGAAAGAAGATGCAAATCCACTGCAACCAGAAGAAAATGGCCATTGGGGTGCATTAGTTGAAAATTCAAAAGAAGGCGACGAATATAAATTTGTTTTACAAACGCCTGCCGGCACATTGCATAGAAACGACCCTTATGCGCTGCAAATGACCAATTCTGCGGGAAATTGCATTGTTTACAATCACGCAAGTTTCGATTGGCAGGATGTTTCATATCAAATCCCAAGCTGGCACGAACTCGTAATTTATGAGCTTCACGTAGGCACTTTCAATGCGAAGGATAAAGACCAGATCGGCACATTATATACGGCAATTGAGAAAATTCCTTACTTGAAAGAAATGGGATTTAACGCTGTTGAATTAATGCCCTGTTCTGAGTTTCCAGGATCGCGTTCGTGGGGATATAATCCCGCAAACCCATTTGCAATTGAATCAGATTACGGCGGACCTGACGGGTTAAAAGCATTCGTTAAAGCGGCTCACGAAGCTGGTTTGGCGGTTATTCTGGATGTGGTTTACAATCACTTTGGACCATCAGACCTCGATATCTGGCAATTTGACGGTTGGCAGGAAAACGACGGCGGCGGCATTTACTTTTACAATGACTGGCGTGCAGAAACGCCCTGGGGCAGCACCCGACCAGATTACGGACGCGGCGAAGTAAGACAATACATTCATAACAATGCGATGATGTGGCTGCGCGAATATCGCGTGGATGGCTTGCGCATGGACATGGTGCCTTATATCAGAAATGTGAAAGCGGATGGGAATCCGGGCAACGACATACCAGAAGGCATTTCGTTAATGCAATGGATCAACACAGATATTCGTGAACAATTCCCTAACCGCATCACCATTGCGGAGGATATGCATTCATTGGACTTTATCACGAATGCAGTTGCTGACGGCGGACTGGGTTACGGATCACAGTGGGATGCGAAATTTGTCCATACGATCCGTGATGCGATCATTACGCAAAATGACCAAGACCGCGATATGAATGCGGTGGTGGAAGCGATTTCAAAACGCTATAATGGTGATGCTTTCCAACGCATTATTTACACAGAATCGCATGACGAGGTTTCCAATGGCCAGGCGCGTGTTGCGGAAGAGATTGCCGATGGGGACGTTAATAACTGGTATTCCAAAAAACGCGCGGCATTAGGCGTGGCGCTTGTGTTGACTTCTCCGGGTATTCCGATGATTTTCCAAGGACAGCCTTTACTGGAAGACAAATGGTTCTCCGACAGCGATCCTATCGATTGGACAAGACTTGAAAAATTCAGTGGCTTTGCCAATCTGCACCGCGATATGATTCATTTGCGTCGCAACTGGTTCGGCGTAACCCGCGGCTTACAAGGCCAGAATGCTGAGATCATCCGCGTGGATAATGAAAAGAAAGTGATCATTATGCACCGCTGGGTGGATGGAGGGCCAAAAGACAGCGTGGTGGTTGTGCTTAATTTCTCAACCGAAACATTCCACGACTACAAAGTTGGCTTCCCAAGAGCTGGGAAATGGAATCTTCGCTTCAATAGCGATAATGAGCAATATGATCCGGAATTCTCGCATCTGGGTGTTTTCGATGTGGAAACGATGGATGGTGAATTTGATAATCTGCCTGTTCACGCTGCATTGCAGATCCCGCCTTATACGGCATTGATCTTCTCGCAAGAGGACTAACATAGCAAGTTTATAGTAAATGAAAAGGCATCCGGGAATATCCCGGATGCCTTTTCATTATTGGATAATCCGGAAAATCCGGTCCCAGCGAATTTTATTAAAGAAACTGACCGGGTTGGGATCCAGCGACATCCACACGAAAACTGCTTTTCCAACAATGTGATCTTTGGGAACAAAACCCCAGTAACGCGAATCGGCCGAATTATGCCGGTTATCACCCATCATGAAATAATAGTCCTGTTTGAATGTGTAAGTCGTCAGCGGTTTCCCGTGTTGCAGGATTTTTCCGTTGGCGATTGAAATCCCATCGTTGTGATCGTAATTCTTGATTACTTCTCCATAAAGGGCAACATTGTTTTCTGTAAGTGAAACCGCCTGCCCTTTTTTCGGCACCACAATCGGTCCATAATTATCCTTATTCCAATACAAAACGTCCGAAGCAGGAAAAAGATAAGGCTCTTTCAAACCCTTACCCGACAAAATCGGCTCCACTCTTTTGACAAAATCCAATGTTTTAAGTTTGTCAACAAGCGTCGCTGTGGTTTTTACAATGTAGCCAAACTCATCATTAGCCTGGATCGTGTCACTGAATGTTTCCGTGAATTGTGAAAAATCGGTGATGCCGTTTTTAAGAAAAACATTCTGCTCATTTACCGGCGTTGTTGTAGACACAAAGTATTCCTGCTGCATGCGTGGCGCATTCACTTGCGCTGTGCCATTGATATAAACCTGCCCGGCGCGCACTTCCAGCTTCTCGCCAGCAATGGCAACACATCTTTTAATGTAATTAGAACGCAGGTCTAGCGGGTGCGGATGCAGGTCGGGCAAAACGGTGCTGTATTTTGTATATGCGTCCGGATGCTCAACGGGAAGGTTGAAAACGACCACGTCGCCACGCTTCACATCCGTAAAGCCGGGAAGCCGATATTGCGGCAGCTGAATCCAATCCAGATAAGCAGGAATGCTCGTGCCCCAGATCGTCTGGTGCGTCAGCGGCACTTGCAGCGGCGTCACGGGCGTGGTGGTTCCGTAATGAAGTCTGCTTACAAACAAGTAATCCCCCACGAGCAGCGAGTTTTCCATAGAAGGAGTTGGAATAACGAATGCGCTGAAAACCAGCCAGCGGATCAGGACAGCGGCAACAACGGCGAACAGCACGGAGTCAAACCATTCACGAATTGCAGATTTTTTTGTTTCGGTGTGTGTGGGCTTTTGAGGTGACAAAGTTAGCGGCATGGCCAAGCAGGGATTAATTCAAGGCAATATAGCGCTAAACAAAATAATATACGAACAACTATATAATGTTTATTTATATATAATATGCAAAAAGAGAGGAGATGCGGTGCATCTCCTCTCTTCCTCGGTTGTGAAAATATTAATTGATCACACGGAACAAACGGCTCCACCGGATTTTGCTGAAAAAGCTGCTCGGGTTCGGATCAATCGACATCCATACAAATACGGCTTTTCCAACAATGTGATCCATTGGAACAAAACCCCAATAACGCGAATCTGCTGAGTTATGGCGGTTATCACCCATCATGAAGTAATAATCTTGCTTAAATGTATAGCTGGTAATCGCCTTACCCGCAACTTTTATTCCCTTTTCCTCCAAAACGACATCTTCCAAACCTTCGTAATTTTTGATAACGGGTCCGTAAGTAGCAATGTTCTCCGGAGTAAGCTGAACAGTTGCGCCTTCTTTCGGCACAACGATCGGTCCGTAATTATCGCGGTTCCATTTGAATAGCGATGAGTTTGGGTAAAGCATTGGCTCACTAATGTCCTTTGGTGATTTTACCAATGTGATGTTTTTTACAAAATCATAACTCTTCAATTTTGCTGCAATTTCAACGGTTGTGAAAACCAAATAGCCCATTTGGTCATTCGCAGGAATCGTATCATTAAAGCTTTCCGTGTAAGCATTGTATTCAGAAATGCCGTTTTCTTTGAAAACCTTTTCCTCATTAACCGCAGTTGTAGTCGCGACGAAATATTCATTTTCCATCCTGACTGGATTTTCAACTGCAACGCCGTTGGCATAAACCTGCAAGTCCCTCACTTCAAGCTTGTCACCGGGAATGCCCATGCAGCGCTTAATGTAATTCGTTTTCAAATCAACCGGGTGCTGTAACTCAGGCGGATAGTTGAATACGACAACATCACCGCGCTTCACTTCGCTAAACCCTGGCAACCTGGTATTGAGGCAACTGGATTGCATCCGAATAAGATGGAATGTTGGTTCCCCAGATCGTCTGATGCGTCAATGGAACTTGCAATGGCGTTTTTGGAGTCCGCGTTCCATAATGCAGCTTACTCACAAAAAGGAAATCGCCCACCAAAAGGCTGTTCTCCATCGAAGGCGTCGGGATTGTAAATGCTTCAAAAAAGAGCCATCTGATCAATGTGGCAGCAACAACAGCAAAAAGTATGGAATCAAACCATTCCCTTACCGGCGACTTTTTCTTGTGCGTATCCACGGTGCGGGAGGTCATTTCTTTATTAATAGCCATGCTAAGTTCTAATTGATAGTTAAGAGTTTAATCCAGATTTTTAAGGAGGTCATTCATTCCGAATACACCGGTGCGGCCTGGCAACCATTCGGCAGAAACAAATGCCCCCAATGCAAATCCAGCGCGGTTATGTGCTGTGTGTGAAATTTCAATGGTGTCAACTTCTGATTCGTAACGCACAATATGCGTCCCGGGCACCTCACCCATCCGCTCAGATTTGATCTGAATGAAACCTTCTTCCTCATATGGAGCCAGCTTCCAGCCTTGTACATCTTCCATTTCAGCTGCTATGCCTTCTGCAAGCGTAATGGCGGTGCCGCTTGGCGCATCCAGCTTATGAATGTGGTGAATTTCTGTCATGGACTTTTGGTAACCTTGTCCATTCATGAGTCGTGCGAGCTGGCGGTTGAGCCGGAAGAAAAGATTTACGCCAATGCTGTAATTGCTGGCATAGAAGAAAGCACCATTCTGTTCAAGACAAAGATCTTCGATTTCGGCGCGGTGTTCGAGCCAGCCGGTGGTGCCGCTGAGCAACGGGCCAGCCTTTTTTCAAACAATAGGTGATATTGTGATACACGCAGCTTCGGGGGCACTGAATTCAATGGCAACATCTACATCCGCAGGTTTGAGCACATCCATCTCCGAACGGTTTCCGTATGCTGAATTTTCCCTACGATTGAATGTCCTCTTTCAAGCGCAATCCGCTCGATCGTTTTGCCCATTTTGCCATACCCCAACAATAAAATCCTCATTAAGCTAAAATTTGATTCTGTATTAAATTTCTATTTCACGTTAAAAACCAGTCTTAAACCTGGTGTCGGCGTCCGCATTGCGGGTTGCATCCGAGCTTCGGTTCAATGCGCAGAGTCAAATCCTCAGACAAATCCAATGTCTTTAAATGTGCCGCAACATTGGCTTCAATGATGGACAATGTGTAAAATAAGTCCGGAAGCAATCAGCGAAAAACCACGGTTTCTTCTCCAATAATTCTTTCCTCTCGCCGCTCTGATCTCGTCACGGTTGTGTAAACACTGTTTGTATTCAACAAATTACGAACTCTGATTGCCTTAGTTGAATCCGGTGTTAACCCTGGTTTGACATTTCCGTAATTGGGACTATTTGGATTCAGATTCATAGAAACTTTTGGTAAGTATCCAGATAGTCGTGATATTTTATCGAGTTCAGATAATAAAGTGTACAAACCTCCGCCGAATGCAATGTAAACGATCGGGAGCTTCCAGTAATCGCGGGTCATAAATCTGCCCGCCCGGGATCAAAGCAAGTCTCTGTCGCCGTTTTCGGCACCGGAATAAACTTCTTCTTTTTATTTGAGCCCTTCACCGAATCGGCTGCCGAAACGACCGTGCTATCCGCCGAAATGATCTGCACTTCTCCTTTTCTAATGCTCGTCCTTTGGGACATTTTGCGCTATCGCATTTGCGGAAAGCATTAACATTACGACAAGCCCAAACCAATTTTTCAAGTTTATTTAAATTTCAGTGTTTCCAGAATCTTTTTCAGTTCGTCCTGAGAAGCAAAGGGAATCTTGATTTCACCTTTGTTATCATTGTTACTTTTTACGGAAACCTTAGCCCCGAAAAAGGACGATAATTGAAACTGTAACGACTTAATTTCTTGATTAATTGTTGCTTGTTTTTTGCTCGCAAACGAGATATTACTCATCATTCCCAGCTTTCTGACCTCCTCTTCCACTTTTCGTACCGACCAGCCCTCTTCAATTATTTTGTTAAAAATCTTTAATTGACTCTGATCGCTGTTAATGGTGATAATGGCGCGGGCGTGTCCCATGCTGATCTGGTTGTCGCGCAATGCTGCCTGGATCACCGGCGGCAGTTTCAGCAAGCGGATATAGTTATTGACTGTCGTGCGGTTTTTACCAACACGAACACCCAGTTCTTCTTGTTTAAGATTACATTCCAGGATCAGACGCTCATAACTTAACGCGATCTCGATAGAGTTGAGATTTTCACGCTGAATGTTCTCAATAAGCGCCATTTCCAGCATTTGCTGATCATTCGCAGTCCTATATAGGCCGGAATGGAGGTCATTCCAATAGACCGGGAAGCCTGCAAACGTCTTTCACCGGAGATCAGCTGATAACTGTCTTCGGAAAGCTGCCTGACCGTGATGGGCTGGATAATGCCCTGCACGCGAATGGAATCCGCAAGTTCCTGCAATGATTCCTGATCAAATTGGTGCGGGGCTGATAGGGATTCGCTTCAATGAGACTTACATCGATCTCGCTCATTGAGCCGACAACATCTGTTGACGAGGGTCGTTCCTTGGTGCGGTGCGTATTTACTTTTTCAGAATCCTAAGAAGCGCGCCTAGGCCTCTCCCTAATCCTGTCATTTTTTTGGCTTTACTGTTCTCCATTGCTTTCTCGCTATTCAAATCATTTATCAGTTCACTCCCAGGTGTTTATCCGAGGACAGCAGACCATTTTTACTGAGAATTTCCCGGCAAGATTTAAATAGCTCACCGCTCCCTTGCTATCGGCATCCTGCGCCATGACAGGAATTCCGTAACTGGGCGCTTCGCTGATGCGTACATTTCGGGAATAATGGTGTTAAAAACGAGTGATTCGAAATGGCTCGTCACCTCGTTCACAACCTGGTTGGAAAGCCGAAGGCGCAAATCGTACATAGTCAGCAGAATGCCTTCAATGATCAATGCAGTGTTAAGCCTCGACTGGATAATGGTGATGGTGTTCAGCAGTTTACCCAATCCTTCCAATGCAAAATATTCACATTGAACCGGAATAATAACTGAATCTGCGGCGGTAGGGCTGTTTATGGTGATTAGTCCGAGTGAAGGCGAACAATCGATGATAATAAAATCGTAGTCATCACGGATCTCTGCAATCGCGTCTTTCATGCGCTGCTCACGGTTTTTGAGGTTAATCATCTCAATTTCCGCTCCTACAAGATCAATGTGTGAGGGTAATAAATTTAAATTCGGAAAATCGGTCTCTAAAATAATATCCGCTGTCTTGGCCTGCTCCACCATGCATTCGTAAATGCTGTTTTCCATCTCCTGCGGATTAAACCCAAGCCCCGAAGTTGAATTGGCTTGCGGGTCAGCGTCGATGATCAGTGTGCGGAATTCCAACGCGGCCAGACTCGCCGCCAGATTAATAGCAGTTGTCGTTTTCCCTACTCCTCCCTTTTGGTTTGCGATTGCAATTACTTTGCCCATGTATTCATTTGAGTTACCCAAGGTCAAATTTCTATTATTCGGGGCAATTCACCAAAAAATGTTCCACGGAGTTTTAAATAAATGATTTAAACCATTATATATCAAATATTTAAATCACATTATTATTTAATTAAAAATAAAATAAAGCTGTTTTAGCTAAGTGTTTCACGCCCAGACCTGCGTTCCTTCGGTGCAGTTTTTACACATTTCTATCTCCGAGCGGGACCGGATTAGCGATGCCCGGAAATCTGAATATTTCTTGCCTTTCCAAAGCTGGCGGAAGTCTCCCTTTTCATGTCTCCAAGCTGATATTCGGCATCCTTATCAAAGCAGCATGGCACCACAGCGCCATCCCACGTGATCACACAAGAGTGCCACATTTTCCAGCAATGGTCTACAAATTTGTTTTTGATAGAATAGCGACCGCTTTCGGCCTTCTCGTAACGGGAATATTTATCAATGGTCGGGATCAGGTCAGAACCTTCTTCGTAATCGTAGATCTGCGCTGTTTTCAATCCCACTTCGTCCACGCCCATTTCCTCAGCCAGTTTTTTCACCTCTTCAATCTGATGCTCATTAGGCTTAACCACCAAAAATTGGAAAATCACATGCGGGGTGGCTGATTTCAATTCTTTTTTCCACTTGATAATGTTCCGCGTTCCTTCCAAAACCTTTTCCAGATTGCCGCCAATGCGATATTGCTGGTAAACATCCTGCGTTGTGCCGTCAATAGAAATAATCAAACGATCCAAGCCAGATTCAACCGTTTTCCGCGCCTTTTCGTCGTTCAGATAATGTGCATTCGTTGACGTTGCCGTGTAAATGCCTTTATCATGCGCATACTGAACGAGTTCAAAGAATTTGGGATGCAGATAAGGCTCGCCCTGGAAGTAAAAAATCAGTATATAATAATGTATCCGCAAGTTCGTCGATGGTTTTCTTGTAAAGTTTTTCTTCCATCATGCCGGTCGGGCGCGTAAATGAGCGAAGGCCGCTGGGACATTCCGGACAGCGCAAATTACAGGAAGTGGTGGGTTCAAAGGAAATTGCAATGGGCATGCCCCAATGGACCGGATTGCCTGTTGCTTTTGAATAAAAATAGCTGCTTAATATTTGAATGGCGTTCCATGCCCGTTTCGGCGTAACCTTGGACATCAGGTTCAGACCATCTTTGAAATTTTTATTCATTATATATGGCTTTTGGCAATTCGCAATGCTAGTTGCCTTTATATCAGGATTATCAATACAATATCCGGCAAGCAGGTCAGTTCACTGTAATCCCGGTCGTGTACTTGATTTCGGAAATTACGAAATAACTGCTGATGTGTAACACACTTTTCAGGGCAGAAAGTTTGTGCTGGTAAAATTGATTGTAAGCTTCCGCATCTTCCACAACCACTTTCAGCATGTAATCGAAGTTCCCCGAGACAACCGAACATTCCAGCACTTCGCTCATTTTTACAATGGCTTGGTTAAAATCTTCGAAGCTCTCTTTCCGCTGCTTATCCAATGTGACATTGCAATAAACGACAAGCGCTTTTCCCAATTTCCGGCGGTTGATCAGGCACACATATTTGTCAATGATCCCCTCCTTTTCAAGTTTCCGGATGCGCTCGTGCACCGGTGTGACCGACAGATTAATGCGGCTTGCTATCTCTTTGATTGTCAGTTTGGAATCGTGCTGTAAGAACTCGAGTATTTTACTGATCTGTGACGTCAGGCTGCATACAGTATTTTTTATTTGTCCGCCATTCCTGAGAAGATAATGTGCCGAACTTTTTCTTACATTAATAACCAAAAATAGTTTTTTTTTCTGTCCTTCCGGGTGAGCATAGTATCTTTTTTCTACAAAAAGTACTTTTGTTCACTACAAAGAATTTAAATCTCTACACCACAAAAACTGACACTTCCAATGATCATTGGTGTTCCCAAAGAAATTAAAAATAATGAAAACCGCGTGGCTGTGACGCCAGCTGGTGTAACTGAGTTTCGCAAGCACGGACATACGGTTTATGTGCAGGAGCAAGCCGGTAAAGGCAGCGGTTTCAGCGACGAAGAATATGCATTAGCGGGTGCAGTGATTTTGCCAACCATCGGTGAGGTTTATGCTGCCGCAGAAATGATCATCAAAGTAAAAGAGCCAATTGAAAGCGAATACAGCCTTATTAAAGAAGATCAGCTGCTATTCACTTACTTTCACTTCGCATCTTCGGAGCAACTGACTCATGCTATGATCGAACGCAATGCGGTTTGTCTGGCTTACGAAACGGTCGAGAAAACAGACAGAAGCCTTCCTTTGCTTGTTCCAATGAGTGAAGTTGCAGGAAGAATGGCCATTCAGGAAGGAGCAAAATATCTGGAAAAACCAATGGGCGGTTTTGGAATTCTGCTTGGAGGCGTTGCCGGGGTTAAGCCTGCGAATGTCCTTGTGCTGGGCGGCGGGATCGTTGGAACGCAAGCTGCAAAAATGGCTGCCGGACTTGGCGCTAATGTTACAATCGTTGACATTAGTTTGCCAAGATTAAGATATCTGGAAGACATTATGCCAGCGAATGTGGACACGGTAATGTCCAACGAATACAATATCCGTGAGCTGATCAAAAGTACGAACCTGATTATCGGCGGTGTGCTGATCCCGGTGCTAAGGCGCCATCGCTCATTACACGCGATATGCTCAAATTAATGAAACCCGGAACTGTTATGGTGGACGTGGCCATTGATCAGGGAGGATGCTTTGAAACATCCAAAGCAACCACACACGAAGATCCTATTTACGAAGTGGACGGCGTGGTGCATTACTGCGTTGCAAACATGCCAGGCGCGGTTCCATACACTTCTACTCTCGCATTGACCAATGCCACACTTCCTTACGCTTTGCAGCTGGCCAACAACGGATGGCGGAAAGCTTGCGCGGCAAATGAGGAATTGCGCAAAGGTCTGAATGTCGTAAATGGCAAGGTTGTCTTTAAAGGTGTTTCCGACGCCTGTACTTTTCCGTATACAGACGTTCAACAGGTTTTTTCATAACAAACCTAACCAGAAGCGGTCTGGCTGGCGCAAGCCGGTCAGACTTTTCATTTCCCGAAATATTACAATTACTTTTGCCTCAGTATTGTAATTTCGAAAGTTATCCTTACTTTTGCATAAAATTTGAACGAACATCCGTTGTCTCTCTGCTTCTTACACGGTTTAGCACTTTTTAGATCCGCTACCAACCTTTAAAATTCGCCTGGTTGGCACACCGTTCTCATGCAGGACCCCACGGATGGTTTGTGGTGGGCTTTGCGCAATCCCCTTTTGAATTAGTTTACGATTTGGCTTTGAATTTTTAGGTTTTGGGACAATTTTATTGTTTCTGACTTCAAATCCATCGAGCCCGCTGACCTACGATACGTTTTCTGTTCCGGCGATCCGCAGCAGCATTCAAATGACCGTAACGACTTGACAATCTTTTTATTACCCAAGAATTAATACAAAAATAAATATAATGACAACTGAAAATTTCGAAACTTTCGAAGAGCTTGGCCTCTCAGAAAACATCCTTAAAGCCCTTACTGAAATGGGTTTTACAAAACCCTCACCCATACAGGCACAGGAAGCTACTCCGCAGTAATGCAGGGATCTGACGTAATCGGACAAGCACAAACAGGAACCGGAAAAACCGCCGCGTTTGGTATTCCTGTATTGGAAAGAATTGATGTCTCGAATAATGCCGTTCAGGCACTGATCCTATGCCCTACCCGCGAGCTTGCGGTGCAGGTTTCCGAAGAAATTGGCCGTTTGGCGAAGATATGTTAGAGGTTTGAGAATTGAAGCAATCTACGGTGGTGATTCAATCGACCGTCAGATCCGTTCCCTTAAAAAAGGTGTTCACATTGTTGTAGGAACGCCTGGCCGTGTAATGGACCACATGGAGCGTAAAACGTTGAAATTCGACGAAGTACGCATGATGGTTCTTGACGAAGCCGATGAAATGCTGGATATGGGTTTCCGTGAGGACATCGAAAGCATTCTGGCAGATATGCCATCTGATCGTCAGACAATTTTGTTCTCTGCAACAATGTCTAAGCCGATCATGTCGATCACAAAACGTTTCCAGACTGATCCTATTTTGATCAAAGTGGTTCGTAATGAGTTGACTAACGTGAACATTGAGGGCAGGCTTTACTTTGAAGTGAAGCCACAAGCTAAGGTTGAAGTAATGACGCGTCTGATTGACATGCACCATTGAAATCGCTTTTGGTTTTTTGTAATACCAAAAGAAAAGTGGACGAAATCGTTGAAGATCTTCAATTAAGAGGTTATGCTTCCGAAGGAATTCACGGCGATTTGCGCCAGCAGCAGCGTAGCAATGTAATGAGCAAATTCAAGGCGGGCGTAACAACCATTCTTGTGGCTACGGATGTTGCAGCACGTGGAATTGACGTGAGCGGATTGGATGGTGTGATCAACTTCGACATTCCATTGGACGAAGAATATTACGTACACCGTATCGGCCGTACAGGTCGTGCCGGCTTGTCTGGAAAAGCATTCTCACTGGTTGCCCGCGATGAAAAATATCGTTTGAAAACCATTGAAAGTTTTACCAAAGTAAAAATTGAAAAAGGCGTAATTCCTTCTTATGAGGATATCGTTGGCGTTCGCAAAGCGCGTTTTGTTGAAAGCATTTCTGCGTCTATCCAAGAAGGTGACGATCAGGAGCTTTTCGGCGATGTGCTTGAAATGTTGCACCACGCAGGTTATTCTACGGAGCAAGTTGTAGGTGCCATGGCGAAGCAGATCATGGGCGTTCAGAAAAACGAATATGCTGATGCTAACCTTGCCTGGGAAGAAAGACGCGGCGAGCGCGACGGACGCAGAGAAGGCGGCAGCGACAGATTTGAGCGTCGTTCATCAGGCGGAAGCCGGTTTGGAGATCGCAGAGAAAGCGCTCCACGCGGAAACGACCGTTACGCACCAGCTGCACGCGGTGAGTCACGCCCAAGATTTGAAGGCGGCCGCGACGAATCTAAACGTTCGGCAACTCCGGAAGCAGGCATGACCCGTTTGTTCCTGAGCCTTGGTCGCAAAGATCACATTTTGCCAAAAGATATCGTGGGAGCCATTGCCGGTGAAGCGAACATTCCTGGAAAAACGATCGGTGCGATTGATATTTATGACAAATTCACTTTTGTAGACGTTCCTGAGCGTGATGCCCGTGCGGTTTTACGTGCAATGGACGGCAACACGATCAAAGGAAAACCGGTTCAGATCGATATCGCTAAATAAGCGTTACACATATAATTGGAAGAAGGGACTTGTAAAAAGGTCCCTTTTTTTGTTATTTTTCGGTATGCAAACCAACCCAAAACCGGAAGTCTGGCTTCGCGGACCACTTTCTGACATTGCAGACCTGCTGCAACCCGTAGCGCACGCACTCTTGCAGGCGCAAGAGGAAATCCATGCCGCGCTGATTGACTTTCCCGAAAATCTGCTGTGGGAACGCCCTTATGGTGTGGCTTCCATTGGATTTCATCTCCAACATTTGACCGGCGTGCTCGACCGGCTTTTCGCTTACGCAAGGCAGGAATCACTCACAGAAAATCAGCTTAACTATTTAAAAAGCGAAGGCATTCCCGAACCGGAAATAAGCTTACGCACTTTACTAGATGCATTTGATACGCAAATCCTGATTGCATTAAGCCAATTAAAACACACCGATCCGGCCACGCTCGCCGAGATTCGTTATGTGGGAAGGGCTATGGTCCCGTCCACACATTTAGGCTTGCTTTTTCACGCGGCCGAGCATACGCAGCGGCACACCGGCCAGTTGCTGGTAACTGTCAAAGTTCTGACTTCGAATAGTTAATCATCATTTTCAGGTCTGATCTTGAAAAGTTTTTGAAGCCAGGATTGGCTTTCCGCCTGCTCCTCTTGTTTGTCACTTTCACTTAACGAAAAGTCTTGCATACTCCCCAGATCCGGCTGGCCTGCATTGATCCAGCATGTAAACCAAACATCCGCCACCATTTTCACAGACGCTTTCATCCGCCGCTCCACCTGATGATCCAGCGTTTCATGATATTTGGTTGAAAATTCAAGCGAGTAACTCCGTGTAAGAATGTTGTTTCGCAATTCATAGCTGTATTTCTTATTCGCAGGAAAATCATCAGTTAACCGTTTTTCAAATGATAAGACGGAATCCATTGCAGCATGCGAATCCCTGACCGTTTCCCAGGCGAGCGTTGCAATATTATCCTGATAATGTGCCTGCCCGATCCACAAATCATAATCCTGCGCGAATAACTCCGGCAACCGCGACTCCCAAAATGCGTGAATTCCGCGCTGGTTTGTAAGCTGGCCGTTGTAATTCCTGGTCGTGTGCAATGGAACATGCGCGTCTGCAATGTAATGACCCAGATCCGCCGAGAGCCGCAAAATGCGTTTGGGATCTTTGGCTTTTAATGCTTCTGTGAGCTGATAAGCGCCGATCTGAATGTGCCAGGGAACAATGCCGTGTTTGCGCAAACTGTCTTCGCCCATGCGTTTGATCGCCTCGCTCCAGAATTTCGGCAACTTGTAAAGTGCACTGTCGCCATAAACGTCCAGGTCAATAAAATGTCTCTCCGCTTCGCCAACGACTGCGTAACGTCTCCGGTCCGGGTTGACAGCATTTTCGGTAATGAAGTCAATGTTTCTTTTGTAAAAAACCTGCATTTCTGGTGGCAAGCGGAAGACGGCCAGCCGGTTAATCCGCTTATGTGCCCAAAATCCCCACTCGGGTTGAGGTGGGTTGAATGATGAAAAAAGCATGGCTACGACCACAACTTTTGGGCATAACAGCTTTAAAAGCAATATTTTTGCCAAAAATATTTTTTCCAACCAAAATTTACTTCCATATAAAATTTCGAAGAGCGTTTTTGCTCGTATGAACACTTTATACGGTCTCATGCAAAAAAAGTAACGGTTACATCGGTTTATCAAATCAAAAAATTCTGATTTGACAAAAAATGCCATTTGAAGCGTGAAATTGAAATGTTAAGAACTACGAATCGGAAAAATTGGGCTCTACGTAAGGACAAAATAATGTTTCGCGTTTCAATCGCACACTTAGCATCCATTCTGCCAAATGCTATAAAATCAAAATTATTTATATTTAATATACAAATAGTACAATTAATAATTAATGTTTTAACTTTGTATTCATAAATAAATTTGATTCAATAGAATTCGAAATAATGAAGACCAGAAATAAAACATTAGGATATTTTGTGCCCGTATTTGCTTTATGCGTTTTTATGCTTGTCATCTACGGAGCGTATGTGCCTCACAAACCAGCTGAAATTCAGCGCGTAGTTTGCATCAAATTCAAACCAGGCACATCAAACGAAGAAGTAGAAAAACATTTGCGTGACTTTGCTTTGATGAAAAATGCAGTGAAAGACGTGGTTGCTTATTCAGCGGGACACGTTCAGAAAGCAGAAGGAAGTGAAAATCAGTTTGATGTGATCCATTATCTTACTTTCAGAACTAAGGAAGGCGCGCAACAATATGCAGCCAACGCAGATCGCAAACAATTTGTAGAAGCAAATCAAGCACATTGGGACAATGTTTTGGAAATGAATTCCAACATTGAAAAGTAATTTACAATAGTAATAGGAGTGAAAATCTTAAAAGAGCCGGGCATCCCGACTCTTTTTTTTGTGCCTACCACTCAATCGGCTCCATTCCTTTACTTTCCAGATAAGCGTTGGCCTTACTGAAATGACCATTTCCAAACCAGCCACCACCATTGGCAGACATTGGCGACGGATGTTTTGATTTCAGTACATAATGTTTATTCGCATTGATTATGCTGCCTTTATCCTGCGCATAGCGGCCCCAAAGCATAAAAACCACATTTTCCTTTTCATCGGAAACACATTTGATAACAGCGTCCGTGAACCGCTCCCAACCCTTGTTTTGATGTGATCCGGCTTTGCCGCTTTCTACGGTTAATGTTGCATTCAAAAGCAAAACACCTTGCTTCGCCCACCTTTCCAGATTGCCCGTTTTAGGAATTGGCTTGCCGAGGTCGTCATGAATTTCCTTAAAAATATTAACCAGCGACGGCGGAATGCGCACGCCGTCGTTCACAGAAAAACACAGGCCGTTCGCCTGCCCGAATCCGTGGTAAGGATCCTGTCCTAATATCACAACGCGACACGTGTCGAAACTGCAGTAATTGAATGCGTTGAAGATTTGCTTCGCTGGCGGAAATATCTGCTTCGTGCTATACTCTCCTTTCACAAAGTTCACAACCTCAGTGAAATACGGTTTTTCAAATTCCGGTTCCAGCCTTTCCTTCCACGATTGCTCTATTTTTACGTCCATCTCATTGAATTTAATTCGAAACCCAAATTATATTATTTTGTTTTGGTTTTATCAGTAATTGATTGTTATTTTCGTTTTAGCAGAAATGATGCAACACTTGCTGAGCCTACATCTGCAACCATTGCAAAACGCCCAAAACACCCTCAAACTATATGGTTTCCAAAGTGACAGATGGTGTGAAAGTCACCGTATTAACTGAGTATCAACCCGACTATTCCAACCCGGGACAGGACCATTATGTTTTTACTTACAAAATCCTGATCGAGAACCATAGTGAGCACACTGTGAAGCTTTTGCGAAGACATTGGCTGATTTACGATGCGAACGGGACGGTCAGAGAAGTGGAAGGAGCCGGGATTGTGGGCTTGCAGCCGATTTTGGAACCAGGCGATGTGCATGACTATGTTTCGGGATGCAACCTCCGCACGGATCTGGGCAAAATGGCAGGGACGTATTTAATGGAACGTGTGCTCGACGGTCGTCAATTCCGCGTGGTAATTCCTGCATTTTCTCTCGTTGCGCCGTATCGAATGAATTGATTTTCGAGCAGCGACGGTCTTCTGCTTCGTTTTCCTAAATATTTTACCATTGATTGCAGCCTATTTCAAGTATTTGTTTCGCTCCGGAAACGAGCATTCCATACATTCTCCTTTCATTTTCGACCTTTACACGCAGGTTATTGCGGCAAAAAAAGATAAAAATCCAGATTACGCTGCGCTGAAAACCCTGAGAAAAACATTACTTCAATCACAGGAAAAGATCAATATTCTGGATTTGGGAGCTGGTTCTCGGATCAATAAATCGAATCTGAGAAAGATTGGCACCATTGCAAAGAATGCTGAAAAACCGGAGAAATTCGGCAAGCTGTTTAACAGATTAGTGCAGCGCTTCCAGCCACGGACTATTTTGGAACTGGGCACATCTTTGGGCCTGACAACATTATATCTTTCCAAAGCAAAGCCCGATGCGCAGATTATCACATTCGAAGGATGCCCGCAGACTGCGGAAATTGCAAAGAAGAACTTTCAGCAGCTCGGCGCTGAGAACATCGACATTGTGCTCGGCAACATTGATGAAACATTGCCGCAGACATTAAGCAAATTGGCCCCCAGCATCGATTTTGCATATTTTGACGCCAACCACCGTTATGAGCCAACGGTCCGTTATTTTGAGGATTGCCTTCCCTACGCGCATAATGATTCAGTCTTTATTTTCGATGACATTTATTGGTCGGAGGAAATGACGCAGGCTTGGGAATTTATCAAAAAACATCCTCAGGTTACGCTCACGGTTGATTTGTTTTGGGTAGGACTTGTGTTTTTCAGAAAAGAGCAGGTTAAGGAAAATTTTACACTGCGCTTTTAGCGAAAACCGCAAGATAGCCTGGATATTCCGTTAAATAATTAAGAACAAATGTTGCCCGCATTGTCCTTAATTTGCCCGTCTACTCATCCCTCTTATCCACTGCATGAACATCCAGACAATCCTGCAAGCCTTTGTCAATAAAGGCATTATTCCAAAAGAACAAGCAGCATTAATCGCTGAATATGAGGATAACAAACCATTTTCCCTGCATTGGGAGCTTCGGTCCATTCTTTATTTAGGAATCGTGCTTTTTGGCTCGGGCTTAGGCGTTATCATTTACGAAAACATTGACACCATTGGGCATCAGGTCATCATTGCGCTCATTGCGGCACTCACCGCCTGGTGCTTTTATTACACTTACAAGCATGCACTTCCTTATAGTCATGCTGAGGTCAAAAATCCAAAAAAGCTAGCCGATTATATCCTGTTATTAGGCTGCACGACTTTCCTTACTATGGAAGGTTATCTTCAATTTCAATACAACGTTTTCGGTACCCGTTACGGGCTGGCCATCATTATTCCCACCATTATTTTCTTTTACTGTGCTTACCGCTTTGACCACCGCGGAGCTCTTTCAATGGCTGTGACGGGACTGGCCTCTTGGCTTGGGCTTACAGTTGCACCACTTTCGATCCTTTCCGAAAATGATTTTACAGAGAACCGGTTACTCGGCACTGCGGTGATTCTGGGTTGCGTGTTATGCGCCGTTGGCTGGGCTTCCGTCAAGCAGGCAATCAAAGCACACTTTTCCTTTACATATATTTTCCTGGGCGGAAATCTGGCCATGGTCGCTTGCCTCGCCGGAATGTTTGACGACAAGGCGCAATTTGGTTATATATTGGTTGGTGTCCTGCTCTCTGCATTTTTCATCCTGCGCGCAAGATCTGCGCAATCGTTAATTTTTCTGCTCATGGGCGTTGTCTACGCCTACATTATCTTCACTTATCTGATCTTTTCCACGCTCGGGGCAACAGAGGCTGCAACCATCTTAGGAACATTCTATTTCCTGTTTACCAGCATCGGCGTGATTTATTTTCTCCTCAACTTTAAAAAATTCCTGGGAATCAAAAAATGAAAAAGGCCTATAATTCAACCTGGATCGACCATTTACATATTTTGAGCACGTCCGAAGCTTGGCTCGAAAAGAAGCTGATCACAAACGAGCAATTTACAGCCATTGAGCAAAGCTTCCCACAACAATTTTACAGGCCAGGCATTTTTGTCAAAATCGGCCTGTTCATTTTCACCTTGATCGCATGCTCTTTTGCCTCAGGATTTGTCTCCCTTTTCCTGCTAGGCAACAGCTCCGAAGGAAGCATTTCGATTGTCAGCCTTTTATGTATGGTTGGCTTCATTTTTTTCCTCGAAAAGTTGATCAAAACAAAGAGGCTTTATCATTCAGGCGTCGATAACGCGTTGCTTTACAGTGCAATGGGCGCTGCCGTTATTCCATTCCTTTCCCTGTTTGATAACCTCGCTGTCTGGCAGTATTGCATTATTTTCTTTGCCTTTGCCTTTGCGGCCACATTGCGTTACGCCGATATGCTCACCGCCGCTGGCGCATTTTTGCTGCTAATGGGGCTGGTTGGTAATTTGATGATGAAATTTCCATTGGGAAAAGCACTTTTGCCGTTTGCCATCATGATTCTTTCAGTTGCTGTTTATCTAATCATTGTCAAGGATAAAAGCACTTATTATCGCCGTTGCACCAAGCTGATTGAGATTTTAGCACTTGCAACATTCTATTTGAGCGGAAATTATCTCGTTGTGCGTGAGGGAAATGCGTTGCTAAGCGACGTTACGCTTCCATTTTCTCCACAAATTCCTTTTGCGACGCTGTTTTATATTTTCACACTAAGCATTCCGGCCATTTACATTTTCTTCGGCCTGCGTAAGAAGGACCGCATTTTACTCATCGTCGGTTTAATTTCATTAGCATTCTCGATTTACACATTCAGACATTATTTCGGTGTCCTAACCATTGCTCAATGGCTTGGCGTTCTAGGCATGATTCTGATTATTTTGTCTGTTTCACTGATCAAATATCTGAGCAATCCAAAGCATGGCTTGTCCGACGAGCAGGAAGGAAAGCGCAGTCTGCCAAATCTGGAAGCGATTTTGGTTGCCCAGCATTTGGGTCAGGCGCCGCAGGAAACAGGCAGTGTTGAATTGGGAGGCGGTAATTTTGGTGGCGGAGGAGCAGGAGAAGCATATTAATTGGGCAAAAATGCAGAACTTCGCCCAGTTCAATTCTTCGCATGATTTCAATGAAAAAGCACTTTCTAATTCTCGCATTGCTCTCAGTGAGTTACGGCTCATTTGCTCAAACCATTCAGAAAACCGCTGGAAATCCCGTTTTCCCTGGCTGGTATGCTGATCCGGAAGGCATCATTTTTAATAACAAATTTTACATTTACCCAACATTCTCAGCGCCTTACGAAAAGCAGGTTTTCCTTGATGCATTTTCTTTCAGAGGATTTGCTAACCTGGAAAAAGCACCCTGCTATCCTGGACACAGCAGCCATTAAATGGGCTAAGCGTGCTGTTTGGGCACCTTCGATTATTGAGAAAGACAAAAAATACTATTTGTTTTTCGGCGCTAATGACATTCAAAATGACAATGAAAAAGGTGGGATCGGCGTCGCCGTTTCTGACAGTCCGGAAGGCCCTTTCAAAGATCATCTTGGAAAACCATTGATCGACAAATTTCACAATGGCGCCCAGCCGATTGACCAGTTCGTTTTCAAGGATAAGGACGGCCAGCATTACTTATTTTACGGCGGATGGAAACATTGCAATGTTGCCAAGCTGAATAACGATTTCACTGGCTTCATCCCTTTCGAGGATGGCAAAATCTTCCGTGAAATAACGCCGGAAAACTATGTTGAAGGCCCGTTCATGTTTATCAGAAACGGTAAATATTATTTCATGTGGTCAGAAGGCGGCTGGACAGGACCCAATTATTCTGTTGCTTATGCCGTTGCGGACTCTCCTTTCGGGCCATTTAAGCGTGTTGGTAAAATTTTGCAGCAAGATCCAAAAGTGGCAACCGGCGCAGGACATCATTCCATCATTCAGATTCCTGGCAAGGACCGCTATTTTATCGTCTATCACCGACGCCCGCTGACCGAAACGGACGGCAATCACCGTGAGACGTGCATTGATGAAATGACCTTCAATGACAAAGGTGAAATCAATCCGGTAAAGATTACAGTAGAAGGTGTTGGCCCGGTTACATTGGGCAAGTAAAAACTTGAATATTAATTACTTCACGGTTACGATTGCATCGCGCAACTACTATATTTGCATATCTCCCTATCCAAATAAGTAGTTGCCTGTGAAGTTCTTGCACACCAAATTTTGGCTTATTGCTCTCTTAATAAGCGCTTTCACAATTTCTAATATCCACGCACAACGCTTTAATTCGGTCGTTTTCAACAAGCTTCCGCAGGATTTACAGCTTTATCCCCGCAATCAGCAAAACCAATCAAATGTTCCCATCGCCGGATTTGTGGATGCGGCCGGCTTTGATTATGTGTCCGTGCAGGTGCTGCGAAACAATTTAGTTCAACAATATTTCAGATCACCAATCCAGTATAACAGCAAAGGAATCGGCACATTCGCGACCGAGGCAAAAATTCAGGCTGAGCTTGCTGATTACGGTTTCAAGATTTATTTGTGCAAACAAAAAGACTCTACATTGATCGTGGAACGGCAGCATGTTGTAAGCGGTGATGTTTACGTTTTGTCCGGCCAATCCAATTCTACAGGATTTTTCACAGAGTCCGACACGAGCCGTTACTGCCGCACTTTTGGCAAAATAACTGAGAACCTCAACACGAATCCTTACAATCCGGCCGACACATTATGGGCGTTTTCCAATCAGAAAGCCTATGAAAATGGCGTTGGAACAATGGGCCTCGAAATTCAAAAAAGGCTCAGCCAGCGATCCGGAATCCCCAATTGCCTTATTCATGCAGGTTTTCACTGGTCTTCGGCATCCGGACATGCTCAGCGCACGGAAAGCAACCCGGCCGATCTGAACAATGGTTATGGGCGAATGCTTTACCGTTTGCAAAAGGCAGGGCTCGCTAATGATGTGAAAGCATATATTTTCCGTCAGGGTGAAACGGAGGCTTATCATGAGGGTGGAAACTGGTGGGGATATTTTGACCTGTTGCGTAAAAACCTGAAAATGGACCTGCCCAGTCTGGACAAAATCTATGTTTTCCAGATCGACGTTATTTATTATCCTTCGCCTGTGGGCGCACAAGTGCGTGATTACCAGCGCCGGCTTCCCGACATTTATCCTGATTTGCGTTCACTGGCGACAGTCGGCACGAAGGAATTTGACGGCCTGCATTATGGCCGGGAAGGCAACAGGCAAGGTGGAATTGAACTTTCACGCTTGATGGAGCGCGATTTCTACGATCTGAAAGATACTGCCAACATTAACTCGCCCAATGTCAGAAAGGTTTTTTACCAAAATGCGGAAAGAACGAAGGTTGTCATCGCATTCGACGAAGGTCAAGAGCTGATTTATCCGGAAGCTTATGTTGCCAATAACAATGCGACACTGGATATGAAAGACTTCTTTTATTTCAATGGTCAATCCGGCTCGGTGGCATCCGGTAAGGCAGAAGGAAACCGCATTATTTTAGAACTGAAAGTTCCTCAAAACGCCAATACGCTCGATTTGATGCCGATGTACACGCCTGTTGACGGGCCCTATTATCCATTAAACGGACCATTTATTACAAACAAGCTTGGCATGCGCGCGTTAACGTTTTTTGAGGTGCCCATCGGTCAGGCTTTGCTGACTCCCAAGCTAGCAGCAGTGCAGGAAGCCGGCGGCGATGTTGTGCTTGTTTGGGAAAAAGTCCCATCTGCTTCTTATTATGTTATGGAAAGAAAGCTGGCGAATGAAAGTTCGTACAAAACAATTGCACGCCTGGACAGCGCAACCGTAAGCATTACAGACAAAAGTGTGTCAGGATCAGGAAAAACAAGTTTCCGTTTGAAAGCAGTAAGTGCGCTTTCGGAATCTGTGGACTATGGTTATGCAGAAATTGAAACGCCGGTCATTACGGGTGTCGAACCGGCAGACGAATCAATGTTTACAGTTTTTCCAAATCCGGTCCAAAAAGGCCAATCATTAACTGTTCATTTGAAGAAACCGGCTGGCGGCACATTGTCGTTGATCAATTCGAACGGACAATCGGTTAGTAACCAGCAGCTTTCACAACAGAAAGAGGCGGTTATGCAAATTCCGGAAAGCGTGGCAGGCTATCATTTTATCAAGCTGCAAGCCGGGAACACAAGCTCGACCGTGAAATTGCTTGTGCGTTAAAAAAGATTTTTCAAGTGCACATTGAGATGCCAACAATTTGTTTGTGGCCAATTAAAAACGATATTTAGCAAATTATTCGCCGTCAATATTGCTTAACTGCAAATGCTCTCTTTTAAATACGCATTGGAAATCTTCGGTGGGATCATCGTCCTGTTTTCCATTATTCCCCTGATACGCAACGACTTCTGGGCATTCCGTGTTTTCGAATATCCCAGGTTGCAGAAGCTGTTTCTGAATCTGCTCGTGCTGATTCTTCACATTGCTTTTTTCCCGATCCAATCTACATTCGATATCGTATTTACCGCGATCATCGCTGCAAATGCGTTTTATTTGGTTTATCAGATATTTCCTTTCACACTTTTTGCAAAAAAAGCCCTGCTGAAAGCGCAATCGGTGGACGAAGCGAATAAGATCAGCATCATTTCTTCCAATGTTTTTCAGGATAATAAAAATACTGCGGGTTGCATGCAGATGCTGAAAAGGAACAATCCGGATGTGATATTGCTGCTTGAAACCGATGCGTATTGGCATGAGGGAACAAAGGATCTGGCGAAAGATTATCCGCATCAGGTCCTGATTCCAATCGACAACACGTATGGTATGCTGCTGTATTCCAAGCTGGAATTGGTCGATCACGAAGTCCGCTATCTGGTTGATGAAGAGATTCCTTCCATTAAAACCAAGCTTAAACTGCCTTCCGGAAAACTGATCCAGCTTTACTGCGTCCACCCTACTCCGCCCGTGCCTGGTGAAAATATGTATTCGACTGAACGCGATAAGGAATTGCTGCTGGTGGCCAAAGAAGTCAAAGCCAATCCGCTGCCGACCATCGTTGTAGGAGACCTGAATGATGTGGCCTGGTCCTACACGACAAATTTATTTACCAAAATCAGCGGATTGCTTGATCCGAGACGTGGACGTGGTTTTTTCAATACATTTCACGCCAAACATCCTTTCCTCAGATTTCCGCTCGACCATGTCTTTTGCTCGACGGATTTCAAATTGCTGCAACTGAGAAGACTGGAAAATTTCTCTTCGGATCACTTTCCGATCTTGATAACATTGCAATATGAACAGCTCGCTGACCTGCAGGCAGGAAGAGCCGGAAGCGGATCAGGAAGAAGTGGAACTTGCCGAAGAAAAGATCAGCAAAGAGACAGATTAGCCTGATTGAATGTTAAGAAAACCTCGACGATTGAGGTTTAGAGAAGTTTGGAATGATTTTTGTAACACTGTACGCAGGATTACCAAAACAAGTGATTCCCTTCCATCTTAACATTAATCTGTCGTTTGAGTATGCTATACCAGACATATGAAGAGCAAATAACGCCTGAATTGCACAAGTGGCAGTTAAAGATGCAAAAGCGGCCAAATCTGGTAGACAGGACATCAAAGGCGGTTCAGGATAAGATCAATAATATAATTCCGGATAAAGTCCACCAGGTCATTACGGCGACCATTAAACAAATGACGCGGGCCGTTTTGACTGGCGCGGAATTTACTACTGCACTGCCCGCTCCCAAAAATTCTTTGGAAGAAATAGAAAGGGAAGTTCAGAAACGCATTGAATTTTATAAAAAAGCAGGCGCCGCAGAAGGCGGAATTACAGGAGCAGGTGGTTTTTTACTCGCATTAGCCGAATTCCCAATCCTGATCGGCATTAAAATGAAGCTTCTTTTTGAGATTTCTGCATTGTATGGCCATTCGGCCGAAGATTACAGAGAACGCCTTTTCATCCTGCATGTGTTTCAGCTAACTTTTTCAAGTCAGAAACAGCGTCAAAAGGTTTTTGAGCAAATCATTAACTGGAAAGAAAAAAGCCAGCTTTTGCCCGAAGACATTCACCAGTTTGACTGGAAAACATTTCAGCAGGAATACAGAGATTACATTGATTTGGCAAAAATGGCGCAGCTGATTCCCGGAATCGGGGCGGCGGTGGGCGTTATTGTCAATTACAGGCTGCTTAACCAACTTGGCAAGACAGCAATGAATGCGTATCGCATGCGCTGGTTCGAGGAAAGAACTTTGCAGGCAGCAAATGCGCCAAAACAGCTGCATTAACAGCAAAAAACAATAAGTATACAAACAAGAGTTACCCTTTGATCCACTTTGCATAAAAATTGAATGAGCGCCAATCAAAAGGAAAAAGTTTACACAAAAGGCCTGGATTCGGCTTTACTCGCAGTCTATAATGGTTACGTTTTCTTCCTGCGTTTTTTCAGGGAGGCTTTCCGCGGTCGCATGGAATTTCAGGAGCTCGTTAAGCAATGTTACGCGATCGGAAACAGATCGTTGCTGCTGATCGGACTTACTGGATTCATTACCGGAATGGTTTTTACCAAACAATCCCGCCCATCACTTGCCGAATTCGGCGCTGTTTCTTGGCTGCCATCATTGGTCGCAATTGCGATCGTAAGGGCACTTGCAGCATTGGTAACAGCATTGATCAGTGCAGGAAAAGTTGGTTCGAGCATTGGTGCCGAGCTGGGTTCCATGCGCGTAACCGAACAGATCGATGCCATGGAGGTTTCTGCCGTCAACCCTTTTAAATTTTTGGTGGTAACACGTGTGCTGGCATCGACTATCACCATTCCGATCTTAATGTTCTATTGTACGGCAGTGGCCCTTTTAGGCGCATTCCTGAATGTTACGCTTAACGAAGGCACGAGTTTTATTGCCTTTTTTGAAAATGCATTTGAACAGATCACATTCCTGGATGTGGGCACTTCACTCGCCAAAGCCATTGCTTACGGATTCACAATCGGGATTGTGGGTTGTTACCAGGGCTACAATGCAAGCAAAGGAACGGAGGGCGTGGGTAAAGCTGCTAACTCTGCCGTGGTAATTTCGATGTTCCTCATTTTTATTGAAGAGGTGATCATCGTTCAGGTGTCTAATTATTTTAGAATATAAAATGGAAGAAACCAATCAAACCGAAGGGCCGGTTATCGAGATAAAGGATCTTTACAAGTCGTTTGGTGACCTGCACGTGCTTCGTGGCGTGAACTTGAGGGTGGACAAAGGTGAGAATGTTGTCGTGCTCGGCCGGTCTGGAACAGGAAAGTCTGTGTTGATCAAGATCATTGCCGGACTGCTCAAACAGGACAGAGGAATGTGTCACGTGCTTGGGCAAGAAGTTTCAGAGCTCAACGAGCGCGACCTGAACGATATCCGGTTAAAAATCGGCTTTTCTTTCCAGAACAGCGCACTTTACGATAGTATGACAGTGCGGGAAAATCTCGAATTTCCGCTGGTTAGAAATACAAAAAACCTGTCCCGGGCCGACATTAACGAGCAGGTTGAATATGTGCTAGATGCTGTGGGGCTTTTACAGACCATTAACCAGGTTCCTTCCGAGCTTTCAGGTGGACAGAGAAAGCGGATCGGCATTGCCCGGACGCTGATTTTGAAACCAGAAATCATGCTTTACGATGAACCGACAGCCGGACTTGATCCGATAACATGCCTGGAAATCAATGAGCTTATCAATGAGGTTAAAGAAAAATATCACACAAGCTCGATCATCATTACGCATGATTTGACTTGCGCAAGGGAAACAGGTGACCGGATCGCCATGCTTCTCGACGGACAGTTCCTTAAACAAGGCACTTTCGAAGAAGTATTCAGCTCCGAAGAAGAAAGAATCAAAAGTTTTTACGATTATAATTTTATTCAATAATGGAAACATCAGCCAGAAAACGCTCCATCACAGTAGGACTTTTTGTTATAATAGGCTTAGTCATATTCATAGTCGGCATCCTCACCATTGGAAGTATGAAGAAAGTTTTTTCTTCAACCATTTCGGTGAAAACCATTTTCGATGACGTCAACGGGCTTAAACCCGGCAATAATGTGTGGTATTCCGGTGTAAAAATCGGGACGGTGAAAACCATTCGCTTCCTGGGAAACTCCCGCGTTGAAGTAATGCTGCACATTGAGGAAAAATCACAGGAGTTTATCCGTAAAAATGCGAAAGCCAAGGTTAGCACCGACGGATTGATCGGAAACAAGATCATCGTGCTTTATGGCGGAACGCAGAAAGTGCCTTCGATTGAAGATGGTGATGAACTGGTTGTTGAGAAGATTGAAAGCACGGAGGAAATGCTCGCTGTTTTATCAGAAAACAATAAAAACCTACTCGGGATCACCAGCGCTTTCAAGACGATCAGCAAGAATATATTGGAAGGAAAAGGAACAGTCGGAATGCTGCTGAATGACGACAGACTTTATAAAGATGTGGATCAAACATTGGCTACACTTAAACAAGCATCGGCAAACGCGCAGACCATGACGGCATCATTATCCGGTTTTACTGCAAAATTGAACCAACCGGGCGGCTTGGCCAATGATTTTGCAACTGACACCGTCATCATGCGCGACATTAGAGGCACGATCGGACGACTTAACGAAACTGTTTCTACGGCGAATGTGATGGTTACCAATCTCAAAACAGCAAGCGAAGAACTAAATTCTAACCGCACGAGTCCGCTAGGCGTGTTGCTGCATGACGAAGCAACGGCGACAAACTTGAAAGGCACCTTGCAAAACCTCGAAAGCAGCACCGATAAGCTTGATGAAAACATGACAGCGCTGAGATCCAATTTCTTATTTAGGAGATATTTTAAAAAGAAAGCAAAGGAAGAAGCGAAGGAGCCTGCAAAAGAGGAAGTAAATCAAGAAGTAAAAGAGCCGGTAAGCCAATAAATTTCCATAATTTTGTAAATTGATTATTAACCGTTTAGTCAGCTCACTCTGAAACAGTTTTAACATTTACTTAATGGACTTACAACTCAACCCTGCTCTTGATCTTAACTACATTGATCAGGTCTATGGAGACGACCCAGTAATACTTTACATGATTTTTGATGCGTTTTTGAGTGACTCTGTTCCACGCTGGCATGCGCTTAATGATGCCCTGGCAACCGAAGACATGCAAGACGCCGCCAGCATTGTACACGGCTTGAAGCCGTCGTTCACCATGGCTGGCCTGACCTGGATCCGCCCGAAAGTGGAAGTGCTGGAAAAGGCGATCAAGGATAAAGAATCACCGGAAGTCCTGATGGAAATGTATCAGAAAATTTCTGCGGAGCTCAATGAATTGCTTCCTATTATCGAACAGGAGTCGGAGCGTTTGAAGTTGATTTAAGCTTCTAAAAATATTTGAAAAGCGTGTAGCAGTCTGCTACGCGCTTTTTCTTTTTGATTTATCCCACGCAGCGCTTTGATTGCCTTTGTAAAAACGGATAATGCCTGCTATCACAGCATAATTCATCACGCAGAAATAGTAGGGCACAAATAACGCCTTCACCTTAATTTTCCGCGTTTCCAGCATCCAGCCGAGCAATGCTGCGCCATAAAAAGCGACCTGCCCAAACAGTATAATGCCGTAAAGCACACCTCCCGAGCGGGCAACAATGATAATGTTGAGCACAAAAGCCAAAATCATTAAAAATGGCGTAACCGTCCACCGGAGCACGCGATGGCTAATGTATTGGAATGACAACATGGGGAAATGAGCCGGGTTAAGCAGTTTTTTGAGGCGCAAAATAGACTGAATCCCTCCTGCCGCGATCCGCACTTTCCGCTTCAATTCCTCTTTAATGTTCTCCGACGAAAGTTCAGAAGCATACGCGTCCGGCTCGTAAATGATGCGGTAACCTTGCTGAGCAATCAGCATCGAGATCATAAAGTCATCCAGGATCGTGTCCGGCTCAACTTGCCGGTAAAGTGAATGCCGGACGCTGAATAACTCACCAGCAGCACCCACGACAGAGTAAAGTTCAGAATCCCACTTTTTGAGCGTCGACTCATATTTCCAATAAAAACCCTCCCCGCCGTTGCATCCGAAACCGCATCCTGCATTACACGCTTTTCTCCGGAAACGGCCCCAACTTTCGGGTCTGCATAATGTCTGGCAATCAGCAGGAGCGCATCGGGATTCAGATAAGTGTTTGCGTCTGTAAAAACGACCACTTCTGTGTCCACTTCATGCATTGCACGGTGCATAGCAAGAATTTTCCCGCTTCTGACGGGCGTGTGAAGCAATTTGATCTGGCTGTAAGCGCTTACACGCTCGGGCGTGCGATCGGAAGAACCGTCTGTTACGAAGATCAAACGCAGCTTTCCTTCCGGATAAGAAAGCGCGAGCGTGTTATGGATCTTTTCCTCGATAATGCTCTCTTCATTATAAGCAGCAATGATCAAAGTCAGCGTCGGCATATTTTGGTCCAGCGACGGCGCGCGCCTTTTCCCTTTCAAAGCCCGACGAATCCGAACCAAAATGTACAGGACGATCCCGTAACCTAGAAATGTGTAAAAAACTACAAATAAACTGAGCCAGAAGAGTATTTCCATAAATTAACGGGTCAAGGGATAGCCCAGATTGTTGCTATCCGCCTTGTTGGTAAAATGCCAGGTGATGGCTTTTAGAAAGACAGGAATGAAGTTGTATTCTTTATTTTTAATGTATTGGATCAAATTCCGGGGAACGACTGCCGCCAGAAAATAGCAGCAGAAGATGAAAAACTGCATGGAAGAACCGTTCTTGCGGATAAACAAAATGCGGTTGCGGTTCATGAAAAACTCTTTCAATGCTGAGCGCTTGCCAACCGCGACAGATTCTTTGTGGTAAATCAATGCAGAAAGGTCAACATGGATTTCATAACCTGCTTTTCTGATCCGTTCGCACCAGTCGAGTTCTTCATAATAGAGAAAATAATTCTCGCTCATCACACCTGCTTTCGTCAATGCTTCCCTGCTGATCATCATCGCTGCGCCGTGCGCATAACCCGTAATGCCGCTTAATGAGTCATATTGGCCTTTATCTTCTTCAAATTGCCCGATGCACGCGTTGCGCGCGGTGTAGTAATTCATCGGTGTATAACCCGTGTATTGCAACATTCCGGGCTGATCGAAATAACGGATCTTTGGCGATATCATTCCGATTTTCGGGTTGGCGTCCATCTTGTCAACCAACTTTCCGATCAGCTCGGCAGTAACTTCCGTGTCATTATTGATCAGAAATAAATAATCGCCGGTTGCCTGCGCAATGCCAATGTTATTGCCCCCGGCAAAACCAGTGTTTTTTTCTGAACGGATGAATTTGACTTCCGGAAATTTCAGCTCCCAGGCGGGAACCACATTGGGCTGGCTGCCATTGTCAACCACGATGATTTCCAAATTCGGATACTGATTGACCTCCGCCAGCGACATGAGTAAATCTTCGGTAATCTTGGGCTGATTAAAATTTACTGTTACAATGGAAACTTGTTTCATCTTTTATAGGTGCTGCAATCGGACGGTCTGATATGAGGGAATAATTGTATTGGCTTGTAGAACTATTTCAAAATTAACAATTAAAATATAGCTTTAAACAAAATGTAATCTTTGACCCTAGAAATTGTTGGAACTGCTCGAAAAAGCGCTTCTATTTCCGGCAGAATCTAATTCCATATCGGTAAAGTGAAAATATCTCGTTTGCTTGACAATAAAAAAGTTTCGGAAAACACACCGTCTGGAAATTCAGCGCAAGAAAATTCGTTGGTTGACAAAAAAATTCAGGAGCTGATCGAAGCCATAGGCCAGTCTGCCATTGAGCCTGAAAATGCGGCAGGATATGAGGAGCAAATCGCGGAGGCTTTCAAACAATCGGCCGTTCGGGCCCGGCAAGTGGCGCCGTTTCAGGCATTGGATCGGGAGAATAATCTTTCACGGGAAGAACTTTTGGAAGGTCTCGAAAAGTTGCTCGCTGAAAATCAGCTTGACAGCCGTGTTAACCATGCACCTGTGGCAAAAAATGCAGCTCAGAAGGTCATCAACTTCATCCTTTCCATCTTGCTGATTGTCTTTGGCTTTGCAATGATCATTATGCCTGCGCCGCCTAGCTTTGAGATTTTCACTGTGTTTTACTTTAATCCCAATGACGGTGTAACGATTATGGACCTGGTGTCATTACTGGTTATTTTTGGCGGAGTGCTTTTGTTTGTGCTAAACTTTAACAAGAAATGATCTCTTTTGCTGATCCCCCCTCTCCCGTTAAAAAAATCCTCCTTGTTGAGGACAACATGCTTTTTCGTAAAGTTTTTGAGGCTTCTTTGATCAAAGCAGGTTACACATGCGTGCCCTGCGAGTCGGCAACCGAAGCATTGGAGTTGCTGCTCGTCGAGACTCCCGACCTGATCCTGTCCGATTACGACATGCCTCAGATGAACGGTTTCGACTTCCGTCAGGCTGTATTATTGAACCCCAGCATCAGCGACATTCCGTTCGTTTTTCTGACATCATTCACCGATAATTCTCTGGTGATGGAAGGACTGAGCATGCATGCGCTTGATTTTATCAATAAGGAAACGCCCATTCCGGTGATCATTTCCAAGTTGAATAACATTATCAAATCACTGCAAAATGAGCATGTGCGGTCTGTCCGTGAGCTTAAAGTTGCGGCTGAAATGCTGAATGTAAAGTCAATTCCAACAAAAAGCCCCATTGTTAGCGGTTTCAAAATTTACTATTGGCATAAGGGTTACCGGGGTTATCCGGGCGGTGATTTCATCGACTTTGTTCAGGTCGACAGCCGGTTCTGCTTTGCATTTTTGGGCGACATTATGGGAAAGAAGTGGAAAGCCTGGTTTTTCACATTCGGTTTCCTCAGTTACATCCGCGCGGCAATCCGCTTCTGCGTGCTGGATAATGACTTCACGCTGGACACCATTGTGCAGAAAATCAATAAGCTCATTTATCTGGATGAAGGCCTTCAAAATATCCTTTCAAGCTTGTCGCTGATATTGTTAGACAGCGAAACAGGCGAAATTCACTACACCGGCGCGGGCGATCTCCCGCTGATCAGCTTCCAGCCTGAAACGCAGAAAATCTCCACCGTGCTTTCGTCAGGGTTGCTGCTAGGATTGCTCGAAGATGGATTTTACGACAAACAGGTGATCAAAATGAAAAAGGGCGACCAGCTCGCCATTTTTACCGACGGCATGATCGACATTCCGGCAGATGGCTCTAAAAGAAGTGATTATCCATTTTTCGTATCCAGAATTGAACCCTTTATGGGCTCGCCTGAAAGCTTTGAATCGATCAGAACCAACGTGCTGGAAACCATTAATGACAGCAACCAGCTGGATGACGCCAGCCTTATTTTTATTGAAAAAACTTAATCCCATATGATACTACAAGTACAAGAAGTTGACGGCGTGGCGCAGGCCACAATTTTACCACAGGAAGCCAGCCTTACCAATGCTGAATTGTTTAAAGAAGAAATGATAAGCCTCGTTGCCAACGGCGCGCGCCTCATTATGGTGAGCTTTGAAAATGTCAATTACATCGACAGCTCCTTTTTGGGAAGCCTGGTGGTTGCCTTAAAATACGCCATGCCCCGCAACGTAGATATTTATCTGGTTTCACTAAAACCAGATGTTAATAGCCTGCTGACGCTAATCAGGATGGATAAGGTCTTCAAAATTTTTACAGACTATGATCAGGCGATGAAAGCGTCAAACTAGCTTATGAATCAAGATTTGGATAGTGTGAAGGTTGTGTTTAGGTGCCAGCGCGAAGAGATTCCCGGCACCGTAGGAATATGTCTGGATCAGATTAGAAAAAGAACCGAAGGGCACCCCATTGATGAGTCCATTATTTCCAGGATCAAATGGGTGATCGCCGAGCTGCTTACTAATGCAGTGAAACATTCAGGTCAGCCTGAATCGGAGCTGATGATCAAAATCGGTGCGTCCGAACTGGTTTTGGAAAAAGAGGATTACGGACAGCCACTGGTCTTAATCGCCCAGGACCAGACCCGCATTTCGTGGCCGCTGCAAAATAGCACGTCCGTCGATTTTGCGATTTATCACAATGGAATGGATTCGCTTTTTGTGCGGTCTAATCCGCCGGGCAAGGCGCTATTTTTCGTGGAGGAACTTCCAGAAGTGCTCATGCCCGGGCTGCTCAGCGATACGAGCGAGCATTTCGGGCTGCTGATCATGACCAAAGCCGCTGACGAATTTACATACGAATACGACCCCATAACCAAGCTTAACCGGTTTGTGTGCCTGTTTAATCTTAAAAATTCATAGCATGAAACACAGGTTCGAAGTGCTGGACATCTTCCGCGGACTGTTTGCCTCACTGGTCTTTCTTTTCCACCTTGCTCCCTTTGCAAACACACCGATGATCAACAATCAATTCGTTGAAAACTCGGATATGTTTGTAGATTTCTTTTTTGTGCTCAGCGGATTTGTGATCGCCTACAGCTATCAGTCACTCTCCGACGGGCCGCAGTTAAAACTGTTTCTCACCAAAAGAGTTTACCGCGTTTACCCGCTGCATTTCGTCATGCTGATGGCATTTCTGGTGATGGAAGTGGCCAAAAATGTGCTCAGTCCTTACATTCAGGTTAACAATCTGATTAATCCGGCTAATAATGTTTTCACATTTTTCACCTCCTTGTTTCTGGTGAATTCAACGCCGATTCCCGGTGTGAATGATGTGAGCTGGAACATTCCCAGCTGGTCAATTAGCGCAGAAATGATCGCTTACATTGTGTTTGGAACGCTGGTGGTTTTCATTCATTCATACGGCCAGTTCACAAGACGGAATCTTTATTACATCATGGTCATTCTGATCTCGTTAACGTGTCTTTGGCTTGTTTCCGACAGTTTCCAGATCAATTACAGCTTCAATTACGGATTTCTCAGAGGTGTGCTTGGCTTTTTTATGGGCGTTTTGTGCTTTAACTTTTTCAGCAGCACGCATCTTACCATCAGACAATTCCCTTCCTGGATATTTTCTGTTCTGGAATTGGTAACATTATCATTGATAGCCATTTGCATTTACAATGGCGAGGTGATGAAGCCGTGGGGAGCCGTGTTTGAAATCTTGTTCTTTGCCTGCATTTACACTTTTGCCTTCGAAAAAGGCATTATTTCAAATGGCATGAAGCGCGTGGGGCTTTTCCATAGCCTGGGCAAATATTCCTACTCCATTTACATGACGCACGCGCTCTTGCTGAGTCTTTTCAATGTGCTTTTTATCAGAATTTTGAAGTTCCAGCCGGAAGATTACAGTTACTTGGTTTTCCTGAATTTCGCACTCATTTACTTCGTTTCGGCATGGACATACAAAAACATTGAAATGCGCTTTCAGTATAAATCGAAGAAAAAGGCTGTTGCGGAGCAGGTGAAATAGGAAGCCTTTCAGGCTTTCCTTTTCATTTCGAGGTGTTTATAAATGATATCGCCAATGGCTTCAACACGTTTTTCCCACGTATTTTCGGCAGCGATGGCAACACGTTCCTGGTTTAAAGCTTCGCTGTCATGAGACAATGCGGCGTCAATTGCCTGCGAAAACTGCTGGGCAGAACTGCAAAATGCGACAGCATCTTTGGTAAACTCTTTCAAATCAGGATTAAAGTCACTGGCAACGACAGGCTTGCCGGCGCCGAGATATTCAAATAATTTCAACGGAAAAATACTGCTGCTGAAATCGTCTTTCTTAAAAGGGATCAAGGCAACATCAAAACCTTTGATCACAGCCGGCATGTGATTGTAATCAATAGAACCCAGAAAGTGTACATTAGGCGCCTGGTAAAACCATTCCGGGACAAACTCCGGCGACACGGGCCCTACAAAAACAAAACTCTTGGCCGGATTCATGGCAATCACTTCTTTCAGCAAGCCGTAATCTAGTCTGCGTTCAATGGCCCCCAGATATCCGATCACGGGTTTGGCAATGTCTGCTATCACCGGAAACACTTTCAGATCCGGATCTAGGGCTTTGCTGCTGTGGGAAATATCAGCTGCATTGGCCACAAAATAAGTGTTCGGGTTTTGCTTCTTTTTCTCATTATAAAGATGCTTGCTGCTGCAAATCACCACATCGCTTTCCCTGACAAGCATATCCTCCGAAACCACCCCGTGCCGCCTGTTAAATGGCAAAACCATTGGGTCAAGACAATGGTAAATCGTAAGTGCTGGCGATAAGCCTTCGGCCACAGAGGGGTAATGAAAATTAAATGAGTTGATGAAAGTAAATTCCTTGATCCCGTGTGCGTCAACAATTGCTTTGAGTTTTCTGCGTATCCAGAATTCGTTGACTTTCAGGAGCTGCCTGAAAATCACATTTTCCGGCAGGAAATTTACGGATAACAAAATAGGTGGAATGACGATTTTCAGATTGGGAATATCAGTATCGATCAGACTGCTGGAAAGGGGCTTGAAATGTTTTTTTCTTAATGCAAACTCAGGCCCTTTGCGCATTTTAAAATAATCTCTTAGCGTATATGGATTCTCAACGTAATACACAAAATTATCCCTGGCCAGTAATTTGGCAGTTGTGTAATTGGTTGATTCAATGGATGCGTCAAATCTGGGTAATCCAAAAACGATGATCTGATGTCCTCTAAGTTTCATTTATCAAGCGCGTATTCGGTGGGTTTATCGGAGATCTAGTGCTTAAATATAACAACTTTACATTCTCCTCACTTCAATTTGAGCATCGGCCTAAGGTGTTTATTCCATAATTCGGGATAAAACTCATACATATAAACGAAAGTGTTCAAAACATTAACACCGATTGTCCGCCTCAGAATCACCTGCCCCACGACAAAGGCCGCAATGCTCGAAATTAATGTAGCATACGCCGCGCCCATAACGCCTATCGAGCGGATCAGAAAATAATTCAGGCACAAGTTTAATGTTGCCGAACCAATCACAACCAGAAAAGTCACTCTCGTTTTTCCGATAGAATCCAGAATGTTGCCAAAAAGCCTTCCAAATGGCCCAAGCAGACAGTAAAGTAAAGTAACCTGCAACAGGGGAATGGAGTCGTTGTATTTTTCACCCGCGATAAAGTGAATGACAGTTCCTGAAAAAAGATAAAGGAAAACCACAACCGGAAACACAAGTGCCAGGGTCGTGCCTACCGATTTTTCGTACAAATATTTAATCGCAGCCGGGCCCTCGGATTCCATGCGTTTTGCACTCTGCGGAAATACAATGATGGCAACTGCATTGCCCGGAATGTCGATCAGATTAGTAACCCTGACCGCGATATTGAAAGCACCCGAAGCCGCGGGAGAAAGCAATGCGCCCAGCATCATCTGGTCAATCGTGCCTGAAAGCAGGGAGCTTATGAGCGTTCCAAACGCGTATTTTCCATAGCCAAAAAGCTTGTCAACCCACGCCCTGCTTACATTGCGGGACAAAACAAGGTTGCCTTTTGCAAAATTGTAAGCAACCAGCATTCCCAGTAATGCGCTAAAAATCTGCATCCAGACGAGGTAAAGCAACTCAACGTGAATGGAAAAAACAAAGCAAGCCAGCACATATGCGAAAAAAGTCCCTTGCCGAATGATGGTGGTGATAAAAATGCCATTGAATCGCAGATTGGCCTGTTCTACCCCGTTAAACTGCGCCTGCATTCCTGAGAACAGGTAAATCGCAATGTAAAAATAAAGCATCGGAACAAGCTGAGGCGAATCCCAGATCCGGCTCAGATAAGGCGCAATGGCCAGAATGGTCGTAATGCAGACAACCGAAACAATGGCGGTGATTGCAAATGATGCGGTGATGATTTCCGGGTGCTCGCGCTTGTCCGTGGAAGAAATGTATTTGACCAGTGCATTTTGCAAAAGGCCGCTTCTGATGGCTTCTAAAATGGTGGTGGTGCTTATGAAAAGCGTCCACACACCGAAATCGTGTTTTGTAAGCAGCCTTACCAAAATATAAAACCCGGCAAAGCCAAAGAAAACGCCAGAAAAGTTTTGAATTATATTGATAAACCCGGACTTTATCCAGTACTGATCTTTGGGTTTACTCTCCATTTATGTGTAACAAGCTATGTAGTATATCAGACTGCGATAATAGAACTAATTTTACTATTTTTTTGCGCAAACCCGGATTAAAGTTTTAACTTTCATCCGAAACTGCATATACAGGCCATCACAGCATTATTAGAGCGTATCGAATCCACTATACTATAAGCATATGAGTTTATTTGGCTTGCCGCAATGGATTTTGCCGCACCTTTTTACCAACAAGCGGTTTTCAGATCTCAAAGGTGAAGAAATTGATCGGCTCAGAACGAGTATAAGCCGTTTCAAGGAAGAGCAACCCGATGTATCGGTGGTAATTCCTGCCTGGAATGAAGAGAACAACATTTACCGGACGCTTTCTTCGCTGTCGGCCAGCCAAAGTAAGCACAAGGTTGAAATCATTGTCATTAATAACAACTCTACGGACGGCACACAGCAGGTTTTAGAGAAACTGGGTGTCCGGACTTATCTTCAAACTGTGCAGGGCACACCCTTCGCCAGGCAGATGGGACTTGAACTTGCCCGCGGCAAATATCATCTCTGCGCCGATTCCGACACTTTTTACCCACCCGACTGGATTGATCTGATGGTTGCGCCAATGATCAAAGACCCCGGCATCTCCGGCGTTTATGGGAACTATGCATTCATTCCGCCTGAAAATCAGGGCAGATTGGGCCTCTGGGTTTATGAAAAATTTGCAGGGGTAATGATCCAGATTCGCAAGAAAAACCGCGAATATCTCAATGTTTACGGCTTTAATATGGGCTTTGTAACAGAGCTCGGGCGCACGACGGGCGGCTTTAAAGTAAGCGGTTCGCGCGTTTACGCTAACATTGTTGGAAGCGATTTTCATAACGAGGCGGAGGATGGAAGAATGGCTCTTAACCTGAAAAAGGCGGGTAATCTAAAAATGGTAACTGATTCTCGGGCCAAGGTTTTCACTTCGCCGCGCAGGCTGATGGACGACGGAGGCATTGCCAATGCTTTTGTAAACCGTGCCAAAAGACAATTGAAAGGAATGCGTGAATATCTTTCCATTTTCTGACCCTATGCATACTTTTCCTGATACAACATTACTGATAACACATTACAACAGAAGCGAATCCCTGGAAAGGTTGCTGCAAACTTTCAAAGAACTGGGCTGCCAGTTTGGTGACATCGTGGTTTCTGACGACGGAAGCCGCCCGGAGCATTTAAGCAAAATCACCAGCCTGAAAGACCGCTTTGACTTTAATCTGGTTACAACTCCGAAAAACCGCGGACTGGGTAATAACATTAACAAGGGTCAGGATGCTGTAAAAACGGCCTACACTTTATATGTGCAGGAAGATTTTCAGCCCGCCGATATTTTCCCTGCCCATTTTCAGGATGCCCTTACATTTATGCGTAATGATGCCAAATGGGACATTGTGCGCTTTTACGCCTATTTCGCCTACCCTACTTTGAAACCGTTTCAGAAAGGATTTTCAGAAATGGTCTATTCATTTTGGGACATGAACCATTTGAAATTTTATTATTACAGCGATCACCCGCATTTGAGGCGCAGCAACTTTTTGGAAAAATTTGGTCGTTATCCCGAAGGCATCAAAGGCGATCTGACCGAATATACAATGGCGGTTCATTTCCTGCAAAAGAAGGGCAAAGGGCTGTTTTTCAATGAGTTCACCAACTTATTTTACCAAAAAAACTCATCTGATGAGCCCAGCACCATGGAGCGGGCCAACTGGAAACTGAGTGAAAACCCGCTGGTCAAACTTGCCCGACTGGGTTATCTGCGTTACCGCTGGTTAAAAAACACGCTCGACCTTGTGTTGATGAAATGACCGGACCGGAACCCTTGAATGTTATGGAAAAAGAATATTATTTCGAAGGTGTGTCGCTGTTGGTAACACATTATAACAGAAGTCAATCCCTGGAACAGCTGCTCAGATCTTTTGCTGCGCTGAATTGCCGCTTTGAGGACATTGTTGTTTCAGATGATGGCAGCAAGCCCGAGCACGTTGATTATTTACGGTCATTGCAGTCACAATTCACCTTCAGGCTCATTACGACGCCTAAAAATAAGGGACTCGGAAACAACATTAACAAGGGTCAGGATGCAGTGCAGACACCTTTGACATTATATGTGCAGGAAGATTTCACCCCGGCGGCAATATTTCCTGAAAAATTCGGGCACGCGCTACGGCTGATGAACACGCGCCAGGAACTGGATATGGTGCGCTTTTATGCCTATTTCGAATATCCATATCTTGAAAATGCGGACAACGGATTTTATGACATGGCCTTTAAAGTGTGGAAACCTGGTTATCGCAAATTTTACATGTACAGCGATCACCCGCACTTGCGAAGAACCAGTTTCTTTCAAAAATTCGGACGATACATTGAAGGAAAGAAAGGCGATTTTACAGAATACAGTATGATGATGTCCTTTTTGAAGAAAAACGGGAAGGCTGTTTTTTATAAAGATTTTACCGGACTGTTCACACAAAAGAACTCAGAAGTTGAGCCCAGCACGATGAAAAGGGAAGAATGGCGGCAAAGTGAGAATTTTTTTCTTTCACAAATCAGGCATCTTTACCGGCATTTAAAGTTTAACTTTGATTATCTCACTTAACCTTACCCGCTCTTTATTCTACCTCGTTTAAGATAGCCGATTAATCCAAGTTCATGCCGACCAGTTTGACAAAAGATGCTTCCAAATGGTATTATGCAATCATATACCTGGGCTTGGCTTTGATCTTCGCTTCCCAATATTTTACCTACAAAAACGTCCGTGACCTTTCGCTTAACAACGAGCGGCTCAATCGCACGATTGGTGTTTTAAATCAAACCGCCAAGTTTGGCCATGTTACAAAGGATTTCCAATCCAATATGCGGGGTTATCTGATCACGCAGGACAACAATCTGCTGGCGGATAATTACAATAAGAAAATTGAGCTGATCGGCATAACGGACACGCTTTTTAATCTCGTCAAAAACGATGAAGCACAAAGCACCCGCGTGCGGGAACTGCTGTCAATTTCAAGTAACATTGTGGCTTATTCACAAGGTGTTGTAACCATTTACAGAACCATTGGCCGCGACAGTGCTTTTGCAAAAATCCGCAGGGGCGAAGGAATTGCGCTCAATAATACGCTGACCAGAAAGATCGGAGAGATTGAAAGTTACGAGAATCAAAACCTGAACAAGCGGCGCATGCTCGTAGCGCGAACGCAGGACAATTCGGTTATGTTTATCATTGTTACCGGCATCGTGGGCCTGTTTTTAACAATTCTTTCCATCATTTTCCTTGACCTCGATAAACGGAGGCAAGACCTTTTGCAGAAAGAAATTAACGAAAAAGAGCGGCTTTTAAGCCAATATCTGGAAGCGATCCCGGATGGTGTAATGGTGGTCAACCAGGAACGGAAAATCGTTTTCATCAACCAGTCCGGACGTGACATATTGGGTTTAAAACAACAGGGCAAGCTCGTTACATTGGAAGATGAGCTGGCACAGATTACATTGCTGGACCCGACTCGTTACCATGTTCGCTTCACGCCGGATACACTGCCCGTGGCTCGTGGCTTAGAAGGAGAGAAACTGGCTGGTAACAAAATTGATCTGATCAAAAACAATAAAATATTCCACCTAGAAACCAATGTGCAACCTGTAATCGGCCTTGAAGGTGAAGTTACAAATGCAATCACGGTTTTCCGCGACATTACAGAACGGGCCAATTACGAGGCAACGCTGGAAAAAGCGCGCGTGCTAGCTGAGAAGTCGGTCCGTGTGAAAGATATTTTCCTTTCCAATGTCAGCCACGAAATCCGGACTCCGCTGAATGCAATCATTGGTTTTACCAACTTACTGATCAGCCAGGTCTCCGATCCGAAAAGCATTGAATATGTTGGTTACATTCAATATGCGGGCAAGAATCTGCTCGAACTGATTAACGACATCCTGGATTTTTCAAAAATCGAAGCCGGACAGGTTCATCTTGATAAGACATCCGTTTCGCTGATCGAAGTCGTAGAATCAGTATCCGTTATTGTGAAGCAAAAGGCCGTTGAAAAAGGCATTAATTACAGCTATATGCTGGCCGGAAAGCTTCCCCAGTTCGTTGAAGCGGACAAGCTGCGGCTTACCCAAATCCTGATCAATGTTTGCGGAAATGCTGTTAAGTTTACCGAAAATGGAAGCGTTACATTAAGGGTTTCACCGGTAGGCGAAATTGTCAACGGCGTTCAAACGATCCGGATTGAGGTGATTGACACTGGCGTAGGAATTGCCAAAGACAAGCTTGAATTGGTTTTCAACCGTTTTGTGCAGGCCACGGAAAGCACAACCAGGGTTTTCGGCGGAACCGGTCTTGGGCTAAGCATTGTCAAATCACTCGTTCAACTATTTGACGGAACATTAAAAGTAGAAAGTGAGCTTGGCAAAGGAAGCATCTTTACCATAGATTTTCCCTTCAAAGTGATGGAGCGGCCGGCAGAGCAGGAAGAGATTGAGATGGACATTAATCAGGGCAAGTCGATCAATTCACTTCGCGTGCTTGCCGCAGAGGATAATACATTGAATCAAAAGCTTTTAAGCGCCATTTTCGAAAGGTTGCGCATTCCGCTAACCATTGTAAATAATGGACAGGAAGCAATCGATAAATTAAAGCAGGAAGAGTTCGACATTGTTTTGATGGACATTCAAATGCCGGTTATGGACGGTTACACGGCCATTAAGGAAATTCGCAGCGCCATTTCCAAAACCATTCCGATCATTACCATGACCGCGCACGCAATGGTTGGTGAAAAAGAAGAATGCATCAGCATTGGCGCCAACAGTTACATTTCAAAACCTTTCAAGGAAAGCGAACTATTAAATACAATTGCATATTTAGGAACTAAGGAAAGCGCATCACAACAACCACAACCCGTTTCAACGATCACCCCTCAATCAAACAGCATTATGCCAGATAGTATTTTAAACCTTGATTACCTTTCAGAGATCACCGGTGGTGATAAGGAACTCCGGGACGAATTAATTCAGATGTTTGAAAATGATAGCCAGGTTCAGCTAACCGCTATTCAGGAAGCATCCGCGGTGAGAGACCTGGAAAAGCTTCGCCAGTCCATTCACAAGTTCCGCTCCTCATTGTTTTCGGTCGGCATGCTTTCGACTGCTAATCAATACAAGGAACTGGAAGCCATCCTTAAACAAGGGCAATGGAGCGATGATATGAACCAGAAGCTGGTTGCCCTGAAAACAGAATCTGAAAGTGGGCTGGTCGAGTTGAAGCAGCTTTAATTTGGTCAGGAGCTGACTTTGTTAATCGCGCTGAAAATCTGCCCTACGCTATTTTCCCAAGTGTGCGAACTTGCAAAAATCCTGCGCTCCTCAGCGCGGGACGCGGAGTTTTCCTGTAAAGCCTGCTCAATTAGTATGATATAATCTTCGTGTGTTTTTCCCAGATAAACATGCTCTGAAAACACGCTCATTGCATCCGTTTGCGTAGCAACGACAGGCTTTCCCACAGCCAGATATTCATCAATTTTGCGCGGATAATTGCCAATAGTAACCTCATTCAACAGCTGCGGGTTAAGGCATACATCAAACGAATTAATATAAGCAGGCAGTTCGCTGATGTCGCGCGAGCCGGTGAATATCACATTGGGCAGTTGGTGTAATGCACTGGCGGTAAACTCATTGTCTTCCGGACCAACCAAAACGATCGTCCATTCCGGGCGTGACTTGGCAATGTGATGAAGCAAGTCCATATCAAGCCGGATGCTTTGCAAAGCGCCAACATATCCGATGCGCGGATGAGGCAAAACGCTCATATCAGCAGGCTCGGCCGATTTGCCTGCATCCATAAAAATATCCAGATCACATCCCTGGCCTACATAAAACGAATTCGGATTGTATTTTCGGCAGTAATCTGCGAGGTAAGTCGAGTTGGCGACGCAAAGATCACTTTTGGCGATCAATTGCGGTTCCATCACATCACCGTGCTTTTTCCAGTAATCCACCGCCCGCATGTAATCTCTTGAATAATAAATGGACAACACCGGTTTCAGCATGTCTTTCAAATGAAAGCTGCGAAACATATCGTTATCATTGAAGTGGATAAAGTTGGTGAAATCTAATTTTTGAATAGCCCGCTGAATGCAATTGGCGAAAATCTGATTATTCCGTTTGTTTAAATATTCAAAAATAGGCTTTGTAGTAATCCAGTTAATAGATTCAATCAGCTCGTCGGGATATAGAACCCAAAGATTTTCCTGTATTTCCTCTAATCCGTCCTGCCTTTTATTAATGACTTCGCGGCGTTTAAATACTTTCGGGTCAGTGCTGTTTTTATACCAGCTAGCCCGGTCCAATGCAGAATTTACATATAAGACACGGTGCTGTCTGCTAAATTCCAATGCTATATTTTTGCAATTGCTTCCTATCTCTACATCCCAGGCCTGCTGTCCGGTTATAACAATGTCCATAATAATTTACCAGTAAATGCCAATAAGTTCAAACTGTGGCTAAACGTTCCCGCTCCCGATCATCAATTTTTTTGGTAATGTTGATGACTGCCACAACAAGATAGAAATAAATGTTAGACGGAAATTGCACAAGCGCTTCTTGCGGATAGTTTCCAATATTATATGCAAACACGATCAGCAACATAGCCATGCAATATGTTTTCAGCTCGTGATTCTGAATTGTATAGTAATTGTTGATTCCCTGCCTCAATATAAAAAACATTAACAGGCAGAAAAGCCCCAGCCCGATCCAGCCCAGCTCAACGGCGATCCGCACGAAACCGCTGTCCGGGGGAAAGTTGGCCAAATAAGAATTGGGAGCAAAACGCTGGCCCCAGACACCGGTTGCGCCCATCCCGCCTCCCATTGGATGCGAGAGAATGTAAGGTTGAATCCGTTTCTGATTATTTTTCCTAACCAGATACGACATATCTTCACTCGGCTTGAATGCCGTCTGAAAGCGGACAATGTTTGGATTACTTGTCGGCACCACGATCATAAAAGCGATTGCCACGGCAGCGACCGCAGTTCCGATTACAACTGCTCTGCTAAGCCTCAGGATCGCAAACAACACCATTGCAGCCGGAAGCAGTACGTAAGCGCCCCGTGTTCCGGAGAACAGCATTGCGGTGAAAAGAAGCGCTGTGATGCCCAGCAAGACGATTTTCTTCCAAGTTTTCTTTACATATGTGAACATGGCAATGCACAAAATACTGCTGACCACCATGTTATAGGAAAAGGCAACGGGATCAGAAAATATTGAAAACTTTCGCCAATGCCCCGCGATGAAAAGCAGGTTTTTAATGTTCGGATCTGAATATAAGTAAGCTTCTTCGGCTGCGGAAAACCCGATGAATTCTTGTTTGAAAGCGTACAAACCTGCAAATGTTGTCAGAACGATCCACATTTTTATAAAAAAACGGATCTGCTTTACAGTCCTGATCTGATACATGAACACGAAATAAGTGAGCATTACAATCGCAACCGACCTCACCGTGTAAACCCACGCCAGCCGCGATTCCGCCACCGGGTTAGCAACTTCAATGATGTTATAAACAAGCCAGACTAATATCATCGTCCCGACAGGCCCTTTGAACATAGACCAGTCCGGCTCACGCTTTTGACGAATAAAAAAGCCCAGAATAAGCATTCCCTGAATGCCGTCCATGACCGTTCCAAGTGGAAAATCAATGCCGAGCCGGCCAACAAAAAAGAGCAGATAAGCAAGAACCAGCAACACCGTCATGCCAAACTGAGGAAACACCACAATGGAATAAACGACAACCGGCCCAACCATCAGCACCATGATCAATGCCACTGCAATCACACCGAAATAGGCTATTAATGCACCGAAAACGGATGATAGCAAAAGCAAGATCAGCAGTCCGGTAGTGCTGCTAAGCTTATCTACGAGAAATAACCTTCGGAGCTTCCCTTTGAAGCTGTCCTCGGCCGCATTGCTGTTGGAAATATATAATTGTAAATCCGTATCCATTAAAAGAATAAAATCTTAAAGAAAAAAATGAATGCGCTCACCAAAGCCAGCAGCAAGGCAATTTGCCTCGTTCTTTTCTGCAATGGAGACAGATGATCGAAAGATTGCTTCTTTTTCTTTTCAGTTTTGACCGGGTAAATTTTCATGTCGGAGCTGTCTAAATCTGTTTTTGATCCGTTTGTCCACCTCGTGTGGCCACAGAAATTTGATTGGCCTTTCTCGCATTAAGCAAGGCAAGAATCTGAAAAGAGATGAATTTCGGAATGTTCACCAACGACTGATAAATCTTAGGATCTGTATGTGACCGAGTCAGTGAAATATAGAATCCGGCAACAAAAACACATAATCCCAAAAACCACAGCATAGCCATAGGAATCGAAATGAACAGGTTTATGAACATAAAAAATACCGATAGCAACAAAAAGATAAACAGCGGCGGCCGCAGCAGCACGAGACCGAACAATGTCTGGTTCCAGTTGAAGCGCGTAAGCCCGCTGAAAAAGATCTTGAAACCCAACGCAAAGTATTTGAACCACGTGTTGATCCAGCGCGCGCGTTGCTTTACAAGCTGATCGCTGCCAGTCGTTTTTTCATCGTAAACAACCGCTTTTTCAGCAAACGCAATGCGGTATTTGCGGCTCACAATTCCATCCTGAAGCACTTTGTCAAAACCTGCCCCGGTAACATCCAGATGTCCGAGACATTCCTGATAAAGTGCGGTGGTGAACGCCATTCCTGAGCCAGCCAATGTAGCAGATGAGCCTGCGCCGAAAAGAACCTTACCGTCATAAAAGTGATAGTAAATGTCCCTCGCCGCATCCAGGCACGCGTAGGTTGTGTCCAGATTCTTCGCTTCACGAACGCCCTGCACCGCCTGAAAACCTGCATTAAAATAAACATTCAGCTCATTCAAATACTGCGGATCTGTAAGGTTATCGCTGTCAATAATGGTCAAATGTGAATGTGGCCTGATGAAATTGCGGATCGCATAAAAGTGTGAACGTGTGTTGCTGCCCAGGACTTGTTCGGGCCTGAGCAATGAAACGCGTTCAGTCGGAAAATGCAATCCCGTAATGTCACATTTGTCGGCTACAACATAAATGTGGTAACGGTCATAATTCAGCTGCAACAGCGAGCTCACCACAGCGGGAAGTTGCTGCGTGTATTCGTAAGCCGTAACAATGATGCCGTAATCCGGCAGGCTGTTGGCCGCTGCATTCCGCGGCACAAGCTTATCCTTGCCGCGAATGCTGTAAATGATCAGCAACACCACCGGGAAAACGAGATTATAACCAATCAGCAGCTGCACGATCAACCAGACCGCTTCGATGATTTTCATACCACTTCTACCGGTTTATAAATCTTACCAGCCTGCTCCGGAATGTCCTCAGTGTTGGTCAGCACCCAGCCTGAGAATTTATCTTCCAGGTTATGCAAATATTGAATTTTCGACTGGTCATCTTCCTGAATAGAACGTCCCGCAGCATACACGGCAACTACAAGATCTGAGAATGAGATCCATTCTTTTGCTTTGTTCATAGCCGTGAGCGAATCGGTTTCTACCAGAATTACATCAAATTGCGTTTTCAGCACTTGAAGTCGCGTAGCAATGGTTTTGTCATCTGAAATTTCCCGCAGCGAAACGTCTCCGCCACTGTTGCCCAGAATCCTGATCTGTCCTGCCGAAGCTTCCATGATCGTGCTGCTGTTTACGAAACTTTCAATTTGTGTGGTCTCCGGGTTCAGTTTGGAAATATCCGGTTGTCCGAAGTTACCGTCAATGATAAGCACGGACTTGTTAATTTTCGAAAATGCCCAAGCCAATGCAACTACGAAAGAGGTCTTCCCTACTCCGTGTGAAAGACTCGTCACAGCAATCATTTTAGGATCATCCAGCTCATTATCAAGCTCGTAACGGATTGATCGCACCAGATTTTTATACAACATTGTTGCCTTGTCATCGGAAGCGTTCATTCCCGAAAGGCTCAGGTTTGAACCTTTGTCCAAACTGTTCAGATAACCCAGAACAGGCCGTTCTGTCGCATTTGCAAGCTGCAACGGATAGCGGATAGACTTATCCAGATAAAATAAGATAAAGAATACAAATACGCAGAAAACAAAGCTGATAACACCCGAAAGCACAACAAGCACCATTTTCTTGGAAGCCAGCACCTCGCCTGGCATTGCACGCTCGATGAGTCTTAAATATACCGGAAAGCTGAATTCAAGACTTGCCTCATTATATCGCTGCAAAGCCTCAATATATTCTTTGCTCGCAATGTCGATCGAAGTTTCGAATTCCTGGATTTTCGCTTCGTTCGGCACCAGACCGTCAAATTTACGGTTCAGTCTGTCAAGTTCGCCCTGAATGGAAGCAACGCTGTTTTTGGCCAGTTCCAATGAAATTTCCATCTGCATCTTGTGCGTTACCAGATCCTGCTTAAGCGCCATCGGATTGTAAGCATATCGGTCTGTTGCCTCGCCTATTTCCTGGTTCAGCTCATTTCTCAGCGAATCCATGCTCACTTTCAGGCGCGGATCGAAGTTACTGAGCACATACTTTTCGTTCAGTGAGCGCAAATTCACTTTTGTGGACATAATCTTTTGATTAATGCTGGTCAAAGCACTTTCAAAATATTTACGGTCGTTCGGATCGAATTTTTTGTCAATGTTATTAATAGCAGCCGCCAGTGCGATAATGTCTTTCTGAGCAACTTCGCGCCGCGTTTCGTAATCGGCCATTTGCCCATAAATACTTTTAGCTTGCTCATTCAGGTTAAGCACGCGATTGCTGATCTTATAATTTCTCAGCGCATTCATCCTGCCGTTTAATGCTTCAAGCTTTTGCATCATAAAAGTCTGCAAAAAGTTGATCGTCCGCTTGTTATTGCCCACAACGCGCAACGAGTTGTTTGCGATAAATTCATCACTCAGCGTGTTGATTACGTAAGCAGTCAATTGCGGATTTTCAGCTTCGAATTCGATATCAATGTAGTCGCCGCCGCCTGTGCGATAGACCAGCAGCTTTTCACGAAGCGTGTTAGCGCCATAGCCCATGTCAACGATCAAATCGTTCAGTTGCTTTTCGTATGGTTTGAAAAGGAAAAGCTCTTCCCGATTTTTGTATTTGCTGGTAAGCAGCGCAATAGCCTTGGCTTTTTCAGCCTTGCTCATCACTTCGATTTCTTTTACAGGTTCTCTCCAGACTGAATCCTTTGTGCCTTTTAACTGATTCAGCATCAAGCGATAGGAAACCTGGTCAATAGTCCGTTTCAGGAGCATTACCTGAATCAGGTTTTCGAATTTGCGGGCAATCTGTGCATCCTGCTCTTCCTTAACTTTTGTAATGACCTGATCGGTTTTATCAACCAATCCGGTTGCAATGCGGCCGTGCGACTCAAATGTGTCGGGCAAGCGCCTTACCAAGAAGTAACAAATGATCACAGTAATGAGCGGCACTACGATCAATGTGATCTTGTTGCGCTGCAATAATCTCAGAAATTGTACAAACTCGCTCATTTTATGTCTTCTAATTTTTGTCCCAGTAATTCCTCAAGCATGCTTTTTGCAATCAAAACTTCACTTTCCGCATTGAGCAGGTTTTGATAATGGTCAGTTTGCATAACCAGCACCTGATTGTATTTTTCAAGTGTTTCCTGCCCCATTTCAAACCTGTCTTTAATGTTGGCAACCATGCTTTCTACATCGAGCATCGCATTGGAACGCACAGTAAATACAGCTCTTTTTTGGATCAATGTGAAATACCGCTTTTTGATTTCAGCAATCATGTTTAAATCAAATGTCTCCTTATCACGCTGAAAAACAGCAACTTCCGCTTTTGCCTGTTTAATAAGACTCGGCTTTTGCAGTATGGCTCCAATGTTGGCAAAAAAGCCCAGCTGATAACCGCTGAGCACCGTTGGTGAAATAGTCGCCGTGTTGTTATTCGGACTATACAGATAGGAGAAGTTGAAAATATCAAAATAAGAAAGCTTGGCTTTTCTCACTCCCGCCTCCCCCACGCGAATCCTTTCTTCATACATTTTAATCCTGGGATAATTGGCTTGCGAGTAAGCTATCAATTTGTCGAGATATGCGTAATCCACATCTTTGGTGAGTGATTCCTGGGCATAAGTGTTCTGAACAATTAAAAACAGAGGAATTAAAAACACTGCGTATCTCATCGGCATTAATTTTTAGGAAAAATGTTATTTAAAATGATTTTTGCTTGATTTTGTAGTAATAGGAAATACATTTGAATAAAATTATTTCTACTTATCTCCTCGCTGTTCGTATGGCCGTCTCAGACCAAATCAAGAGTAACCCGCGTTTAAAAAAATTCTTTCACTGGCTTCTCATTCCCACCAATCAAGCGCGTCCGAGGCTCTGGGTCCGGGTGATCCTGAACCGGTTTTATCATCAGCGCGGTAAAAATGTCGTGATCCGGCGCTGGGTAAGGATGGACGTCGTGCCATTCAATCATTTCTCAATCGGAGATAATTCCATGATTGAAGATTTTACTACGGTTAATAATGGTGTGGGAGATGTATTGGTTGGCAAGAATTCGCTGATCGGGTTGGGTAATGTGATTATCGGGCCGGTAACGATAGGTGACAACGTAATCCTTGCGCAGAACATCGTCGCCAGCGGACTGAACCATAATTACAGCGATACGACGCAACCCATTCACCAGCAAGGTGTAAGCGTTGCGCCGATAGTCATTGAAGACGATTGCTGGATTGGAGCCAACACGGTGATTACTGCCGGTGTTACCATTGGAAGACATTGCGTAATTGCCGCTGGTGCGGTGGTCACTAAGAACATTCCCCCGTATGCTGTCGCCGTCGGAAACCCTGCGCGGGTTATCAAACAATACGACCAATCCCGCAACGAATGGGTGAAAACCAACTAGCATAAGCGTGTAAAGTAGAACCGATAATAATAAAAGATAAAGGAGAGTTATACGTTTTCAGATTGCAATAGTGCGGGGAATGTTTTCAGTATGATCTGCATGTCCATTTTGAATGAGAACTCCTTCGCGTAAGTGATGTCCAGCTGCGTACGCTCCTCTTCGGACATGTCCGCTTTGCCTTTACCACGCTTTGTCACCTGCCACAATCCGGTCAGACCGGCGGGGCCTGCAAAACGAAGGATCTTATCATCCGTTGTCATTTTTTCTGCTTCGTAAAGCGGCAATGGTCTGTTGCCTACAAGCGACATATCGCCTTTCAGGATGTTGATCAATTGCGGAAGCTCATCCAGACTGCTGTTTCTTAAAAACTGGCCGAAGCGTGTAATGCGCGGATCATTTTGAAACTTCATGAATGCGGCTTTCTGATCTTTTTGGAAGTGATAAAGCTTTTCGCAAATCTCCTTTCCATCGTGGAAGAGCAGGCTCTTGCATTGATTGCCTGCTGCACATTCTTCGCAAAGACCGTTTACTTCAATCTGCTGCGCAGGCTCAGTGTTCTTGTTATACATACTCAATGCGGCCATTTTCCTGATCAGCTGATCGGCGTCGGTCCGCATGGTGCGAAACTTGTAAAGGTCAAAAATCTTGTAACCGCTCCCTACCCGCTTTGATTTGTAAAAAACAGGCCCTTTGGAATCCAGCCTGATCAGAAGAGCGACCAAAAGGAAAACCGGAAGCAACAGGATCACAGCCGAGCCCGTGGTAATGACATCAATTGCACGTTTCCAAAGAGGCGTACGCGTGTTTTCAGCACTAATTTTCTGTGAGGCTTTGCTGGCGACATACCATTGCCTTTTTTTGAAATAGCGGATGCGGGTAAGCAGATCACCGTCGTCAAATCTTACAGAGAAAATGTCATCTGCGTGATGCTCACGTGCCATTTCAATGGCATCATTCGTGAGGTTGTCCACCATCAGCACGAAAGGAATGTTACCAAACCCGGCACTGCTGCGGATGGAGTCCAGCAGCTCTAAGCCGCCGCTTTCCGCGTGGGCAAGTATAATGTCGGCAGGGAAATTTTCTTTTAATGCATGCAGAACGCCTTCCTTGTTGTCAAAATATTCGACCTGCAATGACTCTGTGTATTGCTTGGAAAATTTTATATACTGTTCCAGGTCTTTGTTCAGATAAACAACCCTGAATTGGGCGACGTAGGCCTTCGGCTCAACAACCATTCCAGCGGAGGTGCTTGTCAATTCCATTTATATTGCTGATTAAGAGTAGCGTTTGCTTCTGCGGAGGATCGCGTTGATTTTGGCATGAACTTCCATCGGATTGAATGGTTTAACCATAAAATCGTCAGCGCCAAGGTTGAGGCACTGGATGCGTTCACTACTTTCGTCGGATCCGGAAAGGATAATGATGGGAATGTCCGAATACAGATTGCTGGCCTTGGCAACTTTCAGGAATTCTTTTCCGCTGAGGTTGGGCATGTGCAGGTCGGCAATGATCAAATCGGCCTGGTTACCTTCTTCGAGCCAAAGCATCCCTTCGGAGCCGTCGCTCTTGATTACAACATTAAAGTCCTTTTTGAGAAAATGTTCGAGGATCTTGGTGATACTTGGTTCATCATCAATAATCAAAAGATTTTTTCTACTGCTCATAGGTTGAGTAAAAATATTCAAATTAGAAAGTGCTTGTTTAGTTGTAACCGTTGGTAAATTTCCTCTTGCGTTTCGTATTGGGTACGAATTAGCGGTTAATTATTTCGTAGAATTAGTAATAATACTGCCTAATACAAAATCTTACAGCAGAAATTATTAAATCAGCCTTTAATCAAAAGGCAAAAAATTCATGAAAACATCATTTAGTGCTAATTTTAAATGATTTAAATGGAAACGTTGTTACGAGTGGATGGGTAAGCTGGGTGGTTGCAGCGCGTAGTAAAATTAAGTACAAGTATTTATATCTCAAAAAATAACCGTTCTAAATTATAATAATTTTAAAATTAGTTCTACATAAATTTTGTAACCGCTTGATTCAGTCACGATTATTTAAATCCCAGGATAATTATATCGTGGAAATTCAAAGACAATGCCGTAAAAAACAGTCGGTTACTTATTAAGCGGAAATTGGCAGGAGCTATTTTTTGAATTGAAGCGTAACTGTGGCGGGCAAGCTCACCGAAACACCGTTCTGTTTAACAGGAACCCAGATCGGGCCTTTCTGTACAATGCGGATCGCTGCTGTTTGTAAAGTTTTTTCTCCTTTTGCGGAAAAGTCGGATAATGTTCCGTCCGCATTGACGGTGAAAGTGACGATGACGTCGCCTTGCTGACGAACGGAATCCGCATTTTGCTGTAAATAAGCCTGGTAAGATTCCCATCCCATCAGCGGCGTTGGAGCTAATTTGTCCATTGCGCCTTTTTTAAGGACCGGAGCAACGAAAGATTGTCTCGTCGAAGATGCTGCCGACATCACAACCTCATTGGCACTTATGGTTCGCAATTCCTGAATGCTTTCGTCGGCAACTGAAATCTCCTCTCGATTGCTGCGGCAAGTCTGCCGCAGCAATTTCAGGTGCCGGGATGGCTGGCGTTTCGGCTTTGGGCAATTGTGGAGTTTTTTTAGCGGGCTTAGCGGCGGGCGCTGCACTGGGCGCTGGCGCCGACAATGTTGACTCCGGCTGGGCTGGCAATGGTGCTTCCGCCACCTGATGAGCGGCCTCCTGCGTGCCATCCTGCTTTGGATCTGATACAAAAATCAGCCACAGTGCGCCAATCGCAATCATTAGGGATGCTGCGGCACCATATAACCACAAAGGAATAGTTGCCTTCCGCTGATTTTCGATTCGTGCATCGAGCATTCGGTTTAGGTCATCGGTTATCTCACTAACATTCAGCTTGTCCACCTGCATGGCGATAAATCCTTCATAGGCTTCGGCGATAGCAGGTTCTTCCAGCATTTGCTTTTCAAACAAATGCTGCTCCTTAAGCGACATCTCTCCACTTTCATAGCGTTGAAAATCCTCAAAAGTTGCTTTATGTGTGCCTTTCTCAGCCATTTTTTTCCATGCAGATTTTTAGGTTCCGCTTTCCGTTCTGAATGTAACTTTTCACCTTTCCAGCGTCAAAACCGGTTTCTTCACTGATTTCTTTATAACATTTTTGTTTCACATAAAACAGCTCAACCGCGGTTCGCTGCTCATTTGTAAGCGTTTTCATACACGTTTCCAATGCTAAGAAACGACCTTCGCTGACCAGTTCCGTTTCTGGCTCGGCAACTTCTGAAAGTAAATGGATTTCATTTGCTTCCATGTCCGAAACGTGGGCAAAACTCCTTTGCTTCCTGATCTGCATCAGGCAATGGTTGCGTGCAACACTGTGCAGCCAGCTTTTGAAATTGTCGACCTCATGCGTGCGCAATTCCACAATGAGTTTTTCAAATATCTGCATGACCGCATCTTTGCAATCGTCTTCCTCTTTTAAATATTTATAACAAACCGAAAAAACCATCTCCATATAAGGCTGATACAACGCACCCAACACACCCAGCTCACCCGAACTGCGATAAGCAGCCAGTTGCTGGGCTTCCGAGGGCGGAGCCGTTTTGTTTGCCTTAAATACGTTTAAAAACCTCACATGTGCCGGTGTAAAACATGTTAACGATGTGTGTCAATCAGTGGATGCAAGCGCTTAAAAGATTCCATAAAATATTTTGAAAAAGATTTATGGAAATGCGCGCGCCCGTGCATCCAGCTATAAACAAAACCTTATTGACCATGAAAACCAAGATCGGAATCCTTCTCTTATTAGTATTCAGTGCATTTGCATTGATCCCCAGGGCCAGGTTCACAGGCGTGGTTACCGACGATGCAATGCAGCCACTTACCAATGTGACTGTGACAGCCAAGGGAACCGTTTTCTCCACCAAAACCGACTCGCTCGGAAGATACGCAATGAACGCGCCAACTTACACGCGAACGCTGGTTTTCAACCTGCCCGGCTATAAGACCAAAGAAGTTAAATCAGCACCAGGAATATCGCTGAATGTAATGCTTACGGGCGGCACCCTGGAACTAGAAGAGGCAATGATGCCGGAGCAAAAAATACGCAACCATGTAACGCCGGGCTTCATCGCGATGTCCCCTGCACAAGGTGCATATGCCATGACTGTAAGGCCGCTTCCGCGCGCGGAGACGGAGGATTACAATGCGGTGAATGAAAACGGATTCCAAATTGCGGCTCAACAGCCGGTAACCACTTTTTCTGTGGACGTGGACCGGGCTGCTTACAGCAATGCGCGGCGTTTTTTGAACCAAGGTCAATTGCCGCCCGTCGATGCAGTCCGGATTGAGGAAATGATTAATTATTTTGATTACAACTATCCCGCACCCACCGGCGCGCATCCATTATCCGTTTCGACAGAAATGACAGATTCTCCCTGGAACCCGGGATTGAAACTGCTGCACATTGGTTTGCAGGCTAAAACAATTCCGACCAAAAACCTCCCGGCTTCAAACCTCGTTTTCCTGATAGATGTTTCCGGCTCCATGGAGGATGAAAATAAATTGCCGCTTCTCAAACAAGCATTTAAACTGCTCATCGATCAGTTGCGGGCAGAGGACAAGATTTCCATTGTCGTGTATGCAGGCGCTGCGGGTGAAATTTTGCCGCCTACTTCGGGAAGTGAGAAAATGAAAATCAAAACCGCATTGGACGCACTGGAAGCGGGCGGTTCCACAGCAGGCGGCGACGGCATTGAGCTGGCGTACAAGCTTGCCAAGGATAACTTTATCAAAAACGGAAACAACCGCGTAATTCTCGCAACGGACGGCGATTTCAATGTCGGCATTTCCAGTGAGGCGGGCCTGCAGCGGCTGGTGGAAGAAAAACGCAAAGACGGGATTTTTCTGAGCGTTATGGGCTTCGGGATGGGCAATTACAAGGATAGCAATACCGAAACGCTGGCCGATAAGGGCAATGGCAACTATGCCTACATTGATAATATCCAGGAGGCGCGGAAGGAATTTGTGCAGGAATTTGGCGGAACGTTGTTTACGGTTGCGAAGGATGTGAAACTACAAATCGAGTTCAATCCGCGTCATGTGCTGGCTTACCGGCTGATCGGATATGAAAACCGCTCACTCAAAAATGAGGAATTCCACGACGACAAAAAGGATGCGGGCGATATGGGCTCAGGGCATACGGTGACAGCATTGTATGAGATTGTCCCCGCCGGTTCCACAAGCCCTTATCTTGCAAAAACCGACGCGCTCAAATATCAAAAGCATGACGCATCAGAAGTTGGCAAAACAGATGAAATGATGACCGTCAAAATCCGCTACAAATCACCGGATTCTGAGCGCAGTGACTTATTTGACATTGCGGTAAGTAATGCTTCCAAACCCATTGCGGCCTGTTCGGAAAACATGCGGTTTGCGAGTGCAGTTGCTGAATTCGGCTTGCTCCTCCGCAATTCGGAATTCAAAGGTTCTGCCGCATATGACCATGTTATCAACCGAGCCAAAGGTGCATTTGGCAAAGATGAGGAAGGTTACCGTTCCGAGTTTGTCAGACTGGTGAAAACCGCAGCTTCATTGGACGGCACAAATCAGACCGCCAGTAAGGAATAAAAGTTCTTCCCTAAGCACCTAAGGCAATGCTGATCAAGCGCTTGCCTTCATCACTATACGCGAGATCAAGCGCCATATTTCTGCCTGGGTCACTCATTTTGGCCCAGGTTTTTTTCAATATATCAACCATTTTTTCTTCCCCCGTTTTTGCGATGAGATCATCATATTGATATTGTAAAAAGACAAGGCATAGCGCGTTTTCAATCGTCTGGACTTCCTCGTCGGCCTTAATGCGCTGTTTGAGAATGATCTGTTTCACGCGATCGATCGTTTGCTGATCATAACCTACTGATTCCAGGATTTCTGCCGTTTTTGAGGCGTGAAACTTGGACAGGTCGCTGCGCCATTTGAGATAGCCTACCCGATCCTGCGGATAAGTGTTTCGTGCAATTTCCCAGCGGCCAATATGTTGCGCCCGGGACGCCAGGAGCAGGCTTTCACTCGCGTCCGGTTGCAGCTTTTTCACCCAGTCATATCGTTTGAGCGCATAGAAATATTCTTCGGGATAGCTTATGCCTTCATGCGTTACCTGGCCTGGTGAATTCTTGTTATAGGCATCAAAAAGTTCAAATGCTTTTTGCAAATTTTCCATTGGAGTGATCTGAGGGTTGGGATTAATTTCCGGCTTTGAATTTGAGTGAGATCTTGGTTTCGCGCGGATAGTCGTAAGCGGTGCTTGTCGTTTTCATTGTAAAGAACTCTTTGCTGACTTCCTTGGGATCAATAATCCATTCTCCGCCCTTCACATCCGATTCAGCAGCGCCTACCGTAATGTTCTGCTCATTTTGTTTCCATTTGAGCAAAAACGGCTTGGTTTCTCCTTTGAAAATTCCTGAGAATGTGCCGTCCTTCCGAAGTTCGACAGTTTCCATATAACGCTCGAAATCGATTCCGCCAAACTGCTGCGTCATTTTTCCATCACGGAATGTGGTTGCATCATTGACTGAGATCTCATCGATTTTCCAAAGTGGAACCTGCGTTAAAATGGCTGCGGCATCCTGAGGATTGTCTGCCTTTTTGCAAGAAGACAATTCCACCAGCATGCCGCAGCAGATAATCCATATAAGTGCTCTTTTGAAAACCATTGTGAAATTGATTGGTGACCTGCACAAATATAGCCACATCATCAATTTCACAATCGTTTATTTATAAAACCTTAATCGCGGTTATATAATGTGGTCATGTCCAGCAAAAAGCTCGAAGCTTCCTGCGTAACCTGCCCCGGTGCCAGCCGCCAAGCCCAGTTGTTTTCATTCGATCCCGGCTTGTTCATAATGGTGCTTTCATCCAGGTTAAGCACGTCCTGCATCGGCAGAATTGCCACTTTTGCAACCGACGCAAAGGTCAGGCGTGCCAGCGCAGCGGCGACATTATCCTCTGTAACCTCATTACCAACATATTGCGTGATCCGTGCTTTTACATCTTCATCATCCAATTGTCTGTACCAGCCGCGAGTTGTGTTGTTGTCGTGCGTTCCTGTGTAAGCATAGAAATTAGACAGGAAGTTGTGTGGAATGTGCTCCGACTGCGGCAGATTCTCATCAAAGGCAAATTGAAGCACTTTCATTCCGGGCAGCGCAAATTTATCCCGCAGCTTGTAGACAGCCGGGCTCATTTCACCCAAATCTTCGGCGATAAATGGCAGCCTTCCCAATGCAGTTTCCATTTTTTCAAAGAATTCCGCATCCGGACCGATTTTCCATTCCCCTTTTACGGCTGTTTTCTCACCACCGGGAACTTCCCAATAATCGGCAAATGCACGGAAATGGTCTAATCTCACAACATCAAACAGCTCAATGTTCTTTGCCAGACGTTGAATCCACCACTCGTAACCCTGATTTTTGAGCGCGCCCCAATTAAAGACAGGCATTCCCCATAGTTGTCCGTCATCAGAAAAAGCATCGGGAGGAACACCGGCTATTCCGGTGATCTTACCTTCTTCATCCACACAGAAAAACTCTGGATTGGACCAAACATCAGCCGAATCATAACTTACATAGAACGGAATGTCACCTAGCAGGCTAATGTTCAAGCCATTGCAATAAGCTTTAAGTTCTTTCCACTGTTTGTCAAAAACATATTGCTCCCATCTGATCAGCTGCAATTGCTCGTGCTCATCTTTTTCAAGTGTTGCCAGCGCTTCTTTTTGCCGCTTGCGGAATTCTTCCGGCCACGTGTACCAGGGTTTTCCTTCGTGCTTTTGTTTCAAAAACATATAAAGGGCAAAGTCATCCAGCCATTCCTGATTTTTCTCACAGAATGTCTCGAACTCTGCTAAGCTGTGTGAGTCGTCTTTTTCAGTAAATGTTGCAAATGCTTTTGCCAAAAGCTCACTTTTTAAAGCACCAGCTTGTTTGTAATCGGCTTTCCCGTCCTGAGGAAGGTGTTTTTCTGTCAACTGATCGGCATCCAGCAGACCAGCTTCCGCTAATGCTTCCGGACTGATCAGCAACGGATTCCCCGCCCGGCTGGACAAAGCACTGTAAGGCGAATTGGCCTGCGATTCTTCAATCGGATTGAGCGGCAGCAATTGCCATATTTTTTGACCGCTTTTCGCAAGAAAATCTGCAAATGCATAAGCTTCCGGCCCCATATCTCCAATCCCGAACGGAGATGCGAGTGAAGTAATGTGCAGCAGAACGCCTGCTTTTCGCTCATTATCAGGCTTAGAGCCTTTCAAAATTGCAAAAGGCAGATTCTTGAATATTTCAGAAGGCGTAATCTTGCCTTCAAAACTTGACTCTGAATCGGTTAACACGTCTGTCCAATCCGGGTCCATGTTATCTGGCAACACAATAGATGTGTCTTTCCAGTCAAGCTCAAAAAACGATTTATCTTGTTCCTTGCAAAGGGCAGCACTGTGCAGCGGAATAGCCACGATCAGATATTCCCTTTTTTGTCGTCTTGCGAAAGCGAGAACATTGTCTTTGTAAGCGCCACGCGTTTTGAGCGGAACATATTCGCCTTTTGTAAATAGCAAAGGATATGCTTTTCTCAGTTTATAAAGCGCATGAGTCAGCCAAAGTTTGATCTGACCGCTATTACGCGTTCTCCCACAACTTTTCAAACAGTCTTTCCGCTTCATAATCTTCAAGTTCTCTCAGCAAATCTTCGCGCTTCACGTAATCAAAAGCCCGGCGGTTATCCGGGTCAACGAGGCTCAGATCCCATAATTCAGTTCCCTGATACACATCCGGGACACCGGGGCAAGTGAATTTCAGCAGCAGTTGCGACAGCGAATTAATGATGCCGTGATCAATAATCGTCTGCTGGAATTGCTGGAAATCATTGAAAAACGGACTGTCTTTTTGAAGGAGTTTTTTGGCAAAATCCTGCACACTTCGCTCGTAAACCTCATTAGGCTCGGCCCAGGTTGTGTCGGTTTTAGCTTCGCGAAGCGCTTTTTGCAAATAGTCATGCAAGCGTTCAACAAAATTATCCTCGCCTTCGCCCGGCATCGGGTAAGCGCCTACAAGTGTCTGGTAAATCAGATATTCGTCATTTGGCGTCGGGCCGTCACTGCTGCGGAGCTCCGCGTTCATTTCGGTCCAGTCCTTCACTTTCTGAATCCACTCGCTCGAAAGATCGGTCAGCACATTCAGCCTCGCCCGCACATCTTCTCCCCTTTTTGTATCGTGCGTCGAAGTGGTGTTTAACGAAAGCGGCCATTCTTTTTGTCTCAACCGCATGCGATGGTGGAAATCCTTTGGCGTCATACCAAACCGGTCCGGAAAATCACCGACATCATTATGCCCAATAAACCGGTTGTAAGTATACATTAATGTGTCCTCGCCGCCTTTGGCCATCAATGGTCCCGAGAATTGCATCCAACGCTGATAGAATTCTAGCGCCTTCGCATCATAAGCATCGTCGCCCTGACCGGTTTTTTCCAAAATGGCATTTTCGAGAAGATCAACCGCCTCGCTAAGCGCTTCGTGGTGCGCGCGCACATCTTCAAAAATTGCTTTTACAGCCTGGACTTCTATTTCATGCAAAGGCATCGCATTGCCGTAATGACGATAAATGGGGCAATGGATCAGGAATTCGCCGATTGCGGTCTTCACATTATCCTTGCCAACGGTTTCAATCTGCTGTTGGTCTATCAGCTGCAATTCCACAAAAAGCTGGTATAAATTCTCCAACTCTCCGCCCATATGGTTGTTCAGAATGCCTGATTTTTTCTCCAAAAGCTGATCATGCACGGGTGCATCATTGTCCGTGATGCCGTGATAATATTCCGAAAATGCTTCCTCGGCACCCGCATTGGTAAGCACATTGTTAACAGCCGCCAAGAATTCATAGCCCGACGTGCCTTCAACAGGCCATTGGACGGGCATATTTTCATCTTTTTCAAGAATCTTCTCCACAACAATGTATGATTCCGGTCCGCCAAGCTCACGAAGTTTGGTGAGATAAGCGGCAGGGTCGAATAGTCCGTCAATGTGGTCCACACGCAATCCCTGGAAGACGCCTTCGTCAACAAATTTTTTGATCAAACGGTGATAATGCTCAAAAACAGCATCATCCTGCATATTCAGACAAATCAGTCCGTTCACGGTAAAGAACCTGCGGAAGTTGATCTGTGAATCTGTTTTCTGCCAAAAGCAAAGCATGTATTCCTGCCCATTGGCAAGATCTGTAATGGCTTGCTGGTCATTGTTAATTTTATCAATAAGGCCATTAACCCAGCTGCTGATCACGTCATTCTTCATTAATGAAGCAATTTGCAAAACCAGCTCGTTCCATCTTTGTGAAAACACTTTGGCATCCTCCGCTTCATGGATTTCGCCCACTTGCTTTGCAAGTTGCTGAACAGATTCCGGCGCATTCTCAACATCCGTGCCCAGAATGTTCATATAAGACCGAATGTTAACCGGGAAAGCCGCGCCTTCGTACACAAGCATGAGCCGGTCATTGGTATATTGAAGCTTCAACTGACCATTAGCAATCACTTCTTCAAGCTCCGCCCCCAGAAACGGAACCATGAGTTTTCCCTGAAAAAGCTTGCTGTTCCAGGCGATGTCAAAATAAGAAGCGTATTCGGATTGCTGGCCTTTTTCCAAAACATCCATAAGCCAGCCATTGTCAGAATGGAAAGCCATGTGATTGGGCACAATGTCCTGCAACCAGCCAATGTCCTGTTTTTTCAAAGTCGCGCTTATATCACGGAGCTGCTCTTCGGTCCCGATTTCGGGATTAATGTGCTCTGGGCTGATGCCGTCATAACCGTGCGTGCTGCCGGGTGTTGCGGCCAGGATCGGCGATGCGTAAATGGTGCTTACGCCTAGTTTTTGCAGGTAAGGAATCCTTTTTTCGAAGTCCTTGAAAGAAAATTCTTTATGAAATTGTATGCGGTAAGTAGCGATTGGATTGTTCATAATGGCTCAAATGGTATGTTGCTGTGCACATTAAATATTGTGCCACTGCTCCATTCTTGCGTGCCATAAAAACGCTATTGCTCTAATAGCGCTCGCAAAACGGGAATTTCCAGCGGTTTTGAAAGCAGTTCGATCACATGCGGATTCGCACGAACCTCGTCAATGTCTGCTATGTCGACCGTGGATGAGATCATGAACAGCCGGATGCGCTCGCGGAGGCTGAGTGGTAACTGCGCATATTGGCGTGCAAATTCAAAACCATCTACACCAGGCATTTGAATGTCGAGCAGCATAACGGTTTCCGGAAGGGTGTTGACGCGCTTTCGCAGGAAGTCGATGGCAGACTGTGCAGAGTTGAATGCAGTGACCGTTTTTGCCAGGCCGCTTTTCAGAAGCAGTTTTTCCTGGGTAAAAAGATCGAAAGTGCTGTCGTCAATTAAAATGAACTCCATCGGAATGCCAGTAATGAATTTCTGTTAGGAATGCACGCGCACTAAACTATTATATAACAATTCAAGTTTTTTATTTCACTATTTACAATTGTATCCAAAAGTATACCAATGACATCGCGGTGCACCTGGCGAGAACAATGTCGTATAAGTTGAAATTTACATTATTGCTAAATCGTAAACAAACCGATTAGTAGGTAAAATGTAAAGTCTGCAGGCATGGTTTTGATTGCTGTTCTTGCCATTCGTCTAATTGAAAATTAAAAAATCAGATCGATGCAAATTCAGGAAGGCAGAAAACGGGTCGTGATTTCTAACGTTACGCCGCAGATTGAGGGCGGTAAATTTCCTGCAAAAAGAGCGATTGGCGAAAGCTTCGTTTTTACGGCAGATATATTCGGCGACGGTCACGATGTGGTGGCGGCCAGTGTGATTTACAAGCATGAGTCCGATACAATTTGGGAAGAAATTCCCATGCAATATGTCATCAATGATCAGTGGCAGGCGTCGTGGACTCCCCAGAAAACAGGCATTTATTCATATCGCTTTACAGGCTGGATCGACCATTTTACAACATGGAAGAAAGGGCTCGTTAAGAAATTCGACGCCAATCAAGACATTTCTGTGGAAATCCTGATTGGCGCCGAATTGCTTTCGGAAGCTTCTGAAATTGCTGATAAACAGGATCAGCCTGCTTTTACAAAATGGATTAATGCACTTCAAACTGCTCCGGAACCTGCATTTGCGGTTGATCTGGCGGTAAGTGACGAAGTTGCGGACGCCATGAGCAAGATCCGTTACACCGACCGGATCACCGTTTTTGACCAGACTTACACGCTGGAAGTTGAACGAAAAAAAGCCGGTTTCAGCAGTTGGTATGAGCTTTTTCCAAGGTCCGCCGCAGCCATGCCCGACAGTCACGGAACATTTAAGGATGTAACCCAGTTGCTTCCGATGGTTTCGAAAATGGGTTTCGATACATTATACTTTCCGCCCGTCCACCCGATCGGAGAAATGAAAAGGAAAGGCAAAAACAACTCGCTAACTCCTTCGGAAACTGATCCGGGATCTCCATGGGCTATTGGTAATCGGCTTGGCGGGCATAAGTCGCTTCATCCGGAATTAGGAACGCTAGAAGACTTCCGCGAGCTGGTTGATGAGGCGAAAAAACTGGACATTGAAATTGCGATGGACATTGCTTATCAGTGTGCGCCGGACCATCCTTATGTGAAAGAACATCCACAATGGTTCAAATGGCGGCCTGACGGAACAGTCCAATACGCTGAAAACCCGCCCAAGCGATATGAGGACATTTTGCCATTTGACTTCGAAACACAAGATTGGCAAAATCTTTGGAATGAATTAAAAAGTGTAATCGACTTCTGGATCGAGCAGGGCGTCAACGTTTTCAGGATCGATAACCCGCACACCAAAGCATTTGCGTTTTGGGAATGGATGATTGGCGAAGTCAGGAAGGAGCACCCGGAAATCATTTTCCTAGCAGAGGCATTTACACGTCCGAGGGTGATGGAAAGACTGGCCAAAATTGGCTTCAACCAATCTTACACTTATTTCACCTGGCGGAACAGCAAATGGGAAATTGAGCAGTATATGCGCGAGCTGACCAAAACGGATCAGCAATATTATTTCCGGCCTAACTTCTGGCCTAACACGCCGGACATTCTACCGCACCATTTGGTGGAAGGCGGAGAGAACGCACACATTATGCGCTTCATTTTAGCTGCGACGCTTTCTTCAAACTATGGCCTCTACGGACCTGTTTACGAATATGGTGTGAACACGCCGCATCCCGGAAAAGAGGAATACACCGATAACGAGAAATACGAGATCAAGCATTGGGACTGGAAGCGATACAGCCGCACCAGAGAAATCATTACTCGGGTAAACCGCATTCGCAAGGATAATCCTGCATTGCAAACGACCTGGAACATTGATTTCACCGAAACAAATAACGACATGGTAACCTGCTTTGTCAAAGAGGATGAGGCCACTAAAAATGCATTGATCATTGCTGTGAATCTCGACGTGTTCAACACGCAGGGCGCACATATCAAAGTCCCGATCCACCGCTTTGGCATTGGCGATCAGCAACCTTACGTTGTGCATGACATGCTGAGCGGCGAAAAATATCACTGGCAGGGCGAATACAATTTTATTCAGCTAAACCCTTACGAGATGCCGGCTCACATTTTAAAAATCGAACAACTTCATTAATCTGAGCATGGAATATAAAAAAGGAGTACTCGAGAAAAAACCTGCATTGGTATAAAGATGCAATCATATATGAGCTGCATATCAAGGCTTTTAAAGATGGAAATTGCGATGGAATAGGCGATTTCCAGGGCTTAATGCAGCAACTTGATTATTTACAGGATCTGGGCGTTACAGCAATTTGGCTGCTCCCGTTTTACCCATCGCCGCTCCGCGATGATGGTTATGACATTTCCGATTATTACAGCATTAATCCTTCCTATGGGGACATCCACGAGTTCAAAACGTTCTTGAAAGAAGCGCATAAGCGCGGCTTGAAGGTGATTACCGAGCTGGTAATCAACCACACTTCGGATCAACATCCCTGGTTTCAACGCGCCAGAAAAGCACCGAAAGGGTCAGCGCTCCGCGATTATTATGTTTGGACGGACGATCCGAAGCAATTTAAAGACGCGCGGATCATTTTCCAGGATTATGAAAAGTCAAACTGGACTTGGGATAGCGAAGCTGAACAATATTACTGGCACCGTTTCTTCCACCATCAGCCCGATTTGAACTATGATAATCCGCTGGTGCAGGAAGAGATTTTCAAGATCCTGAATTTCTGGTGCAAGATGGGTGTGGATGGTTTCCGTCTGGATGCTGTTCCTTACTTGTTTGAACGCGACGGAACAAACTGTGAGAACTTGCCGGAAACGCACGAATATCTCAAAAAGCTTAGAAAATATGTAGACGAGCGCTTCCCAGGCACATTGCTGCTTGCCGAGGCGAATATGTGGCCGGAAGATTCTGCTGCTTACTTTGGCGATGGCGATGAATGTCAGATGAACTATCACTTCCCTATTATGCCGCGGATGTTTATGTCGCTGCAAATGGAGGATCGCTATCCGATCACAGACATTTTCGATCAGACGCCCGAAATTCCAGAAAGTTGCCAGTGGGGCATTTTCCTGAGAAACCATGACGAGCTAACGCTGGAAATGGTGACGGATGAAGAGCGGGATTACATGTATAAAGTTTATGTAAAAGACCCCAAAGCGCGCATTAACCTTGGCATCCGGCACCGGCTGGCTCCGCTAATGGAAAATAACCGCAAGAAAATTGAGCTGCTTAATACGCTTCTTTTCACCTTCCCGGGAACGCCTATCATTTATTATGGTGACGAAATCGGCATGGGTGATAACTTTTACCTGGGTGACCGCGACGGCGTTCGTACGCCAATGCAGTGGAGTCCGGATCGTAATGCAGGATTTTCGCAAGCCAATCCGCAGCGCCTTTACTTGCCGCTGATTCTGGATCCGCAGTATCATTATGAATCGGTGAATGTGGAATTGCAGGAGCGCAACTCTTCTTCCTTATTATGGTGGATGAAAAGAGCCATTGCCACGCGTAAAAAATACGCAGCATTCAGCCGTGGAGACATTAAATTCCTAAACTCGGAAAATTCGAAAGTGCTAGCATTCACGCGGACTTTCAAAGATGAAACAATGCTTGTCATTGCCAATCTGTCCCGTTTCCCACAGCCGGTTGAGTTGGATCTTGACCTATATAAAGGTTACCAGCCGGTTGAGATTTACAGTAAAAACAAGTTTCCCTCGGTTAAGGACGCGACGCCTTATTTCTTCACATTGGAAGCATATGCTTGCCAATGCTTCGTGATGCAAAAAACGCATCCGGAAATTGACCAGAACGAAGAACTTCCGTTATTGGAGCTCGCTGAGTGGGGCGATCTGCTGGAACCTGCTGTTTTGGAAAATCTTGAAAACAGCTTCCTGCCGAATTACCTAATGAAAATGCGGTGGTTTGGAGGAAAAGGAAAAGGTCTGGACAGCGTGAAAATTGTCTCGCATGCGACAATTCCAATGGGCAGCAATCCGCCGGCATATTTGCTGTTGCTGGAAGCGTCGTATCAAAATGATCTTCCTGAAATGTATCAGCTTCCCGTTGCTTTTGGAAAAGAGCCTTTCTCTTATCGGGTGAAGGAAAACTGTCCGCAGGCTGTTATAGCGCGCATTAAAATCGACGGAGAGGAAGAAGGCGTTCTTTTTGACGCAATATATGGTCTGGAATTGCAGATGGCACTCATTACAAACATGGGTGAGAACGAAAAACTGCATGCAAAGAACAGCGAGATCCATTTTACAGGAAATGAAGATCTGGCCAACCACATTAAGGACTCGGAGAAGATCAAGCCACGTGTCCTTTCGGGTGAGCAGAGCAACACTTCCATCACTTACGACGGAAAGTATTTCTTCAAGCTTTACCGGAAAGTGGACCGCGCGATCAATCCGGATATGGAAATCACGCATTATCTGACGCACGAAGCCAAGTTCAAGAATATTCCGGCTTTTGTAGGCGCCATTGAGTGGAAAAACAAAAAAGACAGCATGGTGCTTGGTATGATGCAGGAAATGGTGGTTAACAGCACCGATGCATGGGCCAATATGCTGGACAGATTGAACAGTTTTAACGAAAAAATCCTCTCGACGAGTGAAATTCAGTTGCCGACAGAACTGCGGGGAACATTGACTGAACCGGTCGGTTATGAAGACGTTCCGGATCTGTTGAAAGATCTTTTGGATGTTCCCGTTGCTGAACAAGTTGCCCTCCTTGGGGTAAGAACGGCGGAAATGCACCTGGCTCTGGCTTCGGGCACGAACCTGCCGGATTTCAAACCGGAAGAATTTTCATTGCATTATCAGCGTTCGGTCTATTCTTCGCTTCAATCGCTGGTGAGGGTTGCTTTCCAAAGCCTGAACAGGAACATTAAGAAGCTCACACCGGAGGTTAAGCAGGAGGCGGATGACGTTTTGCGCATGAAAGAAGATATTCTGACAGAGCTCAAAAAGGTTTATACGCGCAAAATTGACACGGCTAAAATCCGTATCCATGGCGATTACCATTTGGGACAGGTTTTATTTACGGGTAAGGACTTTATTATCCTCGATTTTGAAGGAGAACCGGCACGAAGTTACAGTGAAAGAAGGCTGAAACGCTCAGCACTCCGCGACGTTGCGGGCATGCTGCGGTCATTCCATTATGCTGCTTACGGAAGCCTTTATCTGGACAATCAGATCCGTCCGGAAGACATTGGCAAATTGTTGCCATTTGTTGAGCAATGGTATCATTACATGAGTGGCTTTTTCATGAAAGCATATCTGGAAACGGTGAAGGACAGCCCGATCATTCCACAGAAAAAGGAAGATCTGGAAGTTCTTTTGCAGACATTTTTATTACAAAAAGCGATTTACGAACTGAATTACGAGGTTAACAACAGGCCTTCATGGGTGATGGTGCCCTTAAACGGCATTAAATCGATCATGAATAAAGCCCAGACCGTAACTGCTTAAAACTTGCACTATGACAGATCAAAGTAGCGACGCATTGCCAATGTTCTCCGGGTTTGACATTGATTTGTTCAAATCCGGGACACATTATCATATATATAACAAGCTTGGGGCGCACATCATTGAAAGGGATGGTGTGAAAGGAACGCACTTCGCCGTTTGGGCTCCTAATGCAAGTGAAGTTTCCGTAGTAGGAAATTTCAATGGCTGGAACCGGTCCGCGCATCCGATGATCGGGCGAACTGATTACTCGGGCATTTGGGAAACGTTCATTCCGGAAATCGGCAATGGAGAATATTACAAATATTTTATCCGGAGCAATAACGGTTATGAAGTTGAAAAAGGCGATCCGTATGCAACGCACTGGGAAACGCCGCCGCACACGGGCACCGTGGTGTGGGACCTGGATTATCAATGGAATGACAGCGCCTGGCTGGAAAATCGCAAGGCGCAGCACGCCTTGAGTAAACCCATTTCAATATATGAAATGCACATTGGTTCGTGGCGGAGAGCACATGAAGAAGAAGGCCGCTTTCTGACTTACCGGGAGCTGGCTGAGGAACTGCCTCAGTATTGCAGTTTCATGGGTTTCACGCATGTGGAGTTCATGCCGGTGATGGAGCATCCGTTTTACGGCTCATGGGGTTATCAGCTGACGGGATATTTTGCGCCTTCAAGCCGATTCGGGACGCCGCAAGATTTCATGTTCTTGGTGGACGCCTTGCATAATGCAGGCATCGGCGTGATCCTGGATTGGGTTCCTTCCCATTTTCCAACTGACGAACATGGATTAGGTTATTTTGACGGAACGCACCTTTATGAGCATGCGGATCCTAAAAAAGGATTTCACCCGGACTGGAAGAGCTTTATCTTTAATTATGGCAGAAATGAAGTAAGGGCATTTCTGATCTCCAATGCCATTTATTGGCTGGATAAATTCCACATTGATGCATTGCGCGTGGATGCAGTTGCTTCCATGCTTTACCTGGATTATTCCAGAAATGAAGGCGAATGGATTCCTAATCAATATGGCGGACGTGAAAACCTGGAAGCGCTTGATTTCCTGAAAGAGTTTAATAACGCTGTCCATACCAACTTCCCGGACGTGTTCACAGTTGCCGAGGAATCCACTGCATGGCCAGGCGTTACAGCCCCAACCACGAATGGCGGCTTGGGATTTGATATGAAATGGATGATGGGCTGGATGCATGATACGCTTTCGTATTTCCAGAGAGATCCAATTTATCGGCCTTTCCATCAGGGACAGCTTGCATTTAGCATTCATTACGCTTTCACCGAGAAATTTACCTTGCCCCTATCGCATGATGAGGTCGTTTATGGTAAAAATTCGATGATCAATAAAATGCCGGGTGATAACTGGCAGCAGTTTGCCAACCTGCGTCTGCTTTACGGTTACATGTATGGCCATCCGGGTGCGAAATTGCTGTTTATGGGTTCCGAATTTGCCCAAAGACATGAATGGCGTCATGATTTCAGCCTGGACTGGGATGAAAATTTAAATCCTTTACACAACGGAATTCAAAAACTGTTAAAAGACCTAAATGCCCTTTACAAATCAGAACCAGCGCTTTACGAGAACAATTTCTCGCCCGAAGGTTTCGAATGGATTGATAATCAGGACGGCGTTAACAGCGTAATGAGCTGGGTTAGGAAGGGGAAAGAGGAAAAAGACAATCTGATTTTTGTAGCCAACTTTACACCGGTTGTTCGAAACAACTATCGCATTGGCGTTTCAAAACCAGGATTTTATCAAGAGATTTTTAATACAGACGATTTGAAATACGGAGGTTCCGATCTTTTGATAAAAGAAGAACAGGAAAGTTTCCCTATTCCAAAACACAGCAGAGTCCATTCGATTCCGCTTACATTACCTCCTTTGGCCATTGTTGTGTTAAAATATGTGCGGGAATTTGATTGGTTATAAATCAACATTTCATCAATAAACTAAAACAATATGTCAACTAACGGAAAATATGCGCTGATTACCGGCGCTACAAGCGGCATAGGCTATGAACTTGCATTGCTTTTTGCCAAAGACCAGTATAATCTGGTAATTCTGTCGCGTGACCAGCAGCAGCTGGAAATCAAAGCACAGGAGTTGAGGCAGCACGGCATTGAAGTGACGCCTATTGCGAAGGACCTGTTCAACCGTGAAGATGCGAAGTCGGTTTACAATGACGTAAAAAGCAAAGGCATTGAGATCGATGTGCTCGTAAATGATGCCGGACAAGGTGTTTACGGGCTTTTCAAAGACAATGATCTGGATCGCGAGCTCGACATTATTGAGCTGAACATTTCAGCTGTGGTTATTTTGACCAAGCATTTCTTGCAGGATATGGTAAGCAGGAATTCGGGTAAAATCCTTAACCTGGCGTCAATTGCAAGCAAGACGCCTGGTCCCTGGCAGGCAGTTTATCATGGAACGAAGGCTTTTGTGCTGTCATTTTCCGAAGCGCTTCGCGAAGAGTTAAAGGAAACGGACATTACAGTTACAGCGCTTTTGCCAGGCGTCACCGACACCGACTTTTTCAATAAAGCTGATATGAACAGCAGCAAAGCCGTGCAGGATGAGGATTCAAAAGCGGATCCGGCGGGAGTTGCCAAGGATGGTTATGATGCGTTGATGGCTGGAAAAGATAAAGTGATATCCGGTATGAAAAACAAAATACAAATGGGACTCAGCAATGTGACGCCCGACACGCTGGTGGCGCATAATATGAACGAAATGCAAAAACCCGTGGACGCGAAGTAGCGTTAGCAGCAATTACAAAGCCCTTTTATGAGCCATATCATCATTTTGATGATATGGCTTTTTTGTGTTTTTCCTTAAAATAATTGTCGTCAACCTTTTAATATTTGGATCCGTGTTTTTTGTTAATTAACGATTAATTATACTCCTGAAAATAAAAGTAAACCCAACTCTGACGTTCATCCACCACATCCGTAACATCCTATGATAAACGCTTTAATCATTGACGATGAGCCCAAAGCCCGCACGGTAATCGAGCACTACTTGCTTAACCTGTTGCGCCACGACGTTGACATCAGGCACGCCGAATCCGTAGACGAGGCGCTGGCCTTGATCGAAACATTCGAACCTGATATTGTTTTTTTAGATGTTGAAATGCCATATCGCAATGGCTTCGAATTTTTAATGGAAAGAAGGGATTTTGAGTATGACATTATCTTTACGACAGCTTACAATCATTACGCCATTCAGGCAATCCGTTTCAGTGCCCTCGATTATCTGCTCAAACCCGTTGACCCGGATGAGCTGGCAGCAGCCATTCAGCGACATTTAGACAAAGTCCGGGGAAAGGAGGACGTGACTACGCATCAGCTGTACGACAATCTGGTGCATAATGTTCAAAAAGCGAGCATTAAGGATTTCAGGCTTGCCGTTCCTTCCAGCGAAGGCGTATTTTTCTTCACTCTGGACGAGATCATGCGTTTGGAAGCAGACAAGAATTACACTTCCATTCACCTCGTGGGGAAAAGACCTTTCGTTTCAAGCAAAACATTGAAGCATTTTGATGAGATGCTTGGCGACTTCAATTTCATCCGCACACACAAATCACATCTGGTTAATTGCCGCTTTATCAAACAAGTTTCTCACAACAGCCATTATGTTCTCCTTTCGGACGGAACGCAAGTGGAAGTTTCACGCAGAAAACGAGAAGAAGTGCAGCAGCAGCTTAGAATGCGAAAAAACTTTATTTAACGAGTTGCGCAAATAATTTATCCAAAGTCTGCTTCGGGTCACTGCAAAGTCCGGGGTGAACTTTGGATGCTTGCACAATCGTGCTGCGGGTTGCAGTCAGCCAGCGAAACCGTGACGCGGCAGGCAATGCAGCAATGGTGCCGCCCTCTTTCCTACCCTCGCATATTTGTTTCAGCGCTTGCAGGTAAGCGGCGACATCGTCAAGATCCAGATCTGCCGAAAGTGCGCGCAATTTTGTAGCATTCATTTCAAACGTTACTTCAAGAAACCGCTGGGAAGTACAAAACACAATAACGCCCACATTAATAAATTCCTCGCGCTCGACCCTCGGTACGACGCGCAGGACGGCGTACTCAAATAAGTGTTGCTCTTGCATCATTGGCTCCTTTAACTAATACATCCGACACGGAAAGCCGCGACGTTAAAAATTCGGCATATGCCTGACGGTGCTCGTCTGCCGTTTCAAATGGCGCATCATTCAAAAGCCAGTCATCCGGAATAAGCGACACGATATCTTGTATTTGCTCCTGTCCCAAAATTGCGCTGAACTCAGCATCAATCTCTTCAAGCTGAGCAGCATAGCGAAGCAAAACGTGATCTTTCACTTGCATGAAAGGCCGCTTTGCCTGCTCTTCCCAGTTTTGCCATGAATGATGAAAGTAAAGCGCCGCACCATGATCGATCAGCCATAACTCCTTGTGCCACATAAGCATATTGGTGTTCCGGGCGGTGCGGTCAACATTGGTTAGCAGACTGTCAAGCCAAACGATAGCAGACGCAAGTCTGGTGTCAACTGTGGTAACAACCGGATCAAAAGTGATGGCACCCGATAAATAATGGACTGCCAGATTTAAACCGGTGCTTGCGCGAAGCAGATCCTGAATCTCTTCATCGGGTTCTGTCCGGCCGAATGCTTCGTTGAGATTTGCAAAAACAATTTCCGGCACCCTCAAACCAAGCAGTCTCGCTATTTCTCCACCGATGAGTTCAGCGATAAGGGCTTTGGTGCCCTGCCCTGCTCCCCGGAATTTGAGGACATATAAAAAATCGTCATCCGCTTCTGCGATGGCCGGCAGTGAGCCGCCCTCACGAAGCGGAGTGACGTATCGGGTAACATTTACGGTTCTAAGATGCGGCTTTTGACCAGTCATTTGCTTCACGCTGATGATTCAAGGCCGTCAATATAGGGAATTTTCAGAAAACAACTTCCATGCTGGTTTTGACCTGAGAACCCGTGTAAGCAACCCTGTGAACCTGATTTCCAGCGACATCTTTGAGGATAATGGTGCCGCCCGAATTGGCAAGAATAATTTTATTTGTCTTTAAATCAATACTCAAACTGGAAGTCGGCGGAATGGACCCGCTCAAAATCTGCGTTCTGTCGTGTTTATCAACCAGCGCCCAGCCTTCGATTGACACGGGCACATTGCTCTGGTTTTCGAGGATTACTTTTTCATTATTGTCATCAGCGCCCGCCGGATTAACAACTGCCGAATGGATTTTTACGGCCGAGACAGTTGCACCGCCGCCTTCAAGCCGGATTGCCAATGCAAGCTTCACGGCCTCCAATGCGTCCACCCGCCCAAAACCAAACCACGGACTCCACGAACCATCTGGATGTCCATTGTCCTGAAAAGCCGCTGGAAAAACCGGAGAAACATCCCAGGACGTGTCATTATCAAAATTGGCAGGCGGTGTTTTGGGATAAGGCGTTTCGTTAAGATCTTTCGAAGCCGTTTTTTGCATCACGGATATCACTTCCAGTGCAGTAAGGTTGGGATTTGCAGAAATGACCAGCCCGGCGATCCCTGCCGTAAGCGGCGTAGCGCTGGAAGTGCCTCCGAAATCCTCGGTTATGGCTGTAATGCTGTCGCCGGTTGTAGTTACAATGCCTTTTCCTTCGACTGCCAACCGATAATAGGTGTGAACATTGTTTGTGGGAGCAGTCAGCGAAATTCCGGGGCCGTAATTGGAATAATGACTTCGTTGCGCCGTGCTCGCCAAACCGGCAATGTGCATGACCCCAGGAATATCGACCAGATTGTGCGTGAAAACTTTGCTTTTTTGAACACCAACCCAAACCAGCGAATTGCCCTGAACGCGAACGCCGTGATCGAAAGGAATATCCTGATTGCTGGAAAATTTGATCGGGCAGTTCTCGTTACCCGAAGCCCACAAAAACACAATGCCCTTTCCGCGTCGGCCGCCCGTTGTCGCCAGTGACTTAATGCGGTTAACGACTTGCTGGCTGAATGTCATTTCCGGCGAACTGCCCCACGAATTAGAAAAAACATCCACTTTATCCGCAATGTATTGAAGCGTAAGCATCATTTTATTGTCGTCAATATAAAGGCCGCCGCCTTCAGAAGACTCCCATTTGATCGGCAAAAGCCTGCAAGCTGGCGCGGCGCCGACTGTTAATGTTCCGTCCACTTCACCGGCGATTACGCCCGCGCAGGAAGTGCCGTGATTATTTCCAGGCGAATACATGCCTGTCGGATCAGCGCCAATATCCGTTTGTTTGATCAGCGCATCATTAACAAAATAGCCCCAGCCGGCGAATTTTCCCATGGAATCAAAATCATCATGATCCAATTTGCAGCCGTCGTCCGAAAGCCCGATCACGACATCTTCGCTCCCGAAATTATCGAGAAGCTGCCATGCTTCCTCACACCGGCTCGAACTGCGCGGATCGAAATCCGTTGCAGCCGGCGTATGCATGTGCAAATGCCATTGCAGATCGTAGGATGTGTCTGACGGCAATGTCAGATATTTGGTAACGCGTTGAATCAGATCATGTTCTGCAATCTGAACCGATGGCTCCTCTTCATTAATCTTCACAATCATTTTCACCGGATTCATGCCCGACTGATTGGTCAGCTGAAACAGGAAATCGACGTCACTGTAACGATTTTTGATAATGAGGGCATACTTTGTGATGAAGTCAGAAAGCGCATCCGCAGATGGTTTTTCTTTGAATGTCACCATGATCCGGTCGGTGATCAAAAACTCCTGATTCGTATCCTGTAATTGGTAAGCGTGGTGCGTCGGCGCCAGATTCCGGCTTGCCAACATGACCTGATCCAGCCGGTCGGGAGAAACGGTTGCCCGAAACGCGGAGGGAGAGACTTTTTCAATCTGATCGATCCCGAGATTGGCAATGCTGTCGGCGGAGGTGCGGGCTACGAACTGATCGTCCTTTTTGTACAAAGCAACTTTTTTCCCGTTGCGATAGGTGTACACTGCTTCATTTTGAGGCATGTTGTAGTTTGTTTATTTGATGAAAGTGATGATTTGATAATGTAATTTAAGAAATATGTCGCTTAGTGCGTATGACCGGTAACACAAAGGTTTGACAGGGAAGATTAGAATCCCATTCTTACATTGGAACGGTATTTTAGTTGATGCTAAGAGAGAAAAACAAAACTAAAAATCACACCGATGAAAACTTTGAAGATATTATTGATAGCGATTGTCTTGATGGCGCCATCCCTTGTTTTTGCGCAATCAGGAGGAAGTAGATCAGAATCAAGCAAATCAGAACGAACGTTCCAGAAAAAATCATCCCGCGCGAAAACAACCACGGACACATCAGACGTGACAGCCATTATCAAGGACTCGTCCAACGCAGAAAGCGGCCCGATTTTAAAAGATGACGGAACCGTAGGAACGAACGGAACAATCACCGGAAGAAGCAGCACCGGCCGCCCGGACGCAGACACAACCGGCTCATACACCGTAAAACGCAATAAAAAAACAATAAGAACCGGTGGCTCCGTAATGCCCGACACGACAAAACGCAAGACGCGGCCTTAAAAAAGTGGTGACCTTAATATGTAAGATTTAACCCTGACTTCAAATCAGGGTTATTTTTTTGTCTGCCGAAAGCATTATTAGCAAAACTCAGGTTGCCGATCCTTCTTTCAATTTCTTTAATTGTAAGCTGTTAACCAAAGATTTCATTTGAGAAATGGCGACCAAGTTCAGCTGTAAGAGCCGCTCGTGCTGAGGCAATCCCTGATGTATCAAAAGTGCATTCACACTTTCCAAATTTGATAGCACAACCAACTGTTCTAATGTAGCAGTATCACGCACATTCCCCGTCTCACCAACGCGCGATTCCCTCCATTGCTTAGCCGTCATGCCAAACAATGCCATATTAAGCAGATCAGCTTCATTTGCATAGACAAAACCGATTTCCCTTTTGCTAAGTGTTTTTGGAATTAGATTATCCTTAATGGCATCAGCGTGGATCTGATAATTCACTTTGGCTAATGTTCGCTGAACATTCCATTCAAGTTTAAGATCAGTGTGCTCCTCCTCTTTTAACCGCTGGAATTCTTTGATCAGGTAAAGTTTGAAGGACGGGCTCAACCAGCTGGCAAATTCGAAGGCAATGTCCCGATGCGCAAAAGTGCCGCCATATCGGCCAGATTTGGATATAATGCCAATGGCGTCCGTAGCCTCGATCCATTTTTGTGGGGTAAGCGCAAAGCTGTTGCTTCCAGCCTCATTTTTAAAAGCATCGAATTCAATGCTTTTAAAACTTGGGTTATTCAGCATCTCCCAAAGGCCTACAAATTCGATGGCATTGCGGGTTCTCATCCAGTTTTGAATGATATAATTCGTTCGATCGGAATCCCGATAACGGGCCATGTCAGTCAGGGAAATGTATTCTCCCTCATTTCTGGATAATAAGTCGATTTTGAAGTTGTCGACTTGAATGGATTTTGACTTACTCATGATTGTCTAGTGTTTAAGTTTAAACACTAGACGTAAGTCTCAACCTTTGGTCACATTATATTTTCAACGCTAACCAACCAACCGCACATATTCATTCAGAATCTGCTCTAATTCCTCCTTCTTAGCCTCCACGTCAGCCATATCTGTGAAATACATCATGCGGCGATCTTTGTAATCTCCTTCAAGAAGATCAGATTTAATGTCCACTATTGCAATGTGATGGAAAACCAGATGCACTTTGTTTTGCATACGGTGATTGAATGTCAGCAGATCGGCGGAAGTGTAGTAACTCGGTGCATTCCACTTGATCCGTTCCTGAATTGAGGAATGAGCTCCTTTGATAATGTCTCGAACTGCTTCAATTTCTGCCTTTAATGGATGCGCCAATTGCTCCATGTAGGCTGTTACTTGCTCGGAGTCACTTGGTTTTTTCGGCTTGGCTTTTGTTTCAGGAGTTTTTTTCGTAGCCATTGGAGCAGTGTTTGAATGATGGTTTTGAAAGTAAAGCAATATTATCTTTATGCATAATCATTAATTCAACTTCACTCCGATTTCAATGACTTGGCCGGGTTCATCAATGCAGCCTTGATGGCCTGCGAACTTACCGTTAGAAATGCAATCACAACCGCAATCACGCCGGCTAGAACAAACATCCACCATTCAATATCAACCTTGTAAGCGAAATCATCGAGCCAATGCTTTACCCCAAACCAGGCAACTGGCGATCCGATTAAAATTGCGATCAACACGAGCTTTAAGAAATCAGCTGACAACAATGCGACAATGCTTGACACCGTGGCGCCGAGCACTTTACGAACGCCGATTTCCTTGGTTCGCTGCGAAATTGTGTAAGAAGAAAGGCCGAATATGCCCAAAGACGCAATTAAGACGGCAAGTAATGAGAAGAAACTCGTAATCTGTCCAAACGTTTTGTCATCCTTATACTGCCGGTTGAACTGCTCGTCCATGAAAAAGTACGAAAAGTCATTGCCGGGATAAAAAGCCTTGTATTTAGCCTCAATCAAATCGATGGTCTTTTCAATGTCCAAAGTGCCGATTTTGAAGGAAAAATAGCCGCCGTTCGTATAATATGGTCTGAAAAAAATAGGCTCGATCGCGTGTTTTAATGATTGCTGATGAAAATCCTTGACCACGCCCACAATGTCCCACTCCCGGTTTAACAACAGCACTTTCTTACCAACTGCGGATTCCGCATTTGGAAAGCCTAGCAATTTTGCAGCAGACAAATTGATCATCGCATTTTTGACTTTGCGGCCATCCGGATCTGAATCTGTGGAAATGAAATTTCGTCCGGCAGCCATGTTGATTTGATAGGTTTTGAAAAAATCAAGATCGACGTCCATCCGGTTAAGCGTCACTCCTTTGTTTTGATCCTTGCCCACAACTTTTACATTAAACATGCGCGACAAGCGGTTGCCAAAAAGATTTATCGAGGCAGTTGCCGACTGAATTTCAGCATATCTTTTCAGCTCCGATTTAAAGGCATTAATGCGGTCAATCGCAGTTGAGTCAAAACGGGTGAGTTCCGGGCCGGGAATAACCAGCACTTTCTCCATGTTAAAGCCCAGGTTTTCTTTACGCATAAATTCCAGCTGGCGGTAGACAATCAATGTGCTCACAATCAGCACAACCGAAGCTGTATATTGGAACACAACGAGCGATTGTCGAACCCAAACGCCCTTAACCGACCGTTTGAAACTGCCTTTCAAAACGCTGATTGCCTGGAAAGCCGACAATGCAAATGCGGGATAAAATCCGGAAAGCAACGTTCCGGCAACAAACACCAGCGCCAGACCAATGGCCATTCCAGCGCCGCCGTAACCGCTTCCAGTCAGCAGCGAAAGGGACAACGGCCTGTCAACGACGCTATTTAAAACAGGCTGCAATACAACCGCAAGGGCGAGTGCCAGCACCATTGCCAACACATTAAGCAAAATGGATTCGGAAAGAAATTGCCAGATAAGCTGCTTCGAAGTCGCGCCGGCCACTTTCCTGACCCCCACTTCCTTCGCCCGCTCCATTGATCTTGCCGTAGACAGATTGATGTAATTTACCCAGGCAATAACCAGAATGAATACAGCAATGATCAGCATGGTCCAGACCGCTTTCCCGTTGTTCACATTTCCGATTTCGTACTCATAGTCAGAATAAAGATGCGTTTTTGACAACGGTTGCAGATAGAATTTTTCGACGCTGCCCGACACTTTGTCGCCCTGAAAATAGCGCTGGCTGAATGCAGGGAATTTTTGTTCCAGGTCAGCGGCCTGCATGCCATCTTTCAATTTGAGATAATGCCACATATCAGATCCGTCCCAACTTGTTTTAACCCAGTCGCCCCAGGTTGTAACCAGTGTCTCATAAGACATTAATGCGCCATACTGCAAATGCGACGCTGCCGGAAAATCTTTCATAATGCCGGTTACTTGATAAGGATGCGTATCCAAATCCAGCAGAAGAGACTGCCCGATTAAACCAGCGTAATTGCTTTCATTTGCGCCAAATATCCTTTTTGCATTGCTTTCAGAAAGCACAATAGAATAAGGTTTTGAAAGCGCGCTTTTGGCGTCACCGGCAACCAGCGGAAAAGTGAAGAAAGATAAAAAGTGATCGTCGGCGTAAAGCCCTTGTTCCTGAAAAATCTTTTTATCGCGTTGTAATTTGAATGTGCCCGGGTTTGAAATGGTCGTGTAAGCCTCCACTTCGGCAAAATCCTTCGCCATTGTCGGTCCTATCGTCGGATAAGTGATCGTTCCGTGCTGGATGAGCTTGCCTTGTTGAAAGCGATCATTGGTAATGCGGTAAATGCGGTCGGAATCTTTATGAAATTTGTCGAAGCTCAGTTCAAAGCTGACGTATTGAAGGATCATCAAACATGCCGTGATGCCGACGACTAGTCCAGTGAGGTTAACGGTGGAAAAAACGCTGTTTTTCCACATATTTCGCAATGCGATTTTGAAATAATTCTGAAACATGTCGGGTTAGGTTTTGATGGCTTATTACGCGATCGAAAAATGTCTTGCCAAGGATTGAATGTTTCGCCCAGACCATGCAGACGCAGTTTTTGCCCCTGGCCCATGTTCGTAACTGAACAATTACGTCCAGCGGCGAACGCGCTTTCAAGCAGCTTTCCAAGGTCTTTTTGAATTTTGCCAATTTAACCACGAACTTGCGGTTATGGTTTTCGATTTTCGCTTACAGGTTTTCAACACAGTTGCGCGGCGGCTTAATTTTACCAAAGCAGCAGCCGAGCTTTACATTACGCAACCCGCCGTCACAAAACACATTCACGAGCTCGAAAATCAGCTTAATACCAAGTTATTTGATCGAAATGGCTCGCGTGTAAAGCTCACGCAGGCAGGTGAAATCTTGTTGCACCACAGCGAGCAGATCTTCGAAATTTATCGCAACATTGAATTCGAGATCAACAACTTGTCTCAGCGCCAAGGCGGAAAGTTGCGGCTAGGCGCCAGCACCACGGCCGCGCAATACATTTTGCCACCCATCCTCGCCGCTTTTCACAAAAAATTTCACAGCATCGAAGTAACGCTCACGATCAAAAACACGGAAGAGATCGAACAGGCGCTCCAAAACAAAGAAATTGACCTGGGCGTGATTGAAGGTTATTCTAAAAATGCTGCGATCAAATACACAGAATTTTTAAAAGACGAAATTGTCCTCGTCGCCAGCAGCAAAAATCCACTGGGAGCCACCGGCGCTGTTTCTGCCGAAAAACTGAAAGAAATTCCGCTGCTGATGCGCGAACCCGGTTCCGGAACATTGGAAGTGATAGCCCATGCATTAAAATCGATTGGGATTAGCATTGCCGACCTGACTTTGGAGATGCAGCTGGGCAGCAGTGAAAGTATGAAGCTTTATATGTTGCATTCGGACACGATGGCGTTCCTGTCCGTTCATGCCGTTTTGAAGGAATTACAAAGCAAGGAATGCCGGATTATTGATGTCGAAGGCCTTAACATTGAGCGCTTTTTTTACTTTACCATTCTACATGGCCAGCACGATGCACTTCCCGACTTGTTCATGAAATTCTCCCGTTACATTGCCAAATAGGCGCTCGTCCCGCCGAAATGCATTAAATTTGAATAGTTATTTTTATTATCAAATCCTTAACATGTTAAAAATTACATTCAGTCTTGTTACCGCGTTCCTGATCCTTTATTGGAATAACACAGGAATTGAGCGTTCTCAACCCCTTCACAATTCCCAGACACTTGTAAAAGCTGATTCTTTACCCAATGCATCGAGCTGGCCGGAAGATCTGGCTATCTCTCATTTTGCCGGTTCGGACCTCACACCCAGCCCGGCCTGTCTTGCAGTGGCGCCTGGCGGTGAAGTTTTCGTAGGCGTTGACATGATGGGTTCGCTTGGAAAAGAGCCAGGCAAAGGCCGCATTGTAAAACTTGTTGATGCAAATAATGATGGTAAAGTTGATAAGCACACCAGTTTCGCAGAGGTGGATAACCCGCGCGGAATCATTGCAATGGGTGATCGCGTGTATGTTTTGCACACAACTTTTTCCAAAGAAACAAAAAAGGCGTCCGGCATGGACCTCGTTGTTTTTGAAGACAAAAACCAGGACGGAATTGCAGACGGACCTTCGTCTCCTTTGATTCAAAATATTAGTTCGCCAAAATTCCTGCAAAGCCGTGGAACTGATCATGCTACAAACGGAATCCGGATGGGAATCGACGGCTGGATTTACATTGCTGTCGGTGACTTTGGTTTCCACGACGCCGTTGACAGATCAGGCAAAAAGATGACACAATTGGGCGGCGGGATTGTGCGCGTGCGTCCTGACGGAACTGAAATGGAGGTTTACACGCACGGCATGCGTAACATTTATGACGTAGCGATTGATCCTTACATGAACATTTTCACGCGTGGCAACACGAATGACGGCGGCGGATGGAACATTCGTTTCAGCAATCAGATTCAGTCGGGTGAATACGGTTATCCTGTTTTGTTCAAAAATTTTACTGACGAAATTATCCCTGCATTAATCGACCTTGGCGGCGGCTCGGGAACGGGTGCACTGTTTATGGACGATCCGACCTGGCCTGCAAAATACAACCAGGTGCCGATGATGGCCGACTGGGGAAGAAGCCAGCTTTACATTCACCGTGTAACGCCGGACGGCCCTACATTCAAGCAGAAAGAAGAAGAATTTGTGAAACTGGCGCAGATTACCGACGTCGACGTGGACGCATCAGGCCGTGTTTATATGTCTGCCTGGGATGGAGCAGGTTACTCCGGAAATCCTGGCAAAGGATTCGTTGTGCGGGCTGTGCCGAAAAACTGGAAGTACAAAGCATTTGTTGATCTTAAAAAATCATCTGTTAAAGATCTTGCCGCGTTGCTGACTAACGCAAGCGCCGTTCAGCGCTTAGCCGCGCAACAGGAATTGCTTACACGCAAACCGAAAGATGCGGAGAAAGAAACATGGAAAGTGGCTGATAATAAGCAGCTTCCACTTTACGCACGTGTTGCAGCCATATTCACTTACGCACAGATCGCCGGCACTTCGGGCATGAACAATCTTGTGAAATTGACTGACGACAATGATGTGCGTGAATTTGCATTACGCGCACTCGCCGATCGGGAAAAGAATGTCGCTAATGTTCCTTTGGAGCCATTTTTGAAGGGTTTGCAAGATGCTTCACCACGCGTTCAGTCGGCTGCTATTGTTGGCTTGGGACGTCTCGGCAAAACGCAGGCAGCAGAAGCATTGCTGAAAACAAAGGTTCCGGCTTCATTTGTGGCGCCGGCAAAAGGAACCGAAGGACCGCATGCCACGCCAAACTCAGCCATTATCCATCCGCATTTGGCGGTTAGGGCGCTTGTGGCGCTAAATGCAGTAGAGGCTTGCGTTAAAGCCATTGGCACCGAAAACGAAACATTGGCACTTTGGGCGCTGCGTTATATGCACGATCCGAAAGCCGTTTCAGGTCTGATCGCATCTTACGGACAAGCAAAAAATGAGGCAACTAAAAGCCAGATCCTGAATACAGTTGCCCGACTCTATAAAGAAGAAGCACCTTATGACGGCTCATGGTGGTGGAGCACGCGCCCCGACACGCATGGTCCTTACTATAAGGCAATTACATGGGAATCTTCCGATGCGATCAAAGATTTTTTGATGAAAGAATGGAACAAAGCCGATCAAAATGGCAAGCAGGTTTATGCAGACCTGAATGCACGCCTGAGAATGGGCATCACCGAATTTGGCGGTGAAGAAGTGGTGGCAGCAAAAGAGGAAGTTAAAATTGATCTTGAAAAAATCCGTAACAAAAAAGGTCAGGTTGGCGAGTCATCAATTGAAGACGTGATGCTGGCTATTGCCAAAATCGAAGGAAATCCGGCCTTGGGAAAACAGCTTTTTACAAAACAAGGCTGTGTGGCCTGCCACAGCATTAGCAAAGGTGAAGTGATGAAAGGACCGTTTATGGGCCAGATTGGCTCCATTATGAACCGCGAGCAGATCGCAGAATCCATTTTGAAGCCTAATGCATCTATTTCTCAGGGATTTGCGTCGGTTTTGATTACGGCAAAAGGTGACAAAACATTCATGGGATTTGTAACCGAAGAATCAGCGGATAAGCTGGTGATCCGCGACATTGCTGGTCAGGTTAATACGATCAAAACGGCTGACATTGTTTCCCGCAAAGAAATGGAAACTTCAATGATGCCCGCAGGACTTGCTAACGAGCTTTCTTACGAAGAATTTGCCTCGTTGATCACATTCTTATCGCAGCAGCGGAAATAGTAACATTTAATATTTAGTTTGAAAACGAAAGCCTGCATATGCGTTGTCATGTGCAGGCTTTCGTTTTCTTACAATTTTCCGGCGAGCGGCTGATTTAGTTTTGTCATGTAAATCAATTAACACAAAACAATTTTGAATCATGACGACATTCGCAGCACCTCACATATTGATCACCGGCGCAACCGGGAACATTGGCAAAGAACTCACCGCCCAGCTTTCCACGATGCACATTCCATTTCGCGCCATGGTTCGCTCGCTCGAAAGCGGCGCGGAAATAGCGAAATTGCCCGGCGCAGAGTTGGTGGTCGCCGATTTCAACGATCCGCTCTCATTGAAAGAAGCACTTTCCGGCATTACGCATGCTTTCTTACTAACGAATTCTTCGGAGTTGGCGGAGCAGCAGCAAAGCAACTTTGTCTCCGTGGCAAAAGAAGTTGGCTTGAAGCACATTGTAAAATTATCACAATGGGCAGCCGACGTGGATTCGCCTGTGCGCTTTCTTCGCTATCATGCAGGCATTGAAAATCAGATTAAAGAGTCCGGCATTCTATACACATTTCTCAGGCCTAACCTTTTCATGCAAGGGTTACTTGGCTTTCGCGAGGTGATTGCAAGTCAAGGTAAATTTTTCGGGGCAATTGGCGGTGCAAAGATCAGCATGGTTGACGTCCGCGACATTGCCCTTGCCGCTGCAAAAGCATTAACTGAGCCGGGCCATGAATTTAAAACATACGATTTAACAGGTCCGGAGGCACTTTCTCACCACGAAATCGCAGCGAAACTTTCAGCCGCGACTGGACGCCAGATCACTTTTATTGACGTCCCCCCTCAGGCATTAATGGAAATGCTGATTGGCGTGGGCTTTCCTGCGTGGCAAGCGGAAGGTTTGATCGAAGATTACGCGCATTATGCCAGAGGTGAAGCGGAAACAATTTCAGCCGACTTTCGTAAAGCAACTGGGCGTGAAGCAACGTCATTCGACCAGTTTGCATTGGACTATGCGAAAGCATTTATCTCCTGAGAAAGACTGTAAGTCATCATAAAATTTTTAGAATAAGGCTTGGTAAAAATAGCCCGATTCCCGTGCTACGCAGTAGTCTATTCAAATGCAAGCAACTAATTCATCATCTAGCATTTAACCCAACGTTTATAACTGATTTCGGTCCCCGTCACGCTCAGCAGACGGGGATTTTTTTTGACCAAGGATTTACATACATTGCTGTAAATAAATGTCATAAGACAATCGCCGGGGTTCATATGAAAAAACTATTACCATTGCTCTTATTGCTTGTCCTGTCAGCTTGTGATAATGATAAAAACGAACCAACGCCTTACCCGGACCCGGCGGTGTTAGCAGCGCATCAGGCGCCATTCGGATCGCCAGCGGTGGATGTGAAGCTCAAAAAGTTGCTGTACAACGGAAAACTATTTGCGGAATACGTTTATGACGGCAAGTCGCTTCTTGAACTGAAAAAGTATTTACTATTCGCTGCTCCAATGCATTACCAAAGCGGCAATTTTAAAAGAAACAATGGCGTAACGGAGTCTTTTGATGTCGTTACGGCAGAGTGGAACGGCGAAGCGCAGACCGTTTCAGAAGTGTTCAACCCCTCCTATTCCATCAAATTCAACGCACCTACGACTGATTCTCTACGTGAGATTACGGAAGAAAATCTGGTCTTCCTGGAAGTGTTTTACAGGACATATGCCATTGATAAATCAGGCTACATCACCCGCCAGGATTTCACGGAAAAGACTAATGTAGCAAATGATTTTACCATCACATACATTAGAAACGACCAGCATAATGTTGCCAAAAGCTGGGTAAAATACGCTTCGGAACCAGGCGTCCCCAACCGGGTCGAATATATTTATGACAACAACCCCAACCCCTTTTTCAAACTCGGTCTCGACCGCAACGGCCAGCTCGCAACCCACGCATTAAGCCCAAACAACATCATAAAAGAAACCATCACCAACGAAGACGGCCCACTCTATTCCCTAAATTACAAATACGAATACACCTCAAACGGCTATCCCGCCAAGCTCGTGGTAACATCTGATAGCCAGTCGTTTATGCCTTATACGTTGGAGTTTGTTTATTGAAAAGGGCTCCTGTTTTCACACCGAACTGAATTTAATGATGGTTGAAATGCTTGTAAAACATCATGTTCTTGTCATGTACAGTAAGGATCAGTAATAACACTTTTAAGCATCGAGGTTCCCTAGAATAAATCCACCAACTTTTAGTATATTCGTATAAACAAAAGCATTAAAGTCATGCGGTTCGGACAAGTGAGCATTGACCCAGAAATCATGAGTGGGGCACCGGTTTTCGCTGGAACACACGTTTCCAATTAAAAATTTATTTGACTACATCGAGGGTGGCGAACCTCTTTCAGAATTTCTTGATGACTTTCCATCGGTTACGAAAGAAGCTGCGTTGACAGTTTTGGAAATGGCCAAAAAGACATTGACGACAGAAAAGGTGTTGCATGAAAATTTTGCTTGATGAAAGTTTGCCGCGTAAGCTTCTAAAACTACTTATCCCGAAGGTCTTTGAACGATTGAAACAAGGCGATTTGCAAAACCTTATTGAAATCCATTGAAACTTCCTGAAACCCTTCCTATCGCAATTCCTCCAACGCAACAACCTTTGCCGTTTTTGTTAGCAAATGAATGATTAGCCAAGCGATTAGATACGTGCAGCCGCAGATGGTGAAGATGATGTTGTAACCGCCTTCGAGGTTTCCGGCGGATTTGTACGTATCTAATAAGCTGCCGATTAAGATAGGAAGCAAAATCCCGCCGACTGCTCCGGCCATTCCACCGATGCCTACGACCGAGCTTACGGCTTGTCTTGGGAAAAGGTCTGATGGTAGGGTGAACACATTCGTCGCCCAGGCCTGATGCAACGCAACGGCAAAGCTGATCAGGGCGACGGCGATCCAGACGTTGCCCGCAAATTGGATCAGGATCACTGATAATTCGAGGATCGCAAATGCTAAGAGCACGGTTTTGCGCGCTTTCAATGTTGGCCAGCCTTTCTTGATGAGCCAGGATGACAGATAACCGCCGCCTATGCTGCCGATGGTCGTTGCCGTGTAAATCAGCATCAATTCGAGGCTTGGCTTTTTGAGATCCAGATTGAATGTGGATGCGAAATAGGAAGGAAGCCAAAATAGAAAAAACCAATAAATAGGATCGATAAGGCCCTTTCCTGTAATGTAGGCCCAGGTTTGCGGGAGTGTGAAAAGCTTGATCCACTTAACAGGTTGCTTTTCAGCCTCGCTTTCTTCCTGATCCTGACCACTTACAATGTAATTCAGCTCCTCTGCGCTGAGCCGTTTTTGCTGTGCAGGAATGTCATAATAAAGTAGCCAGAATATCAGCCATACAAACCCAAGCGCACCAGTAATCCAAAACACTTCCTGCCAGCCATAATGATTCAATATCCAAGGCACCAGCAACAACGCAACCACCACGCCAACGCTGGTTCCGGCATTGAAAAGACCGGTCGCCAACGCCCTTTCTTTTTTAGGAAACCATTCCGCAACCGCCTTCACCGCCGCAGGATAATTCCCCGCCTCGCCCAAACCAAGTCCGACCCGCGCGACTCCAAAACCAAATGCGCTCCGCGCCACAGCATGCAGCATGCCCGCAACACTCCAAAAAACAATGGTGATGGAGTAACCCAATTTCGTCCCGATCCTGTCGATAACCCATCCGAAAAGCAGCAAACCGAGCGCATAGGCGGCGGTAAATGCCATTACAATGCGGGCAAAATCGGTTTCGGTCCAGACAAACTCTTTTTCAAGAATGGGTTTCAGTAAACCAATAATCTGCCGGTCGAGATAATTAATGGTTGTGGCTGTGAAAAGCAGGACCACGATGAGCCAGCGGTAATGCTTGGTCGTAGTTGGCATTACAGAGCAAGTTTGCTGTGAAATTGGAGGAAATGTGCTTTCAAGCCTTCCCAGTCCTTTTGCTCAATCAATTTTTTATCAAACAGCTGCCCGCCTATGCCCAGACCGTTGGCCCCGGCTTTTAAAAATGCACTCATATTTTCCAATCCAACCCCACCCGTCGGAAGCAGTTTGAGTTGGTTCATGGGCGCTTTGAGGTCCTTAATGTAGTCGGGTCCGAGCGAAGTTGCGGGATAGATTTTCACCATTGTCGCGCCGAGCGTCCACGCATTGTAAATTTCAGTGGGCGTGAATGCGCCGGGGAAAATGGGCACTTTCTTTTTCACACAGGATTTGATCACTTTTTTGTTAATAATCGGCGTTACAATGAACTGAGCACCAGCGTCGAGCGCTATTTCCAGATCATCTTTCGTACAAACGGTCCCCGCCCCAATATTTAGTCCTTCACCTTCCGTTTCCAGCGCCAATCGGATCATTTCGGCAGCGCCGGGCGTGTTCATGGTGATTTCAATGGTTGTTAATCCCGCTTCCCGGTAAATGGGCAGGATCCGTTTTACGTCATCGGATGAAACATTGCGGATAATGCCCACCAAAGGCGCTTTGTTAAACAACTCCCAGGAAAATGTACGCTCACTCATATTTTTATTAAATAGTAATTGCTGAATATTAATGGATGTGGATTTCAAAAGATCATTTCGCCAGCCAGACGGATTTCGCCACAGACGAATCTCTGACAATAAGCTTGGCTTCCATAAGGATCTGCTTCACCTCTTCGTCAGGATTTTTAAGTTTCTTGACCAGATATTCGACGGCTGTTTTACCTAATAATTCCAATGGCTGACGGAGATATGTGATCGGGCAATAATAGAGATCGAAAACCTCAGCTTGTCCAAAACTGACTATTGCCAGATCGGAAGGCACTCTCAACCGCAACTCATTGATATATTTCAAGCCATTGATAGCCAAGCCGTAAGTTGCAAAAATCAATGCTTCCACTTTACGTTCCGAAGCAAGAATTTCGTCAATCGCCGTTTTCACTTCCTGCTCCATGGTTTCAAACCTAACTTCTTTGAGCCAATTATCCTCAAACTTTATATCGTGGTCACTCAGCGCATGCTTGTATCCACGGATCCGTTCCACCATATGATACATCTCTGATTTATAAGCGATTAACCCGATGCGCTCGTAACCAGAACTGATCAGATGAATGCCAGCATCATAAGAAGCTTTGTAATTGTTTGTGGCCACAAAGTCGGTTTGAATGTCCGGAAAATGTCTGTCCAGCAATACAAATGGAAGATTCCGCTCTTTCAAATATTGAATCTGATTCTCTGAACCTTCACAGGAAACGATGATAAATCCATCGACCTGCCTGTTGATCAGCACATTCAGCAAATCCCAGGATTTGTCGGCATTCTCATCACAGCTTCCAATGATCACCGTGTAGCCATTCTTCTTGGCTTCATCTTCTACAACCCGCGCGATATTTGCAAAAAACGGGTTAGAAATGTCTGCTATAATGAGGCCGATGGTGTGCGTTTTACCACTCCTCAGACTCTTGGCGAGGTGATTAGGCTGGTAATTAAGCTCCTTCGCTATTTCCTTCACTTTTTTGGCAATCGCCTCTCCTACCCGGGTTTCCTTTTCCTTCCCATTCAGGACATAGGAGACCAGGGCGGTCGATACACCAGCTTTTTGGGCTATGTCTTTAAGAGATGTCTTTTTCATAATATATATATCCCGAGGAAGCCCCCCAGCAAAAAAATCAATCAAGCCCCAGGACTCTGAATAGAGCCAAAGGCTCAAAAAACAAATTTGCCCGGGTTTCAACCCGGGAACAATAAAATTCAGGGGCGGATCAAGGTGCCATCAAATTTTCTGACTTGCCAGTTAGATTTTGTGGTAATTGGATATTTGGCGGCAGCTTTTTCATCAATGTCCACGCCTATGCCAGGCACTTCATTGACAGACATATAACCGTTTTTCATAGTCGGGCAGCCGGAGAAAACTTCCTGTGTTTTTTCATTAAAACTAACCGCTTCCTGAATCCCGAAATTCCAGACCGCCAAATCAATGTGTGCGTGTGCCGAATGCCCCACCGGTGAAACGTCACCCGGTCCGTGCCATGCTGTTTTGATGTTAAACCACTCGCCTAACCGGGCCACTTTCATTGCCGGAGTTATGCCGCCGATCTGAGAAACATGGATGCGGATGAAGTCAAACCATTGATTAACCATTGGCTCCACAAATTCATTAACATTGTTGAAAAGCTCGCCCATAGCAATGGGCACAGTCGTATTTTGCCGTAGAATCTTAAACCATTTTTGATTTTCCGGCGAGAACAGGATCTTCTATAAAAAACGGACTGAATTCTTCCAGTTTCTTGATCATATTGATCGCATTCATCGGTTGCACACGCTCGTGAATGTCGTGCAGCAGCTCAATTTCTTCGCCGCAACTTTTTCTGACCGCTTCGAAAAGTTTGGGAATCGCCTTTAAATAACTGTTTTCATTCATAAAACTGTCCGTAGGACCGCCGAAGTTCTCCTTTTGAAATCCGGCTGCTCGGCAGTGCTTCCAACCGCTCCATAGCCGCCCTGCTGAATTCGAATGTATTTAAAGCCTTGCTCCTGAATGCTTTTTACGCTTTCCACTGTCGCCTCGGGCGTGTTACCATTCGCGTGTGTGTAACACGGAACCGCAAAGCGCACTTTTCCGCCAAGCAGCTGATAAAGAGGCATTCCCGCGCGCTTTCCCTTAATGTCCCAAAGTGCCTGATCCAAGCCGCTTAATGCATTATTAAGCACAGGGCCATTCCGCCAGTAAGAACTCACATAGGCGCCATGCCACATATCTTCGATCTGATCGACATCTTTTCCGACGCAAAATTCATTCAAATAAGTGTTGATGGCGACCAGGACAACGGCGGCCCGTTGCGTAAAAGTCGCGCAGCCCAGTCCGTATAAGCCCGCTTCCGACGTTTCGACTTTCACGACAATCAGGTTGGAGCCCTGCGGCGCGGTGGCGATTGCGCGAACGCTTTTGATAGTCACCGGTTTCATGGCTTTGGCATAATCCGGCGTGACCTTTTCTTCCCGTGCTTTTGCCTGAGCAGTTCCGCCAAACAGTCCTAAAATCCCTGCTGACCCGGTCAGGCCCAATGCTTTCATCGTTTCACGACGATTCATATTACTACGATCCATAAGGTTTAGGATAATGAAGAAGTTAAGGTTATAGCATTAAAAGTTTTTATGCTACAAAAATTTACTTCTCAATGCTGCCAAACACATGTATTCATAATGATAATGCACTGGCTATTTTAGCTGGATTCCGGCAGACTTGAAGCGGATCAGGATTTGTTCAAAAACGTAACTTTTAAATGTCGTTTCTGAATAAACGCTGTTGAGCCAAACCTGAATAACAAGCTCAATGCTATCAGCAGTGATGGCATTTACCAAAATTTGCTTCGGTGCTTTTTTAACGATGCCGTCGGCTTTATCAACGATTTCATTGACCATTTTTTTGATCTGCTCAATGTCCGTGTCCGCTGAAACTTTGAATGTAAGCTCACTTTTCAAACGCGCGTTGCTGGTGGTATAATTCACAAGCCGACCCGACAACAAATCACCATTAGGAATGATCACTTTGGATCCTTGCGGAGTAAGCATCCGGCTCGAACGAATCCCAATGTCCAGCACTTTTCCCTTTTTATCTGCCAGCTCAATGTAATCTCCGATTGTAAATGGTTTTTCAAAAATCAGGATGATCCCCGACACAAAATTGTTGACAATGTTCTGCATCCCAAGCCCGATGCCGACACCCAGCGCACCAAGTAAAACAGTGATTTTGCTAAGCGGAACGCCCGAAACCGTGATCGCAACCAGAAAACCTACGACAATAATCACCAGCCGGACAAGCGCCAGCTTAGAACCTTTGTGCACGGAATCGGCTGTAAAATTAATGTCTGGACCGGAGAATAACAGTCCGATGTGCTTTTGCAACTTATCCGCGAGCCAGATAATGACTGAGAAAAACAGCACATTTTCCAAGGTGAATGTTACAGAACCGAATGTGCGCTGCTTTTCAAGAATGTCCAGTAAAAATCCAAATATGGGCTCAATAATGTTGAGATTGATACAAAAAACGAGCACCCATAAAATCACCGAAAGGAACGATATTAACCTGGCAAAAGTGGCGCGGCTTTTTTCCAAACTAACCCGCGAGAACAAGCGCTTTGATGCGACGCTCACCTTCATATGCAGATCCAATGCTTCCAGAACCACATGGACAAAAATGCCCAGACTCAGCACCTGAATCAATCCGCTGATGGCCGTAATGTTGAACGATTTGGCGAGTGAAATGCGCCCGAGCACATTGAGAAGAACGGCAAGCACATTCAACGAAATGTAAATGACCAGCACGGGACGGATGAATTTTTCATCCATTTTCATTTCCCGCAGCTTCCTGAAAAACCACACACCAAATGCAATGGAGCCCAGATTAAGTGACATCAGTGCCAGGCGGGAAAGGAAAGAATCGCTTACGATAATGTTGCTGACAATGGTCAAAACATAGATTACCAGCACAAAAAGCCACCAGACCAGTTGCTTGCCTTGCAGTCTTTTCAAGAAAAAAACGGTCATCGTTATCAGCAACAGGAACTGGTTAAGCTCAATGTAAATCGATGGCGATCGTGGCTCGAACAGCGGCGTGATGTTGAAAAGGACGACAAAACTGGCGAGTATGGGTTTGGGATTGATGTATTTGAAATCCAGCTTGCCAATTTCTTTGCTGAGTGCGGCGGAATTAGCGAACCGGAAATTGACAAAAATCCAGGCGAAGAAACCTGCGCAAAAAAGTAAAAGCAGCACACGGTTATCCCAGGTAGACTGCAAAAAATAACGCAAAATCTTGTTTTGGCCCGTATAAGAGACTTTTATGATGTCGTTGACACTGTTATTGACATTGTCCTTTGGCGCTTTCCAAATGTAACTGGATTCTTTGCCCAGCAAATTCCGCCCCGATTCTTTGATGTAATCATTGATCGTAATGTCCAGATCGTTGGCCCGGAAGTAGACTTCGGAAACATCCGCGAGCAGGTTACTTACCGTATCCAGGTTCGCAGTTGTGGTTTTTCCTGCTTCCTGCAATTTCAGTTTCAGATCGGTGATCTGAGATGTGTACAATTTTTTTTGCGTGCTGTCACCCGCTTTAACCGCTAGCAAAGAATCGCGGCCGAATTCAATCACTTGCTCCGAAAGCATTTGCAGATCGCTGTTATGCTTGCTAAGCGCTTTGCGCCATTGCTCCGTGCGCTGCTGCACGTCGGTGAGCATCAGCTTGTAGTTTTGCAGGTCCTTACTGCTTGGAATGGCATTTTTCGTCCCGACGGCGTCCTCTATCTGATCGACATTACGCTTTACAGCGGCGAGTTCTTTCTTGATTACACCGCTATCGTAACCTTTTTTATTGGCAGCATTGATTTGGGTAATGACCGCCTGCGCTTTCTCAATTCTAAATAAAAGTGTGTCGGGGATTGCAATTGCGCGGGTGGATTTCTTGGTGGTGTCTTGGGCTGCAATCGGGAAAGAAAGCAGCATTGTAATCAGGCTTAGTAAGATGAATTTCTTTTTGGTCATAATGATTCTAGCTGTGCAGGAATATTAAAACCTACTTTTTGGACTAAAAATCGTACCAGAAAGTGTGCTTCGCTGCAACCGCGTTAAGTTATACGCAAATCATTACAATCCGAAATCGCTATGCATCCCGATCAACCAAAACAATACAATCCGGACAATCGCCTTTCACTTCGGGGCTTGCTGTCGATTGCAGCTTCAACTTTTTACCCGTTTCGTCCGCTTCTTCCAAAAGTTCAAATACGCGGCGTTCGCCAACCATCAGCAACGCCTGAAAAAGAACGCCGGCATACTTGCTTTCCTCACTTTCCGGCCCTTTTACTTTTGCCAGATCATTATAATGTCCAAAAAGATCTTTCCCTTTTCCCATAGCTAGTCGTTGGTTTTGATAAAAAGTGAGGGTGAGGTTCAACTTACTCAAAATGGCGTGTGATCATTCAGTGCCCTCATAGTCCTTCACATCCTGCTCAGAAAGCTCCACAATAGCAATCACTTCGCCTTTGGCCTGGTCCTGCCCGCCGCGATTGACAACATTATTGATGTAAGAACGGCCGGGGAATGTGTCAGACTGGATAATGTGGCGCTCGAATGTTAAAATATTCCCCTCAGAAGTGGAGGCAATGGTGATCATGAAATTTCTCATTGTGATTTTTGTTGATGATTAATGCCAAACCGGACCTCAATAAGTGTGCCTGTAAATCGGCCGCGCTGGCATTATTGTTTGAATGCTTCGCAAAACATTTTCAAATATTGCATTATGCCTGAGGGACCGTCCATTGTTATTTTGACAGAAGCGATTGCGGAGCTGCACCTGGAAAATCCGGTGGTCAGGCTTGCGGAGGGCAGTACAAAAATTGATAAGGAGCGGCTGACCGATCAAAAAGTGATCGCTTTCAGATCCTGGGGAAAACATTTTCTGGTGTGTTTTGAAGACTTCACGCTACGGATTCATTTTATGCTTTTCGGATCCTATCTGATCAACGAGCGAAAGAAAACGCCTCCCCGACTAACTTTGGTTTTCGACGACGCCGAGCTGAATTTCTACGCTTGTTCTCTGGCAATCCTGGACAAACCTGCCGATGAAATTTACGATTGGAGCGGCGACATTATGTCTGATTCCTGGAATGCTGCGAAGGCAGTTGAAAAGCTAAAAAACACAAGGCAAATGCTGGCTTGTGACGCCTTGCTGGACCAGAATATATTCGCAGGAAGCGGCAACATTATCAAAAATGAAGTGCTGTTCCGCATTATGGTGCATCCGCTCAGCATTGTCAGCAAGTTACCAGAAGCTAAACTGGAAGAACTGGTCACCGAAACCCGGAATTATAGTTTCGATTTTTTGCACTGGAAAAAGGAATTTACACTGAAAAAACATTGGCTCGCTCACACCAAAAAAATATGTCCACGCTGCCTTATCCCCTTTCACAAGGAATATTTAGGTAAAACAAAAAGAAGAAGTTACTTCTGCGGAAATTGCCAGATCCGCTATGACTGATTTGTTTTCTTCCGGCTTCTTGCCAGCTGCACACGCTTGAAAATCAAACTGTTTAAATATATAAAAGCTGCGAGGCCGAGCAGGATGAAGACGGCATTGAGCTTGTAGGAGAAACCAATGAATTTTTCCTGACCCTGACGCGAAAGCTCGAACCGGAGCCAGAGACGTTCGGCCACGGTTGTTTCTTTGTCAAATGGAAGGGCCTCATCGTAAATCGGTTTTATGACGTAGCGGTCATTGATGTCAATGTAACCATATTTATCATCCAGCCGGACCATTGAAATTCCGTTGTTATAGTAGGATGCAAAATCGTATTTAAGTGGCGTCCTGATCTTTCCTTTTTTATCAATGTGGCCAAATTTCCCGTTGATCGCAACAGCCGAACGGTCTTCACCGGTGAAGCCGGTCGCTTCATCATATAGGAAAGGAATGCGGGTTTTTCCGGTTTTGTCAATGCAGCCCCATTTGTTATTTTTCTTCACCCAAAACAAGCCGGATGTGGGTTTGCGGGTGTCCTCGTACAAGAAATCCGTGATGAGCACGCCCGTGAAAACATTGATATAGCCAAATTTGTCGCCATACTTGACGCGCTCCATGCCTTGTCCTGAAAATTCGTAAGTCGGGTCAATGTCGTCTAGTGAAACGGGCACGCGCAGGATCATATCCTTGTCTATTATGCCGTATTTTCCTTGAAAAAGAAAGTGATAAATGTACTTGGAGCTTCGAACTTCCTTTTCAATAAACGGGCTGAAATTCCAGTTCAAAATAAAGAAATCCCGGCCTTTCCACCACAGAATGTCTTCCCGCGTATCCTGATTGCAAAGCATATCAACATTTGCCGAAGAGATCAGAAAGTCCTTTTTGAAATACTGAATGGGCACTTTGTAAATTTCCTTGCCCGTAGAATCAATGTAGGAAAGTCCGTATTGCTTGCCTGAGCGATAAATCACCCACGTTCTTCCTTCAAAAAACTTGTCCGTAGAAACATAAATCGGTGGGATCACTTCCTGTCCTTTCCGGTTGATAAAACCATGACGCCCCAGCTTTTCTGCATCCAGCTCCATCGGCACAAACTCAGCAAGTCCGCCTGAAAATTCGCCAATATCACGATATGCGGGCGTGAGCTTTTTGCCATTGTTATCAACCAAAAATGTCTGATAAGCGCGGCAGGGGATTTCGATTTTTTTGACAACATAAATCCCGTCATATTCGCGGTGCTGCGTGTATTCTTTCAGCCACGCTTTGTCCTGCGCAAAACCGGCTTGCGCCAGCAGTAATTGAACCGCAATCAGCAAGAAGAAAATTAGTGAACCGCCACGTGACCTATGAAACATCCAGCAAAGAATTTATCCAACATCCATCATCAATAGCGACGAATATACCGATTATGCCTTTTTTACACTAAAAGCGCCCACATTTTTATCACGAATCACCTGCATTCGCTTGGCAAAAAGCCAAAATACTTTTTGAATGCAACGGTGAAATGGGCCGGATTGCGGTAGCCGATCCAATAGGAAATCTCCGCCAATGTTCTGCTCCCTTCGTTGATCAACTGGCGTGCATACTCCATCCGCAACCGGTTTACGTAAGCCAGAATCGTGTAGCCCGTGTGCTGTTTAAAGCCCTTTTTGAGCTTAAATTCGTTCAGTCCGATGATCCTTGAGAGCTCAATGATGGTGGGTGGTTTCTGAAAATTTGCGTCCAAAAACTCCCGTGCTTCTTTAATCTTATGAAAGTCGTTTGCATTGAGGCGGGCAATGGTTTCGTGGCTGTTCACGGTTTGTTCCAGTTGCAGCATGAGCAGTTCTATCACCTTGGCTTCCAAAAAAGTCTCTTCAAATAACCGGTCCGTTCGCAATGGCGAATGTCCCGGATGATCCATTTCATGGCCGGCGTGATCGGTAGGTTTTTCTCCTGATGATAAGCGGGTTTGCCGGAAAATGTGTGCGAAGCAAATCTGTTATGCAATGCGTTTTCTTCCGGAATCAAATGGAAATAAACGCTTTTGGGAATCGTTACGATGAAAATGTCGGCCGCGCCTGCTGCCGGGTTGTAATGTAGCGTGCTGACGGAAGGCGGAATGTAACAAATGTTGTGCTGCCACGGAGCAAAAGCATGCTGACCGTTGAAGCCATTGACATTGGTAATGCATTGCCCGGCAATCGAAAAATAAAGCTGGATGACGTCATTATTCATCTGCTTTTCCAGCTGCAAATCCGACTTTACATCAAAGTCACATCTTGCTAAAAGCATATTTCCCAAGCTCACCTGCTCATCTGAAATCAATCCGAGATGCTCGTGGTTGAAACTCACTTTCTTTTCGTGGAAATGCCCTTGGTGATCATAATTCTCAGCAATTACTTCCTGACAAAGGCTTTCCTGCAATCCCTTAATATTAACCTCAAACTTCATAAATCCCGAATCCGTAAGTAATAATCCGCTTTGCGATAGCCTGCGCTTCCTGTTACAATGCAAATTTGCACAAATATCGAGAATTAGTCTAAATAAGCCCGTTCAAAAAAAGCATCTTATTCAACTTATCAATATGATTAATAAAATTACCCTAACCTGTTTGTGTATCCTGACTGCACTGAGCCTTCGGGCTCAGCATGCAGGCTCGATTGAAGGAAAGATCACCAGTGAATCCGGTCAGCCTGTTTCTTATGCCAATGTGGTTTTGGAAGAAACTAGCCTGGGAACAACCAGCAATGAAACCGGTTTTTATAAAATCCAGCAGCTTGCGGACGGAAATTATACATTGATCGTCTCAGGGCTGGGTTTTAAAAACCACTCACGGAAAGTAAAGATCAAAGGCGGCGAGACGGTTAACTTAAATTTTTCGCTCGTTTCGACGGCAAATGAGCTGGAAACGGTTGAAGTTTTTGGAGAAAGAGGCAAACAGCCTGCAAAGCTGGACGCACTGACGCGTCTGCCGCTCAAACCGAGTGATCAGATCCAGAGCATTTCTGTGATTTCAGATCGCCTTATTGAGCAGCAGGGAGCACTTTCGGTCATTGAAGGCGTGCGCAATGTGCCTGGCGTTTACACTTATGCAACTTACGGCGGCGTGAAAGAAAGTATTTCGGCAAGAGGTTTTCGTGGAATCCCGACATTGAAAAATGGCGTCCGGGTTATGACAGACTTTCGCGGCATGGGTTACCCTACTGATATGCAAGGTGTTGAGAACATTCAGGTGATGAAAGGAGCATCCTCGGTTACGCAAGGTTTGGGGCAGACTTCCGGACAAGCGACGGACCTGGGTGCGCCGGGCGGAATTGTGAATGTGGTGACAAAAACACCCAAATTTGTGAATGAAGGAGCTGTCTCCATGCGTGCGGGAAGCTTCAATTTATATCGTCCGACATTTGATGTACAAGGACTGTTAAATGATTCAAAAACAATCGCTTATCGCATTGATGGCGCTTATCAAACGGGCGGCAAATTCAGAAACGGGATGGAGAAAGAGTCTTTCTACATTAACCCATCGCTAGCTTTCAGGCCTGATGACAAGACGCAAATTACGCTGGAAATGGACCATTATAATGTGAACGAGACGATTGATGCCGGAACTGTGAACCTCGCTGTTGACCCGAACCCTGCATTTGATCCTTCAAAACCAGCGGGAAGGAACAATCAGCAGTTTGTTACCAACATGCGCAACGAAATTTATGACATTCCGAACGACAGGATGCTTGGTTTCAAATCGGACATTTCAACGGTGAAGCACACGACTTTTACAGCGAGTTTCAAGCGTTATATGGACCTGGAAAACAAGCTTTACATTCGTGGAGCAGTTTACCGGTCTGTTTTTGACACGGATGCAATCAGGACTTCACTCACGCCGCTGGCCAGCAAACCGGATACAAATGATGTGCAGGTGAATCTTTACAGCCGCTCGATCGGACACAATTTGCCAAGATTGGATAAAAATACGGTTGTACAGTTTGACTTTGTCGGAGAGGAAATCAACACGGGTGCATTGAAACACACATTCATGATCGGAGCGGATTATAAAGTGACCGACCTGACGGAATATGCGTACAGCACGATCAACATTCCGGGCATTATAGACGTTTTTAAACCCGAAACCATTACAAATACGCTTCCTTTTGGAACGGCTAATTTTACCAAAACAGGTGAAACTTTGAGTAAAACGACAAATATGGGCGTCACTGCGCAGGATGTAATTTCACTTGCTGACCGTGTCAAAGTGTTTGCCGGATTGCGTTACAGCACAAATCAAAGCAATTCTCCACTCAATGCTGGCTTTACAAGGACAAGTTTCTGGAACCCGATGGCGGGCTTAATGGTGACCGTGAAGAAAGGCATGAACCTGTTCGCTTCTTACACGAACAGCACCAAACCGGAAAACGTGAGTCAGATCGATGAAAGTGGAAATACATTTGGAAACGGATCCATTACGCAATTTGAGGCTGGCATCAAGTCGGATTGGCTTAATAACAGGCTGCGTTTCAACCTCACATTGTATCGCATTGAGCAGCGCAACATTATTGAACAACTTTACGACATCAATAATGTGGCAATTACCGTCAATGGCAGAAATGTTTACCGCGCCAGCGGAGATGACCGCCGTCAGGGAATTGAAGTTGAGCTGACAGGACGCGTGCTCGAAAACCTGGAAACGATTATCGGTTACTCGATGATTGACGCTTCCTACCGCAATACAAATGTGAATGTAGAAGGCTCAGCGCCAAATAATACGCCGTCGCACACATTCAACGGATGGCTTAATTACACAGTTCGCGAAGGAAAACTGGCCCGATTGAACATTGGTGCGGGTGTATATTATTTGGGTTCGCGCCCTTATAATGACTGGACACAGGTTGGCTACACAACGCACGGCCTTGACACAAGCAAGGAGCCCTGGTATAACAAAGCGTACACATTAGTGAACGCACAGGTTGGTTATCAGGTGAATAAGAACTGGGGATTGCGCTTTTTGGCAAATAACATTCTGGGCAAAGTGGGTTATGATGCTTACCGGACATCGTTCATTGACAAGATTCAGCCAAGGAATCTTTCGGGTGTCGTAACTTATCGTTTCTGACATTATATTAAGTCTAAAAACACATAAATTAGCGTTTGCAACTCAAATGTCAAGTATGAAAAACAGGTTCAAAATATTTCTCTGCGTCGCCACGGTTTTGGCCACAATGGGACAAACGCAAGCGGGCAAACTTGAAAATTTTGCTGATACAACGCGTTCTTATGCATTGCCATTATTTACCGGCCTTGCCGATGGCAAGGTTGGTTTGTCCTGGACGGAAACTGATAATAACGGCATAAGTCATCTTTATTGGGCATTGTCATCGGATAACGGTAAAACTTTTTCGGATAAAAAACTCGTGTACGCTTCACCCGGACTTCGCAGCTCGCGATTGATGCGCGCCAAAGTGCTTGCCAAAAAAGACGGTTCCCTTGTGGCCGTTTTTGGTTTGAGTCCGCAGCCAGCAGCAGCGCCCGCGACAGCAGAAGCGCACAGCGGTCATGCCGGACATGGCGAAGCAGAAAAGCCGAAAGGCAAGCCATCAGGCGGCGGGCGACCATCAGATTTACAGATCGTTTATACGGTTTCAAAAGACAATGGAAACACCTGGACAGCGCCGGAAACGGTCCATAAAGACAAAACGCCAAAAATAATCCGGGGCTTTTTCGATTCCATCGTCATGCCTAATGGTGAAGTTGCTGTCGCATTTTTGAAAGACACGGGCAATCCGCACGAAAGGGATTTGAGACTAATTACTTCTGAAAACGGGCAGTTTGGTGAAGAAAGAGTAATTGATCCATTCGTTTGCGACTGCTGTAATGTGAGTCTGCTAACCGACAAGACGGGTGCGCTGAACATTTATTACCGCTCAAACATTAAGAATATCCGGGACATTGCTAAGATGGTTTCCAAAGACAACGGCAAGACTTTTTCCAAACCGGAGATTGTTTTGGCAGATAAATGGGAGATCAACGGATGCCCGCATTCAGGCCCGGTTTCAGCGGCTGCGAGCGGAACAAACGTGATCACTTGGTTTTCTGCGGCACCAGAATCGCCAGGCATTCGTGTTGCGAATCAGGAAGGCAAACGCCTGGTTGTGTTGAATAAAAATGCAGCTAACCCCTTTATTATATCCGGCCCAAAATCTGCTGTTTTGATCTGGGAGCAAACACAAAGTTCAGAGGACGGCAAAATCTCGACGGTTGTATATCAGCCAATTGCTGGAAGCGAACCAATTAAGCCAGAAGCCTTTATGAAAGTTGGCACGGGTACGAATCCAGCTGGATTTGCTACAAAAGATGGCCTTTGGATCGCGGCAGAAACGCCGGGTAAGGGAGGCAAAAACGCTTTGAAAATTATGCAGGTGAAATTGTAAGCTATTAAAGCAATTGCAAAGCGGGCGGAATGCTATTCTGCCCGCTTTTTTGCGTTTTGCCTAAGGCTGAAAGAGATCAAGTTGGACTAATGGTGTGGTTTCACCGAGCAGCGGAATCGTGTCGATGACCTCATATTGCCGCCGCTTCTCATTGAATTTCCGAATGACAAATGTGTCGCAATGAAAGTTTGCTTCGTAATCCGTGAATAATGTGTGCGCCATCTCAACCCACTCACGCGTAAGCCTGCGTCCCACAGACATATGCGGGTTTTTCGACTCGTCGCCCCACTTTTTCGTGTACTGCTTTTTAAGTTTTTTGTCAAAAGCGCTTACAACAGCCGCGCTCCGCTCCCGTATCGCATCAGCCGATTCAGCAGTCGGATGAATGTAGAAAGCAGAAAAATTTCCCTTATCAAAATCTCCAAAGCCAGAAAACGCAACATCAAAAGGAGTCAGTTCCGAAACCACACGGCGATATTCGGCAAGAATGTAAGGATAATGATCATCATCCGCCTCAAAACCATCCAACGATATATGCGCCTCCGCATTCACACTGCTATAAGCCTTCCCAATCGCATTCCGAAGCTGCTGTTTCATCTCCGCGACTTCGAGCAGGATTGCAGGGCTGGGCATGATGGCTAGGGAGTATTCTGAAATAGGCATTTAAAAAGAGTTTTGAATGTAAGTTAAAACAGCCGCATCTGCTGACCGGCCATGTATTCATGACCGAGCAAAGGAATGCTGTCAATGATTTCGAACTGGCCTTTGGTGTCATTTAACCTACGCACGACAAAGGATTTGCAGAAGAAACTTTCGGTAAATGTGTCGTCAAAAAGCGCGTACGATTTGTGAATTTCCACATCGATCAGCTCTCGGGCAATGGTCATATGTGGATTTTTTCTTCCTGCCACGTCCCAATGATCAATGTATCTGCGTTTCAAAACTTTATTAAAATTTCCGCCAATCGACCGGCAACATTCCACGATCTGCACGATTGAATCTGTGTCTGGTTTGACAAAGAAAGTACATTCGGGCGTGTCAGAAAAATCACCAAAGCCTGAAAACTTGACTTCAAAGGGTGAAAGTCCGGCCAAGACTCTTTTGAACTCAGCCAGAATAAGCGGATAATCCTCTTCGTAAGCGACAAAAAGAATCAAACTGATATGCGCCTGCGAATTGACACTCCTGTATTCTTTGCCTAAATGTTCCGTAAGGCGCTTCTTCAAGTCTTTCACAATTGCCACAATGCGCTTATCCGGATTGATAGCCAGGGTGTAAACGGATAGTTTTCTACTTTCCATGATTAATAGACAACGTCGTAAAAATGCTGTCTCGAATTGCCGGCAACGAGCTTCGTAATCCAAGCCGCTCTCAGTGTGATCGCATAAGTGATTTTACCTTTCTTAGGATCATTCTCATCAAATATGACACGGATCCGCTCCGGTGCTCCTGCCGCCTGCGCCTCCGCCAAATTGCTGTACAACGGCAGCATCGTGTTGTCCAGATAGCCAACTTCCGGCTCCCAGTTGCTTTCGGACATTTCAGAAATGATTGCTTTAAATGATGACGGCAATGTCAGGGACACGGTTTGTTTGTTATCATCCCATTCCCAGGTCCCGTCCCAGGTGATGCCCATGCCCGTTTCGTTCATAGACTTTGCACCATAAGGCATCTTGCCAAACGGGCCGGAGCTGATGATCTCATCAAGCGTATTTGCAGTCGTGATAAAGCGAAATCCAACATTCGGCGTAACATTTATTCTTGTCTCTGCCGAGATCAGATCGGTTGGTTCTGCCAGGTTAGCACCGGTTTTCACTCCTTGCTTCTCAATCGAAATTTCCTCAAAACGCCAATTCCTCTCACCACTTATAAGTGCAGCCAGGACTTTTCCTTTGTCTATAGGCGCCTTCACGATTGGTTCTTCTCTGTCATCGCAAGAGACAATCAAGCAAAACAAGAAGAGCAGGAATGAATGTAGAATTAACTTCATATAACTGAGGTTAAATAATATTATAAATATCGATAACAATCTTCTAATTACCACCATTTTCAAGCAGTTGGATTTGCTCCCCACCTCAGTTTCCAGATAATGTTACAAACCTTGCTATGCTGAGTATTCATCCATTTTAACATGACCAATTAATGCATTAACTTCAAAGCGAAATCCAAATCTCTATTCAGATCGTTTATGAAATCAATTTTGCTTGCTCTTACATTGGTTGTCGCTCTCGTTGCTTGTGGCGAAAAAAAAGAAAAACCGGAAATGTCAACTGCTCAGCCAATCGTCGGCACGTGGGCGCTTTCATCGAGTAAGGTCATTACTAAGAAAGACACATTGATCACCTTCCCAATAAAAAATCAGGAGATGATTAAGATGTTTACCGAAACGCACTTCACATTCATGAAGCACGACACCAAACTGGGAAAAGGCGATTCAACGGTGTTTGACGCAGGCGCCGGCACTTACAAACTAAATGGAACCGATTATTCCGAACACCTGCAATACTGCAATTACCGCGACTGGGAGAACCGGGATTTCAGTTTTAAGCTTACCATCAATGGCGACACACTCATTCAAACTGGAATAGAGAAAATTGACAGCTTAGGCATTGATCAAGAGATTCGGGAGGTTTACGTTCTGTATGAAACAGCCGTAGTAACAAGACCCAAATCTTGGTGTTAAATCAGACCTTTGAAAATGTATTGATCGTCATAGTCACCTTATGCCTTTCGAGCAGGCCGATATATTCCTTCATGAAGGTCGTTTTGCTGTGATGCTGTTCTTGATTTTGAATGTATCTGATCACATCATTAATGTGTGAACGACTGTAAGAGAATGTGCCGAAGCCGCCCTGCCATTCAAAACGTTCAGGCAGAAAGCCACTTTCGTTAATCCATTTGGAAGACTTGGCTTTCGCATGTTTCATCACATCCGAAACGGAGATTGATGGCTTCAAGGCAAAGAAGCAATGCACATGATCTTCAACACCGTTTACGATAATCGTGCTGCATCCCGTTTCATTAATCAGATTACCAATAACGGCCATCAATTCCGGTCTCCACTGCCTATCAATGACTGCCCGCCGAAATTTCACCGCGAACACAGCTTGGATGTACATCTGAGAGTAAGTATTTGCCATATATAGTGTGTTTAAATTGAGGGGCTAAACTATTAAATTATCGATATACTTCAAAAAGCTCTGAGAAATCTAAGGGATAGGCGCTTAAAAAGTTACACAGGAAGCGAGCCTAGCAAAAGCGAGAAAAGGCCAGAATAAATCTGAAAAAACAAAAAGGCCAGGATAAATCTTAAAAAAATAGAAAGGTCAGGATAAATCTTAAAAAACAAAAAAGGCCAGGATAAATCCTGGCCCAAGTAAATCGCCCGTGCCTGACGGCACTGACATCCCACTCTGAAAGTGCCGTCAGGCACGACATATCTTCAAACGGGATTTTAATCCCGGGGAATAAGCTAGCAAACCCAGGAAGCGAGCCTAGCAAAAGCAAAAAAAGGCCAGGATAAATCCTGGCCCAAGTAGATCGCCCGTGCCTGACGGCACTAACATTCCACTCTGAAAGTGCCGTCAGGCACGAAACATCCCCAAACGGGATTTTAATCCCGGGAACAAGCCAGCGATCCGGGGCAAGCTAGCAAACCCGGGAGCAGGCCCAGCAAACCCAGAAAGCGAGCATGGCAAAAACAAAAAACAAAAAAGGCCAGGATAAATCCTGGCCCAAGTAAATCACCCGTGCCTGACGGCACTAACATCCCACTCCAAAAAGTGCCGTCAGGCACGAAACATCCTCAAACGGGATTTTAATCCCGGCTCTCAGCCCCCCAGCCCCCAGCCCAAACTCCCTCACAACCCCTCGATCCACTCCCTAGCGTTCACAAAGGCCTGCATCCAAGGGCTCACCTCATCCTTCCTACCCTCCGGATAGTTTGCCCAGTGCCACTGGAACAATGATCGCTCAATGTGCGGCATCATCACCAAATGGCGGCCTGTTTCGTCACAAAGCATAGCGGTATTAAAGCCGGAGCCATTCGGACAAGCCGGATAAGTCTCGTAACCATATTTAGCAACAATCCGGTAACGGTCTTCTGTATGTGGGAAATCAAAACGGCCTTCACCGTGAGACACCCAAACGCCCAATGTGCTTCCCGCCAAATTCGCAAGCATCACAGATTTGTTAGGCTGAATGGTAAGCGAGGTAAAAATGCTTTCATGCTTACCGCTGGCATTATGCAGCATTTTCGGCTTTTGCTCGTGATCATCATTAATAAGCCCGAGTTCAACAAACAGCTGACAGCCATTACAAACACCCACCGACAATGTATCCTTACGCTTGAAGAAGTTTTCCAGCGCAATTTTTGCCTTCTCATTATAAAGAAATGCCCCGGCCCAACCTTTCGCAGAACCCAACACGTCAGAGTTAGAAAACCCTCCTACTGCGCCGATAAATTGGATATCTTCCAGCGTTTCACGGCCAGAGATCAGGTCAGTCATGTGGACATCCTTTACATCGAAACCAGCTAGATACATGGCATTCGCCAATTCCCTCTCCGAATTACTTCCTTTTTCACGAAGCACCGCCGCTTTGGGGCGAGGCTTGGAAGCGTCGATCAACGGCTTTTTACCATCGAATTCGGCAGGAAACTTGTATTTTAAAACATGATATTTATAATTATCAAAACGCTCCTTAGCAAGTTCAGGCTTGGTCTGTTTGCTATCAAGCAGATAGGAAGTTTTAAACCAAACATCACGCAGCGTTTCAATGTCGAAATCCCACTTACCGGTTGAATCTTTCACCGTTAATGTGGATGCAAGATTAACCGTGCCGATCTTATGAAAAGCAACTCCGTTGGCTTGCAAGTCCGCTTCCACAGACTCATCTGCCTGGAAAACGATCCCGATATTTTCTGAAAACAGCTTTTCAATGATATCCTGATTTCCCAGTGAAGAAAGATCGATTGAAGCTCCCAGATCGCGGTCCGCAAAACACATTTCCAGCAAAGTCGTAATCAAACCACCGCTGCCAATGTCGTGACCAGCCTGTATCTTTCCAGTCTTAATAAGCTGCTGGATGGTGTTAAATGCAATTTTAAACTGCTCTGCGTCCTTAATGTCAGGTGCTGCCGTGCCCACTTTGTTTAGAACCTGAGCAAATGACGAACCACCAAGCTTATACGTGTCAGCGGAAAGATTAATGTAATAAATAGCACCACCGGTTTTTTTCAAAACTGGCTCCACAACCGCTGTAATGTCATCACAATGTCCGGCAGCCGAAATGATAACTGTTCCCGGTGCGATGACCTCCGTATCCGCATATTTCTGCTTCATCGAAAGTGAATCTTTTCCAGTTGGAATGTTGATTCCCAGGCTGATAGCAAAATCAGAACAAGCCTGAACTGCTTTATACAATCGCGCATCTTCGCCCTCATTTTTACAAGCCCACATCCAGTTTGCAGAAAGGGAAACGCTTGTCAGACTATCTTTAAGCGGCGCCCACACAATGTTAGAAAGAGACTCCGCAATGGCATTTCTGCTTCCCGCAGCAGGATCAATCAATGCAGCCAGCGGCGCGTGGCCGATTGAAGTCGCAATGCCATCTTTACCCTGAAAATCCAGCGCCATAACGCCGACATTATTCAAAGGCAATTGCAGCGGCCCTGCACATTGCTGCTTTGCAACACGCCCGCCAACGCAACGGTCTACTTTATTGGTAAGCCAGTCTTTACTTGCAACCGCTTCTAATTGAAGCATTTGCTCCAAATATTTATTAAGCTTTTCTACTTCGTAAGTGATCGGCTCGTAATTTCTGTCGATCGTTTTGTCAGCCATCACCGTTTTTGGTGAACTGCCAAACATATCGTCCATTTCCAGATCCATTGGTTTGGCACCCGTGCTTGCCGACTCAAACGTAAAACGGTGACTTCCATTCACCTCACCCACCTGATAAAGCGGTGCACGCTCACGGTCAGCTATTCGTTTCAATGTTTCCAGATTTTCCTTGCTGATAACCAGTCCCATTCGTTCCTGAGACTCATTACCAATGATTTCCTTGGCCGAAAGGGTCGGATCACCGACAGGCAATTTGTCCAGATCAATCTTTCCGCCCGTTTCTTCAACAAGTTCAGAAAGGCAATTCAAATGTCCGCCAGCGCCGTGGTCATGGATAGAAACAATCGTGTTATTTCCACTTTCGACCATGCCGCGCACTGCATTAGCAACGCGTTTTTGCATTTCCGGATTGGAACGCTGAATGGCATTAAGCTCAATTCCCGAACCAAATGCACCCGTGTCAGCAGAAGAAACCGCTGCACCACCCATTCCAATCCGATAATTTTCACCACCCATCACCACGATCTGATCGCCAGTCTGCGGTGTCGATTTTTTCGCCTGTTCAGCAACGCCGTAGCCAATGCCACCCGCTTGCATGATCACTTTGTCGTAACCAAGCTTGCGGCCCGCTTCTTCGTGTTCAAATGTAAGGACGGAGCCTACGATCAAAGGCTGGCCAAACTTGTTTCCAAAATCAGTCGCACCATTAGAAGCCTTGATCAAAATATCCATAGGAGTTTGATAAAGCCACTTTCTTTTCTCAACGCCCTTCTCCCACGGCCGATTTTCTTCCAGACGCGAAAGTGCCGTCATGTAGACAGCCGTTCCCGCCAATGGCAACGAACCCTGCCCGCCTGCAAGCCTGTCGCGGATCTCCCCGCCCGACCCGGTCGCAGCGCCGTTGAATGGTTCAACAGTTGTTGGGAAATTATGTGTTTCCGCTTTAAGCGATAAAACGGATTCAAAATCTTTTATTTCATAATATTCAGGAACGTCAGGTTTTTTAGGAGCAAACTGCTGAACAATAGGCCCTTTGATAAACGCAACATTGTCCTTATATGCCGAAACGATCGAGTTCGGATTTGCTTCCGAGGTTTTGCGGATCAGTTTAAATAACGAAACCGGCTGCTCCTCGCCATCAATGACAAATGTGCCATTGAATATTTTGTGGCGACAATGTTCTGAGTTGACTTGTGAAAATCCGAAGACTTCCGAATCAGTCAATTTGCGGCCTAACTTTTCAACCAGATTATTTAAATATTCAACTTCCTCGTCACTAAGCGAAAGACCTTCCTGCTTGTTGTAGGCAGCAATGTCAGCAACTTCAATGATCGATTCCGGCTGAATGCTGATCGTGTAAATGCTTTGGTTCAGCTCGCTGTATTTTTGCGAAAGCATGGGATCAAAATCAGAAAAGTCAGCGCTAACCTGCTTAAATTGCTCAATTCTGACAATTCCCTGAATGTCCATATTTTGGGTAATCTCGACTGCATTGGTGCTCCAGGGCGTAACCATTGCTGCGCGGGGCCCAACAAAAAACTCCGTGATGCTGTTTTCATCCCGGAGTTTTGCGCCGCCAAAAAGCCAGCTTAATTTTGAAACATCTGCTGCTGTGAGCGTTCGCTCGATTTGCAGTGCAAAAACTGTATTGTGATCGTCAGTGAAGAAGTAAATCATGATATCGAATTATGGTGCAAAGGTAATTTAATTTTCCCCCGATGCCCATTTAAAGGATAAAAATTGCGCTCTAAACTACTAACAGTCTCAGTCCCCGCAGTTGTTCCATAGATTGATGTTTTTAGAAATTTACCAGATGATGTCAACGAATGTTGCGTATTTCACCGCAGCCGCTTCCACTTTTTTTCAAGCATATCTGCAATGATAACGTAGCCTTTGTCCGAGGGATGGAGGCCGTCGTAGGTCATGTTGATGGCTTCTGACGGGTATGGATATTCGTCTTTTTCCGGGTCAAAAGGAATGGTGGTGTATTCGGGATAAGTGTAATTTTTGTAAACGCCGGTTGCGGGATCTTTCAGTTTTTTGAAATTTACCATGTTTTCAACGGTCATACCGCTGTCGTGGAATAGATCGACGACGGGGATTTTTTCGTGCTTTCCTATTTCAACGATCGCATTCGCAAAGTCTTCCAGATTCTGACCGTTTTTAGATTTATAGGAGCCGAAAGCATTGTTTTTTGGATTGTTGATATAAACAAAATCTCCCCGCTGCATCGGCGTGATCAGCATGATCTTTCCTTTTTTATTAAGCTGCGTCAATTTATCAGTAATGACCCGGAAAGCGCCATAAACTGTTTTGGTGCCCGTTTTTTGTTCAAAATCAGACATTGTGCCGAGCGCTTTTCCCTGCCACCAGTCGTTCGTACCCAGAAAAACCGTGTAAACATCGGCCTTAACCAGTTCAAGCGACTCGATCTTGTCGGCAATGTTGACGGACGTCCAGCCATTGTATCCTTTATTAATGTACGAAACTTGCGGATGCCGCTCCGTGATCAGGGTCAGATAACCCTTCGTAATGCGATTTCCGGTTTCGTCTTTATGATCGTTCAGATAAGTGATGGAATCGCCGATGGCAACCCAGGTGATTTTTCTGGGCGCCGAGGCCAGACAGCTCAGAACGACAAATGCCAGCAGCAAATATTTTTTCATAAGGTTCAAAGGTTAAGAGCCGAATATATTAATTCCCCTCGAATTGAACGTGAATGGCACGGTCAAAACTTTTGTTATTACCTTTATCGCTCAAACATCCACCATAACCTTGAAAAATTTCATCCTCATTCTGCTCATTTTTATTGGTCAAAAAGCCTTTTCACAACAAGGTTTACTGCTTTTAAATGACAAAAAACAAGTCTATTACGCTGATTCCGGCACACCCAAAAAGACGAAAAGCGAGATCTTCCAGGAGGCGCAGAATTGGATTAGCAAAACTTTTGGAAATTATCAGAATGCAGTCACATTTGAAGACCCGGCGCTTGGGAAACTGATATTGACAAGCTATGCGCCCGTGTCAAGTGTTACGTATGAATATGTGCGTTTTGACCTGACCATTGAATGTCAGGATGAGCGTTATAATGTGCATGTGGATCAGGTTGACGGGATTTCCACCATTCATAGCCCCGTGAGACTAGGAGCGAAAGACAATGATGCAATCACTGAAAAGCGGGTTGCCGTGAAGACCGAGCAAAACAAAAAGAAGCGTGCGGAAGCCGAAGATGCGCTGAAAAACGCAGAGTCCGATCTGGAAGGGATCAACAATGCGATCTACAAACTTATGTCAGATCTGAAAGTGCAGTTAACTTCATCTGGAAAACAATAATTAAAGATCAAGAGGGCGGCATTCATCTTTCTTTTTCGACTGGAAAAGGATGGATGAATGCCGTCGGCTGTTTAAAAAAAATTGAGAATAATGCTGTCGGGATGCAACGTTTTCGGGTTGCAAGTTATCCTTAGCTAAATCCCGTTCATCATAAACGGAATACTCAATGGACTTCGAAAGAGAAATTATACTGAAAAATGGGCGATGTGTTAAAGTTTTCGCCAATGCCGTTCAAAATCACTCGCGACTGGTTTTTGAACTGATTGTCATCGTAAAAGACGCCGATGAAAATACATTCCACCCGCCGATTGGCCCAAACCACTCCAAATATTGGCAGCTAAAACGCCTCAATGCGCAGCTTGCGGGCATTCTTCAATTACGACACAGCGGCGTTTCTGATAAAGACTTTAAGCAGATTATGTCAGATGTGGAAGAGATGATTGCAGAAAAAGTAATGTGAATTGTGCCATTCAACGCTTGATTTGGCTAAAATTAAAAAATCGCCGCAAACTGTCGTTCGTGTTCTTCACTTGCTGCCCGCTTTAAAAGCCTTATTGTCCGCTTCATAGCAAGGTGTGAAATAGTTCTGGGGATAAGCTAGTATACTTGCTTAAAGGAGGGAAAATCCAGTCCGGTTTACCTCGCTGATTCTCTGTTAGTGTTCCGCTAAACTTTGTTCTATGAGAAAATTTTATGTTTCTTCATTGTGGTTCTTTGTTTACCTCCTGCTGTCCTGCCTGTTTTTTCTAACGTCGATCACCAGCTGCATTTCTCCAAAAAAGATGGTGTATTTTCAGGGCGACACACTGGCCCCGCTGATCGATACGATCAAACAAGCTTACACACCGATTATCCAAAAAAACGACATGCTTTCCATCGTCGTCGGCAGTTTAAACCCGGAGGCAAATGAAATTTTCAATGTTGCCAGTTTGCGCTCTGCCCCACCCACGGGAAACGGAAACAATGGTCCGAGCGTGCAGCCTACGGGATATTTAGTTGCGGGAGACGGAAGTGTTGAACTGCCACTGATCGGCAAGGTTAAAGTTTCAGGACTCGAAGTGCAGGCCGCCGCAGATTCATTGAACAGGCGGTTGAAAAAATATCTGAAAGCGCCTTCCGTGTCTGTTTACATTGTCAATTTCAAGGTTTCTGTGCTGGGAGAGGTGAATAAGCCCGCCGTTTTTACCGTTGCCGATGGAAAAATCACGCTTCCGGAAGCATTAAGCCTGGCCGGCGACCTCACCATTTACGGAAAACGCGACAATGTAATGATCGTGCGCGAGGAAAACGGGCTCCGCTCCTACACCCGTGTGGACATGACTTCCCGAAATATTTTCGATTCCCCCTATTATTATTTGCATAAAAACGATCTGGTCTACGTCGAGCCTACCAAAGCGCGGCTGACCGGCGCGGACAGGACTTATCAGATTATTCCGCTGGTTGTCAGTGTAGTTACCGCTGTATCAGTTGTGCTGTTTAGATTTTTGTAGTGCAAGTGTTGAGTGAGCATCAAAACGGTTAACAAATAATTTTATGGAAGACAGAATCGGGAACCGTTTTTACGGAAACGCCCCAGCACACAAAAAGTTTAATCTCAAAACTTACCTGAATCAGTATGCCAAATATTGGTATCTGTTCGCAATCTCTATCCCCATCTGCTTTGCGGCTGCCTACTATTATTTGCAGATCACGCAACCCGTTTATCTGTCAAGCACCACCATGCTGATTAAGGAACAGGAATCGAAAATGGGCGGCGGAGAGGCCATTATGGATGAAATGGTGCAATTTAACGGCAACAAATCCCTTGAAAATGAAATGGGCATATTGCGCTCAAAACTGTTAATGGGCCTTGTTGCGAAAGAACTTGCGCTGGACATTTCCTATGACGCGGAAGACGGCATGCGCACCATTGATCTGTATGGCCAAAGTCCGATCAAGGTTGAGGCTGAACTGGTGTCTTCCTATGCACACGCCAATCCCATGACGATCCATTTGCTTGACCATAACAAATACACAATCAATGACATGCCCGAAATTTACAGGTTTGGGGACAAGCTCAGAACGCCCTGGGGACTGTTTTCCATTGCCAAGGGTGCTAAGTCGCCTTACCGGGACATTCAGGTGAATTTTGCTGACCTGGCCAGCCTGACAAGAGGCATGCTTTCAAGATTGAAAGTGCAGGTTCTTTACCCGGAAAGCACATTGCTGGAACTTACTTTTGAAGATGTTTCCGTGCTTCGTGCCAAAGATGTTTTGAATAAATTGCTTGACGTATATGTACAGACGTCACTTCATGATAAAAACAGCGAAGCCTCCAATACCCTGAAATTTATCGAGAGCAGACTAGGCCTGATCACGGGAGAATTACAGAATGTGGAGAAGGATGTGGAGATTTACAAAAAATCCAGGGGGTTAACTGATATAAGCACGGAATCGCAATTGTTCCTCGAAAACATCAAGGAAAACGATGTTAAGCTGAACGAGATCAATACAAAGATCAACATTCTCGAAAGTGTGGACCGCTTTATCCGAAATCCGGAAGTTAGCAAACGTCCGCCGGCAACGTATATGATTGACGACCCCATCCTGGTTTCACTGCTGACCAAATACAATGAGCTGAATTTGCAACGCGAACGCTATTCGCTTACAACAGAAGCGGATAACCCGCTGGTTGAGACGATTTTAACACAAATGAATGAAACGAGGCAGGCAATTCTGGAAAACGTGCAGAACCTGAGAAGGGGAATGGATGTGACGAGAAATAATCTGGAAGGGATTAACACCCGGTTTTCGTCCGGCCTCAGAAGCATTCCGCAGAAAGAACGTGAATATGTGGGCATAAAAAGACAGCAGACGATCAAAGAAAATCTCTATTTGTATTTGCTCCAAAAACGTGAAGAAACTGCCCTGGCCTACGCTTCGACCGTTACCGACAGCCGCCTCATCGACACGCCTATGTCCAGCAATGTGCCTATTAAGCCAAAGCGGTCAACAATCTGGATAGGAAGCGGATTGGCAAGCATTATTTTTCCACTCATATTAATCAATCTCTTATTAATGCTTGACACGAAAGTGCACGACCGGCAGGAAATTGAGGAAGTGACACAGACAGCGATTTTGGGTGAGATTGGAACAATGAAAAAGAAACGCGGACAAAAGACTTCCGACAACATTTTCAAGATTGGAAGTCGCAGCAAAGTTTCCGAGCAGATTAGGGCGCTGCGAACGAACCTGCAATATCTGGGCGATGGAAAATGCCGCGTGATTATGATCACTTCTACAATCAGTAATGAAGGCAAAAGTTTTATCAGCGCCAATCTGGCCGCCAGCCTTGCCTATTCCGACAAACGCGTCATCCTGCTGGGACTCGATTTGCGCAAGCCAACATTGCACGAGTATATCGACATTTCCAACAAAACTGGCGTTACAAATTACCTGATCAACAAAATGGAACTCGACGAACTCGTCCAAAACACGGGCGTCCATCCGAAATTCGACATTATCCCCAGCGGACCGCAGCCGCCTAACCCATCTGAGCTCCTTACAAACGGTCGCCTCGCAACATTGCTGACCGAGCTTCGGACGAGATATGATTATGTACTGATTGATTCGCCGCCATACGGACTCGTTACGGATAGCGCACTGATTTCCGAATATACGGATGCCAATTTATATGTTGTCCGTTACAATTACACCTTGCAGGAACACCTCCGGAATGTCAGGGATTTGAAGCTCAACAAGCGGATTGCCAATCTCAGCATTGTCTATAATGGTGTTACGACAGGATCTGATTACGGTTATGGCTATGGATATTTCAGCGAAGAAAGCAATGGTGCGCATGCCGATCTGGGATCAAAAAACCATAAGCAGCCACTCGGCACAGAAAGCTAATATTAGCGGGTTCGCAAAGTAACGTATAGCATTCAGAGTTAGAAAAAAGTAATTCCCTGACTATAATTCAATCCATGAACAGCATTCAGACAGCCTACACAAAAGCCTTTCACTGGGGCAAGCTCATCGCGCTCGCAGGCACGACGCAGGCTGCTGTGCAAGGCCTGGGTTTGCTGACTGGAATCTTTATCATTCGCCTATTACCAGTGCAGGAATATGCCTATTACACTATTGCAAATACGGTTTTCGGCACAATGGCGCTGCTTTCTGATAGCGGGATAAACAATGGTGTGATGGCGCAGGGAGGACAAGTGTGGCAAAACCGCGAACGCCTCGGCAGTGTGCTTTCTACCGGGTTGCGGCTGAGGCGCCGGTTTGCAAGCATTAATCTGCTGATTTCCATCCCGATCCTCATCTTTTTGCTCATGCGCCAGGGAGCTGGCTGGCCACAATCATTACTGATCGCGGCTTCTCTGATCCCCGCTTTCGCAGCCGCATTAAGCGATTCTATCCTTGAAATTCCATTTAAATTACATCAGGAAATCAAATATTTGCAGCTTAACCAGCTCGTTGTGAGCCTCGGACGATTCGTTATGAGTGTATTAATGCTCATCGTTTTTCCCTGGACGGCAGTTTCATTGCTCGCAAGCGGCATTCCACGGCTCTTCGGAAACTGGAAACTAAGACAGCGGCTCGCACCATTAGCGGACAGCAACCAACCTTTCGACGCTGACGCAAATGCGCTGATGGTGAAAATGGTCAAGCGCACATTGCCGCTGACGCTGTTTTACGCTTATTCCAGTCAGATCGTCATTTGGCTCGTGTCGCTTTCCGGCTCAACCACAGCCGTCGCACAGATCGGCGCGTTAGGACGTATTTCCATGGTGATGAGCATTATAAGTGTGCTTTTTGCGACAATGGTCATCCCTCGTTTTGCCCGCCTGGCCAGTGACAGAAAAGCTTTGTTAAGCAAATTAATGCAGATCCTGATCGGATTGACAACCATTTGTTTGCTGCTGATTTTAAGCTGCCACCAATTTTCCAAAGCCATTTTATCGATTTTGGGAAAAGAATATGCTGCACTTGACCTTGCACTTGTGCTAAGCGTCGCGGGAAGCGCCATTAACCTGGTTAGCGGTGCGCTTTACAGTCTTTATTCCAGCCGCGGCTGGACCATTCAACCATTTATTTCGGTAGGCCTGAGTTTGGCGGGAATGCTGGCCGGCATTGTTCTACTCAACGTTTCAACATTGCATGGAGTCTTGATATTCAACATCTTATCAGCCTCCCTGCAATTGTTGATTAACCTGACATTTTGCGGATACAAGATTCTAAAACTCCCGGTAATCAGTCATGCATTATGAGCGTCGATGTGTTAGTCAAAATTGGCATGGTGTTTGGATTTTTGGTGAGCTACAATTTGTGGCTGCTGTTATTTCCAATGACCAAAACATCATTTTACGACAATGTCGAACGGACGGAAGATTATCTTTTTTCAGGAAAAAACTATGCAAATGTGCTCGTAGGCTCCGGGCTCATCGGGAACCTGCGCGTGGATGGCCTGGAACGCTCTTTCAAGCTTTATTATCCCTATTATGGCAGCTGCACAGGCATAGAAGTCATTGCAGTTTCTCAGAAAATACCGGAAACTTTAATCGTTGAGATCAATTACATTTTCAAAGGCATCGACCAGGAACTGATTCAAAAGGTTTTCAACAAACACACTGGCTTAAAACGCTTTCTGCCCATTTTATTAAAAAAAAACAGGCCGATAAATTTGCTCAAAGCATTGGTTAAAAAGCTCAAACGCAACAATAAAAAAGACCCGGAAACGGATGTGGCGAAGAACGAACAAGCACTGGCCATGTTCATCGACTTATACGACCAGCTCCCACTAGTCGACAAGTTTCGAAGCGATATGGAAAAGCTGCAAAGCAACATTAATTTCATTGTTTCCAAAGGCTGTCAGGTCATTTTCTTTGAAAGTCCGATGGATACGGCACTGGAAAAAGCGACACTTTTCTCATTCCAGCGCGACGTTTTAAAAATCATGTTCAGCCCGGGAAAATTCAGGTGGATTGCACCCGACGTGCTTGAAAAATACGAAACGCAGGACGGCATCCACCTTACGGCGGCTAGCTCGCAGAAATTCGCAGATTATATCGCCCGGCAAATGACCGAAACCATTGCATGACATTTTATAAAAACAAGATGAATTCAGTAGTATGCACCTTATTTGAAGGCCATTACCATTACGGCGTGGCTGCCTTGGTCAACTCGCTGTCCAAGCACGGATTCAAAGGCGACTTCTACGCCGGATATCGCGGCGAGCTGCCCGAGTGGGCGAAAAACGGAAAGAAAACGAACATATTCGAATGGGAAAATTGCCGGACTGTGGCCATTTCAAAAGACGTGAATGTGCATTTCCTGCCCGTCACAACGAAATATCACTTTTGCAATTACAAGCCCGATTTTGTCATTCAGCTGCGAAACCATCTCGATAAAAACGTCTCCGGCGTCTTCTATTTTGATCCGGATATTGTCATCAAATGCAGGTGGTCTTTCTACGAAGAATGGCTGACGATCGGTGTGCCGCTGGTGCATGAAATCACAAATAACGACATGCCCGCCACACATCCCGTGCGCAAAATGTGGATGAAAATGATTAAGGATCAAGGCCTTGAAGTGAAGACGGACATTCAATCTTATCTGAACTCCGGTTTTTGGGCAGTAAAAAAAGATGACCTGCAATTTGCTTATTTGTTCAAAAAATTTGTGGAAGTCTCCGAGTCGGAATACAAGATGAACCTCACGGATTTTTCCTTTGAGCTCGACCGGACAAACCCTTTTTTTGCCAAAGACCAGGACGCATTCAACATTGCCGCAATGTGCACCGACGTGGCCATCAGCGAATATGGCCCCGAAGGAATGGACCTTGTACTGGGCGGCATGCTGATGTCGCACGCCATTGGCAATCCCAAACCCTGGAAAAAGCAATATTTCAAAAATTTCCTTAAGGGATCGCCACCGACAATGGCCGATAAGGAATATTGGAACAATGCAAACGCAACGATCAAACTATACTCCGATTCCTATCTGAAAATGCGAAGAACAGAACTCAAAATCTCCGCTTTCCTGGGCCGGTTTTACAGAAGATATTAGGGAAAAATGAGCAGATTCCTGTCAGAACTACGACTATACATATGCAATCGCTGGGTTTGTTTCATTCCCAGCCACACATTAAGGCTGGGCTTTTACCGGCGTGTCATGAAGTTTGAGATTGGTGCGGGAAGCAACATTTTTTTAGGGTGCACATTCGATTGCGCCGGATGCCTGCACATTGGCCGCAACTCGGTTATCAACGCCAATTGCCGCATTGACAACCGGGGCGGTATTACAATCGGCGAGAATGTATCCATTTCCAATGAGGTAACCATTTTAACAGCAGATCACAACATGCAAACAATGGATTTGGAAGGCAGGACGAGAGCGGTTGAAATCAAAGATTACGTCTGGATCGGCACGCGGGCGATGGTTATGCCCGGCCTTGTGATCGGCAAAGGCGCAATTATAGCGGCTGGCGCCATTGCAACCAAAAGCGTCGAACCATTTGATGTGGTCGGCGGCATCCCGGCGAAAGTCATAAAAAGACGCCCTGCAAGCGAAACGTATGCTTACAATGCCTCTTTTAAAAGGCTGTTTCAATGACAAAAATCTGGCAGAAGTTAATGTTTGTTACCCGGTTCCGATATGCTTTCAGAATGTCTGCCATGTTTCGCAACACGCTTTACCGCATGAAAGGAATGCACATTGGTTCAAACACTTATCTGCCAAAAATATACACGACCTGGCCCAACGCTGTTCACATCGGCAACAATTGTAAAATGGAGCGAAATATCTTTTTCAAATATGACGGCATATGGAGCAGCAAAAAGGCCATTTTCATTGATGATGAGGTTTTTATCGGCAACGGATGCGAGTTCAACATCAGCCAGTGCATCCGCATCGGAAAGTATGCCAATATCGCCTCGGGCTGCAAGTTCATCGATCACGACCACGGCAAAGAGCTCGGAAAAAGAATAGGTCCGCAACCTGGAACAAGCGAAATGATCATCATTGAAGAAGACGTTTGGCTGGGCAGCAATGTAACCGTGCTCAAAGGCGTAACCCTAGGAAGCGGCGCAGTGATCGCCGCGGGTGCGGTTGTAACCAAATCGGTCCCGGCCAACGAGATCTGGGGTGGAGTGCCGGCTAAGAAAATCGCAGAACGAACCAATCATGGATAACGAAAAACTGATCTTACACATTTCCGAAGTCGACATTGACCTCAATGGCGGCATGAGCCGGGTGGAATATTACTGGAAGCAGGCTTTTGAAAATGCCGGCTTTCAGTTCGTTCACGTGGGCCCGAAAGAAATTGGTAAGCCGTTTCACAAGTCGCTTTTTGCCCTAAAAGCCTATCGTTATGCATTGAGAAGCAAGCTCAACCCGTGCGCCATCATAGTGCATGAGCCGGCAGCCATGTTTTTTTTAAATGGCAAAACCCCAACTTTCATCGAAAGCCACGGCATTGAAAGAAGAGGCTGGGAATATGAATTGAGCAAAGATGTGCATCGCCACATTTCGCTCAGGACCAAGCTGCTATATCCCATCTGGCGGCTTTTATCCTGTGATCTAGGACTAAAAAAAGCGCATAAGCTGCTGCTCATCAACAGCGACGACAAACAGTTTGCACTTAAACGCTACGACCGCAAGCAGGAAGATATTTACGTGTTCAAAAATGGGATTAATCCGGTGGCCTCAGCCGCGGCCCCAAAAGAGTTCACCGTGCTTTTTAACGGCAGCTGGATTCCCCGCAAAGGCTACACCGTGTTGATCGAAGCCGCAACCATGCTTTCAAGAAAAGGCATTAACATTCAATACTTGCTGATCGGCGGTGGCAAACCCAAAGAAGAAGTGCTTGCCTGCTGGCCCAGATCACTCCGCCCATTTATCAAAGTGGTCGATCATTTTTCACCTGAGCAGGAAGTCAATTATCTCCGCGAAGCGTCCGTTGTAGTGCTTCCCAGCAGTTTTGAGGGGCAGCCGCTGAGTATTTTACAGGCTATGGCAGCGGGCAAATGCTGCATTACAACCAATTGCTGCGGACAAAGGGATTTTATCAAAGACAAAATTACCGGCTTTCTGTTCGAACCCGGCGACAGCGCAAAGCTGGCTGAGCTCATTGCACAATGCAGACAGTCTGCCGCATTGATTGACAAAATAGGAAATGCAGCCCGGCAGGCGGTGCTGAACAGAACGTGGGAAAATGTGTCGTCCGAAGTGGTTCAATTTGTTACCCAAAACATAACTATACCATGAATATTCTGTTTATCTGTTCTTCGCTGGAAAGCGGACGTGATGGTGTAGGCGATTATACACGCAGGCTGGCAGCCGCATTGATCCGTCAGGGACATCATAGCAGCATCATTGCCCTGCACGACAGGCACCTTTCCACAGAACGCCTTCACGGCACGCAATTCGATGAGCAACAGCAGGTTAATGTGCTAAGACTTTCTTCAAAACTGTCCTGGCAGGACCGGCTTGAAGAGGTTTCAACATTCATGCTGGCCGTTGACCCAGCCTGGATCAGCCTTCAATATGTGCCTTACGGATTTCAGGACAAAGGGCTTCCTTGGGGCCTGCCGAGCCAGATCAAGAAGATCGTGAAAGACCGGAGCCTGCACATTATGTTTCACGAGCTGTGGCTCGACAAGCCCGACAACTTCAAGCAGGAACTGACCTGGCGCACACAAAAACAGATGATCCGATACAGCATTAAGAAAATGAACCCGAAATCCATCAGCGCCACGATTCCGTTCAATGTGACGAGACTTGCAGAGATTGGTTGTAAGGCCTCGCTGGTGGACTTGTTCGGCAACATTCCTTTCAAACCGGTTGACAGAAAGGACATCATCGCGGAAAGAAATCCGGACGGGAAATTGAATCTGCTGTATTTCGGAGCGGCGCCTAAGGGAGAGTTTTTGCACACCATGGTCCAGGATCTGATTGTATTTTGTTCGGTAACAGGCATTTCCATACGGTTTACGATTGTCTGCGGCGAGACGACAGAGAAGCATAAATTTATCGCTGCACTCAACAGCAAACTTTCACCCTACAATCTTAGCATTGTAGATGTGCCTTTTGCTTCCACAGAAAAGCTCAGCGCGCTGATGCAGCAATGTGATGTGGGCGTTTCGCGGTCTGCGCCTTATTTGTTTGGTAAAAGCGGCACTGCCATCGCCATGCTCGAACACGGCATGCCCGTGTGGGTTGCAAGGTGGAATGGCACCGATCCGCTTTATTACGATTTCCGGACTGAGCTGATCTTTGACAATCTGAAGGCACGCAGCCAATGCTTCCGTAAAAAGATCTCTCGACCCGCATCCGCTTTTACCCAAGGTCGTCGGCAACTTCCTTAACCAGCTCAACGCCGTAGAACTGATAGAATCGTGATGAAAAATTTCCAATCTGCAATGCAATTATGAAAGTAATCCTCTCCCATCCTACCGGTAATGCCAATGTCCGTGCGGTCCTTTCCGGGCTTTCGGAAAATAATATGCTGCACGAATTTTATACAACGCTGGCAACATTCCCCGGCGGGCTGCTGAGTAGAATGGGCACGTCGGTGGCTGATATCAAAAGAAGACAGTATGAATCAGGTCTTTCAGAAAAGACACGCTTATGGCCGACGCGGGAACTCGTCAGGTTATTTGCAACAAAGGCCAAATGGAGCAACCTGATCAGGCATGAGCAAGGCACATTCAGCACCGATTCGGTTTACAGAAGCCTGGATAAAAGAGTGGCTTCCAGGATCCCCTTTTTCATAAATAAGTCGGTTAATGCGGTTTACGCTTACGAGGATTGTGCACTAGAAACATTCAAAGCAGCTAAAAAAGCTGGGATTACGTGTGTGTATGACCTGCCCATCGCTTACTGGCAAACCATGCGGACGTTGATGCATGAGGAGGCGCAGCGGATGCCACAATGGAAGGCAACCATGAGTGCAGAAATCAATGATTCGAACGAAAAGCTGGAACGCAAAACACAGGAACTTGAACTGGCTGACATGGTCATTACGCCCGGAAAGTTTGTAGCCGAGCTCGCTGCCTGATTTTGCCAAAGATAAAAAGATCGTGTCCGTGCCATTTGGCTCTCCGCTGCCCAGCGCCACATTGCGTAACAAGCATGTGAACCTGCGCCGGCCATTGCGGGTGCTGTTTGTCGGTAGCATGGGACAGCGCAAAGGACTTGGTGATTTGTTTGAAGCAATCAAAATCCTGCACACCGACCAAATCGAGCTCGTCGTATTGGGCAGTCTGCTCGACAAGCTTTCATTTTACCATAAGCAAATGCCCTACTTCACATACGAACCCACGCGCCCGCATGCAGAAGTGCTCGCATTGATGGCGAGTTGCGACGTGTTTTGTCTCCCCTCGATTATAGAAGGTCGGGCGCTCGTGATGCAAGAGGCCATGAGTCAGGGATTGCCGCTGATCATAACGCCTAACACCGGCGGAGAAGATCTCATCATTGATGGTCAGACGGGTTTTTTGGTGCCTATCAGATCAGCGGAGGCCATTGCGGAAAAGCTGCATTGGTTTCTGGACAACCGGGCAGCCCTGCCGGCGATGAGCCTGCAGGCACGCCAGCATGCGGCAACCTATTCCTGGAAAAGTTATGCAAACAAGATCATTGCTGAGCTCAAAAGCAATCATCCGATCAGTAATCAACAACCTGTAATACAATGAAAATTTTAGTGCTATCCCACCAGTTTTATCCCGATGTCGGCGGCATAGAAGTCAACAGTGAAGTGCTTTCACAGGCATTTCACAATTATGGACATCAGGTGCGCCTGCTGACCTGGACAAAGGAAAAGGGCAGCAGAACTTTCCCGTTTGAAGTGATCCGAAACCCAGGGAAATCCGATCTGATCAGAGAGCATTCGTGGGCGGACCTTGTTTTTGAAAACAACCTTTGTCTGCGATTGTCCTGGCCGAGGATCTTCATAAACCGCCCTTCCGTGGTCGCATTGCGCACATGGGTCAGCAGGGCCGACGGACAGATCGCGTGGCAGGACCGGGCGAAAATAAAGTGGCTCAAACATTCATCAGCCGTCATTGCAGTGAGCAACGCCATCCGAATGAAATGCTGGAAAGAGGCCGTCGTCATCGGCAACCCTTACCGGTCTGACCTGTTCAAAATCCTGACATCGGCCCCGAAACGTCCCGGCGATTTTGTGTTTGTTGGAAGGCTGGTTTCAGATAAAGGCGCAGATCTGGCCATACGCGCGTTCCGGAAATTCATTAACCTCAGAGCTGAGACAACGAAGCGTTCAAACGGCCCCTGTCTGACCATTGTAGGAGACGGTCCCGAGTTGCTGCCGCTGCAGGAATTGGTCAAGGAATCCGCTTTGGAAGCGCACGTCCGGTTTGAGGGCATTTTGAAAGGGCAAGCGTTGGTGGAATGTCTTAACCAGCATCGATTTCAGCTGGTGCCTTCGATATGGGATGAGCCTTTCGGAAATGTAGCGCTTGAAGGCATGGCTTGCGGCCTTATCCCGATTGTGTCGAGCGGCGGCGGACTTCCGGATGCAGTAGGCGACGCAGGCCTTGTGTTTGAATCGGGCAATGTGGATAGCCTCGCAGCAGTAATGAACGACATTTACAACAACTGCGAAGCCCAAAACGAGATCAGCAGAAGGGCAAGAACACATTTGAAAAACCATAATCCGGAGATTGTCGCGGCCAGATATTTAATGGTGTTTCAAGGCGCCATGGGATCCTGATGAAATCATTACATGCCCCTTAAACAAGACATTATGCATTACAATATCGAAAGGCCCGCATTAACCAGCTATCGCGTGGCAGTGGAAACCGATCCGATGGTCGCTGTGCAGAAGAAATTCATATGGCTGTATTTCCTGCTCCTCATCTTTGAAGGCGCATTGCGGAAATGGTTTTTACCAGCACTGGCCACGCCGCTGCTCGTGGTGAGGGAACCGGTGGCCGTCATGATCATTCTGCTGGCAATCAGAAACGGACTTTTCCAGTCGAATTTCTTTGTTAACTGTATGCTGTTGCTGGGCACTTTCGGCTTTTTTACAGCGATTTTTGTGGGCCATGGCAGCATGGCCGTGGCCATTTACGGCTGTCGTGTAATGCTGCTTCACTTCCCGCTGATCTTCATTATGGGCTCCACGCTCACGCGCCAGGATGTGATCCAGTTTGGCAGAATAACGCTTTTGATAGCCATTCCGATGGCGCTGCTGCTGGTGATCCAGTTTTACAGTCCGCAATCGGCCTGGGTTAACCGGGGCGTTGGCGGGGACATGGCGGGTGCTGGTTTTTCGGGTGCTTTGGGCTATTTCCGGCCGCCGGGCACATTCTCATTTACCAGTGGCACCACGTTGTTTTTCAGCTTCACAGCCTGCTTTGTATTCTATTTCTGGTTCAATGCGCACCTCATTCCCAAGCTTGTGTTATGGCTGGCAACGGCGGCGCTGCTGGTTTCCATTCCCGTTTCGATCAGCCGGGGACTGTTTTTTCAGGTTATCGTTATTTTAATGTTCACCCTGGTGGCCAGCGCCACAAGTGCGGCAAACATTGGCAAGATCATTTCCGCAATCGTCGCCGCCATTTTCATTGGGATCATTTTTAGCCAGACAGATGCATTTCAAGATGTTACACAAGCATTTGTGTCACGTTTCGAAACGGCCAGCAGCACAGAAGGAGGACTTCAGGGCACGCTGGGCGATCGTTATCTGGGCAACATGCTCGCCGCCATAACCACTGCGGAGGAGTTGCCTTTCTGGGGTTACGGAGCCGGCATGGGTTCGAATGTGGGCAGTATGCTGCTAACCGGATCGCTGCAATATCTGGTTGCCGAGGGCGAATGGGGACGAATGGCAGGTGAGTTCGGACCGTTACTGGGATTATCGATTATTCTGCTGCGGCTTGCCATGTCGTGGAGCTTTACGGTGAAAGCTTACCGCCTGATGAAACGAAATGATCTCCTGCCCTGGATCTTGCTAGGCTTTATGCTGCTGATTTTCCCGCAAGGGAGCACCGCACAGCCCACATCGCTGGGCTTTATGGTCATTATTTCGGGATTACTAGCCGCTTCACTCAAAGGAGAAATGCCCGATTACAACGATGAATCTAATCCTTTCCCTGATTATACCCACCGCCCATGAACATTGTCGTTTTTACTCATCCACCTTTTATCAAACACGAAAGCATGCCACGTTACGCCCGAATGTTGGGCGAGGGCATGGAAAAGCGCGGTCATCAGGTCGCATACTGGGCACCACAGGCTGTTTTTTTTCGGCTGCCCGGACCTGAAAAGGTCAAAAAATGGCTGTCTTATCTCGATCAGTATGTGTTGTTTCCGATGCTGGTAAAATTGAAAGCCCGCAAAAAGAACCGCGATACGCTTTATGTTTTTACGGACCATGCTTTGGGTCCCTGGGTTCCGCTCGTTGCTGATTATCCGCATGTCATTCATTGCCATGACTTTCTGGCCCAGTTCTCTGCGGAGGACAAATTTCTGGAAAATCCGGTGGGCTGGTCGGGCAAAAAGTATCAGTCGATGATCAGAAAAGGTTTTGACAAAGGCCAGCATTTTATATCCGTTTCCGAAAAAACCAGGACAGACCTGCACCAATTCCTGACAAGCGTGCCGGTCACTTCCAAAATGGTACATAACGGACTGAACCCGCTTTTTAAGCCTTACGACGCATTAAGCGCGCGCATTCAGCTGATGCAGGAAACGGGACTGGACATTCTGGATGGTTATCTGCTCCACGTTGGTGGAAATCAATGGTATAAGAACCGGATTGGCGTTATTGACATTTATGACAGCTGGCGGTCAACTGCAAATCATTCGTTGCCGCTCTTAATGGTCGGTGCAAAGCCGGATGAGGCACTTTCACAGCGGATGGAAAGCTCCCCGTTTCGGCAAGACATTCTTTGGGTTTCCGGTCTCAGCGATAAGTTTGTGCATTTTGCCTATGCGGGCGCTTCGATTTTTATTTTTCCTTCCTATGCCGAAGGTTTTGGATGGCCGGTGATTGAGGCGATGGCTTCGGGCTCCATCGTGCTGACGACCAACGATCAGGTTCTCAGAACGATAGCGGCCGATGCAGCTTTTTACATTCCACCCAAACCATCGGGCGCGGACGCTGCTGCTACGTGGGCGCAAAAAGCCGCTGCCAGAGTGAATGCCATTCTTTCGTTTCCCGAGTCGGTGCGCATGCTGGCTCAGGAAAGGGGTTTTTCCAATGCCAAAAGATTCAATGCGGAAAACAAGCTCAACGAGATCGAAGAAATATACCAGCACATTGTAGCCAATCACCGCTTATGAAAATCCTTCACATTACTGGCAGCATGGATCCCGTTGCGGGAGGCTCTTGCCAGGCGATCAGAAATATGGTTCCTGAACTCGAAAAGCAAGGCGTGTATGGAGAAGTTTTATGCGCAGATGATCAGCATGAGCTGGATTTCCAGGGCGATCCTTTCGTGTTGCATGCGCTGGGCCCGGCTTACAGTCCGTGGCAATACAGCCGTAAAATCTCAGCTTGGCTCGACGCAAATATCCCTCGGTTCGACATTGTCATTGTCCACGGCTGCTGGCTTTATCCAGGTTATGCCGCTTTCCAGGCGTGGGAAAAACTCAAATCCCGGCATCGCCTCGCTCCTTTCGGATCGTTGCCGCGCCTTTATTTTATGCCGCATGGAATGCTGGACCCGTATTTTCAGAATGCACCGGACCGAATGCTGAAAGCTGCCCGTAACTGGCTGTATTGGAAGCTGATTGAGGCCAGGCTAATCAATGAATCGGATGGACTTTTGTTTACGTCGCAGCAGGAATCTGCCGTTGCAGGTTTATCTTTTCAACCTTACAAACCTAAAAACCGGCTGAACATCGGTTTGGGTGTCAAGGATGCACCGCCTTTCTGTGAGTCCATGCACCGCGCATTCATGAATAAGTATCCGCACCTGACCAGGAAGCCTTATTATCTTTTTTTCAGCCGGATTCATGAGAAAAAAGGACTGGATATTTTACTAAAAGCCTATCAGCAGCTCAAATTCCAACATTTAGATTTCCCTGAACTCGTTGTCGCCGGCCCGGGATTGCATTCCGATTATGGCGACAAGATCATGGAATTAGTCTCTCAAAATGTTATTCTGGCTGATCATGTGACATTCACAGGCATGCTGGCGGGAGATCTGAAATGGGCGGCTTTGTATGGATGTCAGGCGCTTGTGCTGCCTAGTCACCAGGAAAATTTCGGCATAGCCATCGCGGAAGCACTTGCTTGCGGGAGACCGGTGATCATTTCTGACAAAGTGAACATTTACCGCGAAATCCTCGACGGCGGCTGTGGAATGGTTGCTAATGACACTTGTGAAGACACGCTGCAAAGCTTGCTGGCTTTCAACAACCTGCGCGAAGATGAAAAGCAGAAGATGGGCTTGCGTGCGCGGGAAACCTTTCAGACACAGTTTTCTATGGACAAGGCGGTTACAGAAATGATCGGCCAACTGACACATGCACAGGCTATTTGGTAACAAATGACCAGAAAAAGCGCCGAATAATCTGTTTTCAGGCGTTTTGTCCGCTACATCGTTCAATTTGGCCGTCTCATCAGAACTTCATTTGTATGTTATTTTATTATTAGCATTTTTATAAGACAGGGACGAAAATGCCTCAATCCTGTCGATACGAAAGTATTTGTAACCCCACTAATTAGTTAGCGTATATCAATACGCGTTATCATCAGCGCGTGCATTGCAAACGCTTTGCGGCACACGGTCATGTTTAATTAATTATCCTCCTTAATATCAGTTTTATGGAAAGAAACATTACTGCTCTCAAAGACCCACATCCGCTTAACAAGCCTCCGTTGCGCAATGCATTAGTGGTGACACACACATGTTACGTGGTGTGATGCAGACTCCATGGTTGAATTAAAAAAACTCATTTATAGGAAAATTACTACTCAATGGCCAGAACATTTGTAATTGCCGCTGACCCGGACTCAGCAGCGGATCTTGTGCGTAAAATTGAACAAACTGATGATCAATTTCAGGTTTGCAATATCGCCCTCTCTGTAAAAGAAGCGAAAGCCTTCATGGCATTCGGCCAGTTTCCCGAACTCATTATCAGTGATGTGGTGCTGAGCGATGGACTCAGTTTTGATATTTTCAAAGCATTCCCAGGTTGTGCGCCCATCATTTATTGTGCCGAAAACAACCAGTATGCATTGAAAGCTTTTGAGAATAATGGCATTGATTATCTGCTTAAACCACTTGAAAGCAATAAGCTGAGCAAAAGCCTCAAAAAATTCTCTCAGTTCAAAGAGCTTTTCAGTGAAGAGAAAATAACACCCAGGAAAGCTGTAACGCGCCTTTTCCCCTACTCGACGACTTACAAAAGCTCCATTTTGGCTTACTATAAAGATCAGATCATCCCTGTTAGCCTTTGAAAAAACGCAATACATATACTATAACAATTACGCGGTGACTGTGCACACAACAGATGCCAAATATGAAACCCGCGACACCCTTAACCACCTCATTACGACCCTGAACCCGAGAGAGTTCTTTCGGGCAAACAGGCAGTTTATCATTCAGCGTAAATCGGTAAAAAGCATTCAGCAGTATTTTGGCAGAAAGCTGCTTGTGGGAATTTCAACCGCTACACCGGAGCCTATCATTATCAGCAAGGCAAACACAACAGAATTTTTGAAATGGATGGAGGGAGTTTACACGCCTAGTTACAGCGCGATTCCGTTGCTGGAAAAAACCGCCCGTCTGATCAGCTAAGAAGCACGCATAAGGCATAACACAACACTACGCTTCGCCGGGGGACTTCCTGTCGACAGGAAAGTTTTTGTCTATAAAAATCAATGGGAGATGAGAATTTTAATTTACGGGATCAACTACGATCCCGAACTGACGGGTATTGGCAAATATACCGGCCAAATGGCCCGTTGGCTTGCAGGCAGTGGTCACGATGTGAATGTTGTAACGGCAATGCCTTATTATCCGGAATGGAAGCTGAACGAAAAGTACAAAGGAAAGCTCTGGCATAGTGAGCAGATCGATGGTGTTAAGGTTTATCGCGTTCCGTTATATGTGCCTGAGAAAATCAGTTCTTCCAAAAGGATTTTGCATGAATTTTCATTCTTACTGAGCATATTACCGGTCTGGTTCTTCACGCTTTTTAAGCGGAAATATGACATTGTGATGTACATTTCGCCGCCGTTTCACCTGGGCATTTTTCCTTATTTATATTCAAAAATCAGAGGCGCCAAATTCATCACGCACATTCAGGACCTGCAAGTGGACGCAGCGCGCGACCTGGGCATGATCAAGAATGATACACTCCTGAAATGGATGTTTGCTGCCGAGACATTTATCTTGCAAAACAGCGATACGGTGTCCACGATCAGCACGGGAATGAAGAAGCGAACTCATTAAGAAAGGCATTCCGGAATCGCGGATTTCGATTTTGTACAATTCGGTGGACACGACTAAGATATTGCCGCTTTTCAAGGAGCAATCCCTGATGAAGTTTTTCAATCTGAATATCAAAGACCGGGTAGTTCTTTATTCTGGCAACATTGGTGAAAAACAAGGGCTGGAACATTTGATAGAAGCGGCGAAACGGCTTCGGCACAGGCCGGAAATCAAGTTTGTAATCGTGGGATCAGGCGCTTATAAAGAAAAGTTAATGGCGCTTGCTTCGGAATCAGGTTGTGATAATGTTCGATTTCTGCCTTTACAGCCTTATGAGTGCCTTTCTGAGCTCATGGCTGTGGCTGACTTGCACGTGGTTTTACAAAAACAGTCTGCGTCGGATCTGCTGATGCCTTCCAAATTATCGACGATTTTGGCTGCTGGCGGATGTTCGATCGTCTCAGCACTTCCCGGGACTTCGCTGCATGAAATTGTTGAGCAAAACAATCTCGGTTTTTTAATTAAACCCGAATGTGCCGAGTCACTTTGTGAGGCAATAGAAAATGCACTTTCCTGTGATTTAAAAGTTTACAAACTGAACGCGCGTGCCTTTGCTGAAAATTATCTGGAAGCCCAGAATATCCTGGCTGGTTTTGAAAAACAGCTTGTGCATATGGTGCATCCGAGCTTCAATAAACGCATTGAAATCCAGACGGCTAATAAACTGGAAGGCGAACTGAACTGACGGGTGCCTGATTTTACTCAATTATGGATTCGATAGTGCTGGCAAATGTCCGCTTCATCGCGGCTTTTGTCCGCATTATCGAAAAATCGTTTATTCAGGGACATTAATTCTACATTTTTAATCATGGTTATTTCGCATTAAACCCTTATTTAACCAGACAAATAATTTCGATAAAGAGTAAGACGCTATTCCACAAAAACATCTGGCAAAATGACTACAACTTATCCACAATTATTCTCTTCCAGTTTTAGCGAAACTGATGCTCAATCCGTTGCTAACCAGATCAAAAATGAAAAGGGTTACCAGATTTTTGAGAACGCACTCACGACGAGCACGCTAAACAGCCTTATGCACTCGCTGCCTGGCGAACAGGTGCTGGTGAACGACAACCGCATCGGATTCGTAAAGGCGCATAGCAGCAATTACTTTTCGCACACGCTGGCGGTCTCACGCACTTGCTTCGATATTATCACTTCTGAAAATATCCGGGCAATATGCCGCAGTTATTTCGATAAGCCATTCAAAATGAGCAATCAAAAAATTTATGAAACGCACACTGCTTCGCATATTCCATGGCACACCGACAACAACCTGCAAGATGGAAATGCGTACGAAGGAAAGCATGATCTGCCCGGGCTGATGTTCATGTTTTACTTGTCCGACGTGTCGGACACCAATCCTTTCCAGCTCATCCCCTATTCCCAAAAGTGGTCGCAAGATAATAATGAGCGCTTCTTCGAGGACAACTACATCGATCAGCATTATGGTAAAGAAATCGTCTCTGTACGCGCTCCGAAAGGAACGCTGATCATCTGTAATTCCAGGATGGTGCATCGCGCGCAACCATTCAAAAAAAGTGGTTTCAAGCGCACTACGCTGCTTTTTCAGGTCGACGAATTGTCGGACAGACATCAGGGCCACGGCGAGAATATCCTGATCAACACTTCCTTTATGACAAATACCGACCCGGAAATACTTGATTACCTAGGCTTTGGTATGCGGGCCAATTATCCTGCGTTTCCTGAAACATCTGTGGCAACATTACAGCCCAAGGACATGCTTACATTACAAAAACAGATTCTCCCAAAGCAATCAAAGGCATTGGCATCGCACTAACGAAAAAACTTCTCCCAGGATCATTCATTAATACGATCAGAAAGAACCGATTTAAAGCTGCAAAAAATTAGGTTCGACGCGTCTGCATTCGTATATTCAGTCATAAAGCAATTAAAGCGCTCCCCTTAGGCACAGTTTTTATAATCACTTGCAGAAAATTTGACAATTACCCATTTTAACAGGCAGGCCCTTCATTTCGAAAGTCCGCTTTCCCACTAATTAAGGCATAGGATTTGTAAAATGTGCCCAGAACAACAAAATTTGACTTATTTCAAATTGCATTGCAGGAAGACAAATGAGCTAAGTAAAATCTCAACGACAGCAAATCAAAGATTACTGAGGAATTTCTGACACAATATTGTAGAGAATTTCAACAGGCACCGGACGCTTGCTTTGGCGTTTTCTATTTTAATGTCTTTTTAATAAGACGCAAGTACGCCGTATAGGCTTTTAGATAAATTCAGGAATTTTATACAACGTTTAGATTTACTCATCAAAACCTCTACTCAATGATCAGTATACTCGTTATTGAAGAAGAAGCGAAAGTGGCATCAAAACTGCAAAATATTATAGAGCAATTTGGAAGTGGCTTCAAGGTGTGCGCAATGGTTGGTTCAATTAAAGAAGCCAAAAAATGGTTGGTTAACAACAAATCCCCACATCTGATCATCTGTGGCGTTCGCCTGCCAGACGGTCTGATATTCAAGCTGTTCCAGGATTTTACCATCACTTGTCCGGTGATTTATTATACTGATGACTATGAATTTGCGATGAAGGCGTTCGAAAACAACGGCATCGATTATCTCGTAAAACCGCTTGACAGCAACATTCTGAACAGAAGTTTGGAGAAGTTCTGCCGTTTCCGGCGCTTTTTCGGTGAGGACGTCTCCCAGGATTCACTTCGGCTCAGCCACGCTATTTCGACCTTAAACGGGTTCAGAAGCTCGATTCTCGTGTATTTTAAGGATCAGATCATTCCCATCAGCCTGGACAAGGTCGACTACATTTACTATAACAATTATCAGGTGACCGTTTACTCCGAAAATGGCCAATACGAGACCAGAGACACGCTTAACAACATTTTTGAGACGCTGAATCCCCGGGATTTTTTCAGGGCAAACAGGCAGTTTATCATTCATAGGAAGTCGGTAACGAGCATTCAGCAGTATTTCGGCAGAAAGCTTCTCATCGGCATTGCTTCACGCACGCCTGAGCCCGTCATTATCAGCAAAGCCAATGCGACTGATTTCCTTAAATGGCTCGAAGGGCTGCATGTAGAAGAAAATGTATATCAATAGTTCCGTTTAATGTCCGCCTCATCGGAACATTTGCCCGTCTTGCCTCAGGGCTATTGGATTCTGGTTAAAGGGAGTTGATTTTTGCATGACTACGACTTAATGCAAGCTAATAAAGCACGCAAAACGCTTGTAGAATTCCTTGTCGTATATAGGATAACGTTAATTGTTGCGGTTACAAATTATTTGTGCATGATCCGTTGTACGAGCAATGTGAATATTCATGGAAATCAATTCAAATACGCATAGCGGGCCTTCGTTCTCACTCGCGAACAGGGCTGGTCGGGCAATGTGGTCGGTGTCATCTGTTTTGTTTAAATATTCGCCCAAGCCGTTTCATGCATGGCGTTCATTTATACTGCGTTGCTTTGGTGCCAAGTCGGCCGCGGCGTACATGTGTATCCGGGTGTGGTGATATGGGCGCCCTGGAACCTTGAACTTCATGATGAATGTGGCATTGCCAATAAGGTGATTTTATACAGTCAGGGCAAAATCATTATTGGAAAAAGAGCCGTCATATCGCAGGGAACACATTTATGCACGGGCACACACGACTACACGAAAGCGGGGTTTCCGCTGACAACCCGACCCATTTACATTGGCGAACAAGCCTGGGTTGCGGCAGATTCGTTTGTGCATCCCGGAGTAACAATTGGAGCGGGCTGCGTCATTGGCGCACGCTCCGTAGTCCATAAAAATATGCCCGAATGGACCGTCTGCGCAGGTCACCCCTGCAAGCCGATCAAAAAACGGGTAATTGAAGAACCACGTACAGCCCAAAAAGTATTGTCCCATGAGTCCACTTGACCTGACCATCGTTATCCCAGTTCGAAACGAAGAAAAAAATCTGGCAAATTGTCTGCATGCAATCGGACCGGAGCTGGCTGCAAAAATTGTTGTGATCGATTCGCACAGCACAGACAGAACGCAGGAAATTGCAAAGGAATTTGGCGTAGAGGTGATTGAGTTTAACTGGAACGGTCATTTTCCAAAAAAGAGAAACTGGTATCTCCGCGTTCATGCTCCGCAAACGAAATGGGTGATGTTTCTGGACGTCTGACGAATATCTTACGCCCAAGTTCAAGTCGGATCTGAGAAATACGCTGACCCAGCAAACTGACGTCGTCGGATATTGGCTTAATTACACGGTTTATTTTTTGGGGAAAGAGTTAAAGGGCGGCTATCCGCTGCGCAAACTGGCGCTGTTTCAGGTCGGAAAAGGCGAGTATGAAATGATCGATGAGGATCAATGGAGCCATCTCGACATGGAGATTCACGAGCACCCCATATTAAATGGGAAAATCGGGCTTATTGAAAGCAAAATTGACCACCAGCATTTCCGGCATATCGCATTACATTGACAAGCACAATGCATACGCAAGTTGGGAAGCCGCGCGATTTATGAAATTGTATTCCGAAACTTCACTGATCACCAAATTCACCTGGAAGCAGCGAATCAAATATCGCCTCATCAAAACGCCGCTCGTGGGCCCGGCCTTCTTCTTCGGCAGCTTCATTCTCCTAGGCGGTTTCCGCGACGGGAACTCGCGGCTTCACCTTCGCCATTCTAAAAACAGCCTATTTTATACAAGTTTACTGTAAGATCCGGAGAAGAGTTTTAGTTGATTTCCTCATAGCCATTCCCCGCCCATAACACTTTCTGGGTTTCGAGTTTCTAAAATTATAAATTGATCTTGCGATTGGTTGAGTTCTTTCGGTCGTGAGGTTTTACAATTTATCTTGAAGAAATGTCATCAAAAGTGTCCGCTGAGTCAGAAAATCCGCAACAGATCAAAACAGGCTTTTTTAATTTTTATCAAATTGAAAAGTATTTCATCGCGGATAAGGCAGAGGGCGCTTTGCAGGTGATTTCTGACCGAACATTTCAGGACCTCGATCTCGAAGACGTCTTCAAATACATTGACAGAACCGTTTCCAGCATTGGGCAGCAATATTTGTATTACTTCATGCGAACGATCCCGATCGGCAGCGCGAGGAAACAGCGGCTGGAAACCAATATCGGAAACTTCACCAAAGATCCCGAACTGAGAACTGCGGTTACAGCCGAGATTGCCAAGCTGAATAAAACCGACGCTTACTACATTACTTCGCTTTTTCACGGGAAATACACAGAACGACCGAAATTTTACTGGCTGATTCAAATGCTTTCTGCACTCAGTGTGATCGGCGTTGTAATGTCCTTTTTTATTCCCCAAATACTGATCTTCCTGATCGTTCTGCTGCCGGTCAATCTGGGCTTTCATTATTGGAACAAGAATAATTTATATCAATACGGAAGTTCAATTCCTCAGCTCCTTGTATTAATACAAACAGCCGACAACTTACTAAAAGACAGCAGATTTGCCGACCATAACATTGCCTTACAAGAACAGGTTAACGAGCTGAATCAGCTGGGCTTAGCCATGTCTATTTTCAAGATCGAGGCGAAACTGCAAGGGGAAATCGGTCAGTTTGTTGATTATGTTTTCGAGTTGTTCAAAGCCTTGTTTTTGGTCGAGCCTGTCTTGCTCTTTACCATCTTAAAAATCCTTGATTCCAAAAGGCTGCACATTCAAAATATCTTTCAGTTCGTAGCTGAAACGACATTGCCCTTTCCACATTAGCACTCAGGGAAAGCGTTCCTTACCATTGCCAACCGGTCATTCATGAGACGAAAAAAAGACTTCATGCGAAAGCCGTTTATCATCCTTTGATTTTTAATGGCGTCCCAAATGATTTGATATTAAACCAAAAATCGGCGCTGCTGACTGGATCAAATATGTCGGGCAAAACCACTTTTATTCGCACGGTGGGCATCAATGCATTGATTGGACAGACGATTAACACGTGTTTTGCAAACGAATTTGAAATGCCGGCCATGAAAATCCATTCTTCAATCCGGATTTCAGACGATTTGCTTGGCGATAAAAGTTATTATTTCGAAGAGGTTTTGACATTGAAAAACTTGCTGCTGGAAAGCCAATGCACACATGCTAACCTCTTTCTGCTGGATGAACTATTCAAAGGCACCAACTCTGTGGAAAGGATTGCAATCGGAAAAGCCGTGCTCAGCTATCTCACCAGCGGAAATGATCTCGCGCTCGCTTCCACGCATGATCGCGAGCTGGCAGAACATTTGTCCGACACATTTGACCTTTATCATTTCACGGAGATCGTTGACGGAGATGAAATTGTTTTTGATTACAAACTAAAACCCGGCAAACTAAGCACAACCAACGCGATCAGAATTTTAGAGCTGAATGATTACCCGAAAGAAGTCATTGACGAAGCCATAAGGCTGGCTGGCGGAATGAAAAACATGTGAACCGGCATCATTCAGCACCCACTTTATAATCCGGATTCACTTAATTCCGATAATTGTTTTTATAAAAAGTTTGCAACAGCGAAATGACTTTGTTGTCGCCAACACTCGGCATATGTGGATTTTCAATGAATAACAGCTGGTCTTTAAGTTCCTCCATGTTGCGGATATCGGTCGTGTTGTAACCCATCGACCACGTCTCAAAAGACCTTTGCGGAACCGGTCCCTGAAAAAGTTTGATCACCCGCGAGTGACGTGGGTCCCTTTCTATCTTCACAAACAGACTTTCCAACGCCTCTTGATCGCCCTCCAAAACCTGGATAATATTTCCATTGCAATACAGCAAGGCGCCCGTGACGTCCAATGACGTGTTGTTTTTCCGGCTTTTCGCTAAAATATTATTGATATCCTGGTCATCGAAAAGACCATTGGACGAACTTAAATAAACGATTGAGTACACCATGCTTAATAACAGACAATTTTTAAGTTGTAACCGAATTTCGACGTAATCGAAATTCATAAAAACTGCCTTCTCCCAAAATTGGCGTGCCAATTTTCTCGATTTGGTGTTCGTGACCATGCTTCGAGCCGGGTAGCATATCAATTTATGGTTACCTTCGCACACAATTAAGTGCTCCTCATTTGGCTGGAGCGAATTTTTAGGTAAAATTTTAAAACATTGTATGGCATCAGGCTTTTTTGCCATTTTAGATGATATAGCATTTTTAATGGACGACGTTGCCCTGGCGACGAAAGTAGCAACCAGAAAAACGGCAGGCATCCTCGGCGATGATTTGGCTGTAAATGCTGAAAAAGCAACGGGTTTTTTGTCTGAGCGCGAGCTGCCCGTTTTGTGGTCGATCACAAAGGGCTCACTTCTCAATAAGCTCATTATTGTGCCCGTGGCGCTGTTGCTGAACGCTTTTTTACCGGCCGCGATCACTTACATTCTGATTTAGGAGGGCTTTATCTGGCCTATGAAGGTGTTGAGAAGATATATGAATACATTTTTCCTCATCCCAAAAAGAGCACACGGTTATCAAGGAGAATCCGAAGGGAGATGCGACGTTGCAACTGGAAAACGAGAAGGAGAAAGTGAAATCCGCTGTGACTACTGACTTCATCCTATCTATCGAGATCGTAATTATCGCTTTGGGAAGCGTTGCGACAGAAAATCTTACGATTCAGATATTGACCGTTTCTGCGGTTGCTTTGTTGGCGACAGTCGGTGTTTATGGCATCGTCGCACTCATTGTAAGATCTGATGATGCTGGTTACAAATTGATTAAAAAATCAGGTGATAAAGGCATTTTCGGAAAGTTGGGGCACGTGCTGGTAAAAGCTTTGCCGCTGATGATCAAGTTTCTGGGGGCAGTAGGAACGATCGCATTGATCCTCGTTTCCGGCGGGATTTTTGTTCACAACATTCCTTTTTTCCATCACCTGTTTCCCACGCTTCCCGCAACCGTGAAAGAATTTTTGATCGGCTTGGCTTTGGGACTTGTTGTTTTTGCATTGGCAACAGGCATTAAAAAGCTGTTCTTTAAATCCAAAGAAAATGCTCATGCCTGATCGCTTACCCTTTTAACATTACAGCGACTTAATGTCCTGCGCAACAACTTCCAGATCATTTCCAAATTGATGACCACCCGTTTTCAGTTCCCGGAAAGTGGCCCACGGAAGTTGTTGCTTGTATACAGCCAGTTGCGCAAATGGAACCTCTTCATCGTCTATACAATGATAGAAGAATAGCGGCGTATTTTTGTCTATTTTTTCGGCAAAATCAGTCTTTAACTTAAAGGGTTGGACCCAATCTTCTTCTCCACTCCTAGAATGGTGTCGCCAGCAGAAAAATGCCTCTAATTTGTCTGTTAACGGCTTTTTCAGAAAGACAAGCCAGCAACATGGAAGCTCCGAAAGAGTGCGCAACCAGCATAACACCATCCTCAGCCGCTGCAATTTCGCTACTGATCTGCGTTCGTCTGCCGAGATCGGGGCGAGCCATCATTGGGCAAAAAGGGATAATGAATGGCATAGTTCTCACCTAGTTTCAGTTGTAGCGAGGCCACCAACTTTTTATCCGCCTCATAATCCTCTTTTGACCCGCCACCGTGGAAAAATGTGATTTGCTTTTGCATAACCTTTTGATCTAAATAAAAAATTACATCTTATATAACACACTCAAAATTAGCCCTTTCAACCCTTTTAAAACACGTGCAATCGGGCCAATCTCAGGGGGCTGGCGCGACAATGTTATACGTGAAATGCTGCAAGTCAGCAAACGGATTGACCACAGATTGATAACTTTATCCAATGAAGATATTTCAGCAAAGCATAACATTGCGTGAGAAGCGCCGGGGTTTTCATCTCATCACAAACGAAATCCTGCACGTGATGCCCCAGATTGCCGAGATTAAAGTCGGCATGTGCCAGGTTTTCATCCAGCACACCTCCGCTTCGCTAACCATCAACGAAAGCGCCGATCCGACTGTAAGAAAGGATTTTGAAATGTTTTTCAACAAAACCGTAAAAGAAAACGACCCCGATTACGAGCACGACTACGAAGGCTCCGACGACATGCCCGCCCACTTAAAAGCCTCGTTACTAGGCAGCTCAGTCATGATCCCCATCCGCAACGGCCGCCTGGCACTAGGCACCTGGCAAGGCATTTACCTATGCGAGCACCGGGACCGCGGCGGAGCGAGGGGGCTGGTTGTGACGGTTTGGGGGGAGTGAGAGGGGGGTTGGATTAACTGAACGCATCCTACTCAACTGTCAGTATTAGGATTTGTTGGATTTGAGGATTCTTGGATTCGACTTCTGTTTTTATTAAGACTTAATTCCTGCGCTTCGATTTTTGATATACTCTTTGTTATCAGGGTGATTAAGATTGTATACTCGCTTAAATTCTAAACTTTTCGAGCCAAAATTTATCAATAAGCCGATGGGTAAATTGTATGCCTGGCAGTAGTTCATTGCCTGGGACAGATGTGCATCTTCTAAGCGTATTACCGCTTTCATTTCAAGCATTATTATGTTTTCAACAAAGAAATCTACTCTGCGTGTGCCGACTTTAATCCCATCATAATAGATGTACATTTCCATTTCACGTTTGTAGTTCAACCGTTGCTTTTGCATTTCAATTGCTAACGCACGTTGATAAATCACTTCCTGAAAACCATTTCCTAATACACCATGAACTTTCATAGCGCATCCAATAATCTTATGAGTTAACTCCAAGTGTGTCATGTGTGTTCGCTTAAGTAATTCCTACAATCTTAAAATCCTAAAAATCATAATACAGACATTGTGCTGGACTTTTAATCTACTTCCCGATACAAAACTTACTAAAAATATTATCCAGCAAATCATCCGTCACAATCGTCCCTGTAATCTCCCCCAAATGATGCAGCGAAAGCCGAATGTCTTGCGCCAGAAAATCACCGGTCACACCTGTTTCAAGCCCGTTCAAAACGTCGGTTAATGCGTCGTGTGTCTTGACCAGATGTTCGTAGTGGCGCAGATTTGTGACCACTGTGTCGCTTGCGGATTGTCCGTAGACCATGGAAACGAGCTTGTTGGTCAGGTTGGATAATCCGGTTTGTGATTTTGCGGAAATGGAGATTACGTTGTTTTGGAGTGCGTTTAGCGTTTCTGGCGTAATGTCACTGATGTCGATCTTGTTTAGCACATATAACACTTGCTTGTCTGCCCGGAGGAGTGCGGCGAGTTGCTGGTTTTCTTTGAGCGTTGCTACACTGTCGAAGAGGAAAATCACGATGTCGGCTTTTTCCATGGCGGCTTTGGAGCGCTCGATGCCGATGGATTCGACGAGATCTGTGGTTTCGCGGATGCCTGCTGTGTCGATGAAGCGGAATTTGAGGCCTTCCAGGACGATGGTGTCTTCGATTACGTCGCGGGTGGTGCCGGCAATGCTGGTTACGATCGCTTTTTCTTCATTTAAAAGCGCATTGAGCAATGTGGATTTGCCGACATTGGGGTGAACCGATGATCGCCACGGGCACGCCTTCTTTTAATGCATTGCCAAAATCAAACGATTCGACCAGCGGTGAAATCGTGCTCAACAATGCTTCTATCAAGCGGCGAAGATCATCGCGCTGCGCAAATTCTACGTCTTCTTCACCGAAATCCAGTTCAAGCTCGATTAAGGATGCGAAATGAATGAGTTCCTGGCGTAATGATGCCAGTTTCTTCGAAAAACCGCCTCTTAATTGATTCAAAGCAGTTTTATGGCTGGCTTGCGAATCGGCGGCGATAAGGTCGGCGACTGCTTCGGCTTGTACCAAGTCAAACTGGCCATTCAAAAACGCGCGCTGAGTGAATTCTCCGGGCTTGGCGATCCTGGCTCCATTGGTGATCAGCAACTTCAATATTTGCCTGATGATATAGTCGGAGCCGTGACAGGATATTTCTACTGAATCTTCTTTTGTAAATGATCTCGGTGTTTTAAAAACAGTCACCAGCACTTCGTCGATGATTTCCCCGTCTGCCTGGATCGTCCCGAAATGTGCGGTGTGGCTCTCGGCCTTTTCAAGATCTTTGCCCTTAAAAACAGCGTTAACCATTGATATTGAGCCTTCTCCCGGAAACCCTGATGACTGCGATCGCTCCAACGCCCGACGGCGTGGCCAATGCACAAATAACTTCCTGCTGATGAATTGGTGTAATATTCATACTGTAAATATGCCACTAAATCTACTATATGGCAAAGATCCGGGGAAGCCGGTCCCTCCGGATACAGCATCGCCGGCCAACTATCGGATCGCCACTTGCTTCACGACTGATCCTTTGGCGGTGTGGATCCTGATCAGATACATGCCGCTGTTTAGTCCGGCTAGGTTGACGACCGCCCATTGCTGCTGATCATAAAGTGCTTCTTTCAGCTTAACGCCAGAATTCGAGAATATTTCCACCAAACCTATTTTGCTGTGATCAGAAACCACATTCACCTCTCCGGCAGCCGGATTGGGGAAAAAATATTGAAGTTAGCGGCTGCAAGCGGCTCCACAGTCAACACATCCTCACTCAGTTTGGTGTGCCGGATGCTTGTTATGTCAGACTCTGCATGCTCGGTTATCGCGCGGATCGAGTAAGTGTATGCAACGCCTTGCTTCGCGGATGCATCCGTGTAAGACGCCTGGCAAAGGCAAATGCAATATTTCATGTGCGCCCGCAGAATCCACGCCTCCGAGTCTTTCCAGAATGTAGCCTGTTGCACCCGGCAACTCGTTCCAGCTTAGCAATACATTGCCGACTTCGTCTCTTGCCGTGAGCGTTAACTTTCCAAGATCAGGAAATGGATAGATTTTATTGTGATGAAATGCGAAAGCCCGGAAACCCTTATCATTTCTCAGAAAAGGGCCGATATAAACCCAAGGTGCAGACAGCAATCCCGCATAATGATATTTTGAAGGCAAATATTTGATTAATGAATCCGGCCCGGCGGCTTTCTTTTCAACAATGATCTTGTTCGCCTCTGCCCTGCCCGATTTTGAGCTTTTGCCATTCTGCATTCAGGTAAAAAAGTCTTTGACAGAATAGTTAGAAACAGGCTCCTGACTGCCCTCAATGTTTGAATTCGACGTGTCATTCGGATAAATCATTTTTTGATAATCCTCGAAAACCATAGTGATTTCCGATGAATCCTTTTTTGAATAAAATGCCTTTTGCAAGCTCGGTGAAGTGATTTTTTCCTTTTTACCATAATGATAAAATCCCGCCATATCAGCCAAATCCTGCCCTACCTTCAAATAGCCCTCCAATCCATAATGGAACCCATTCCAGCCCGGAGCGCCAAGTGCGGCATAAGGCTGAATGATCGGATATTTCACTCCCAAAAGCCGCTGATCTTCCCGAAACTGGCCAATGCGGTCGTCATAAGCGCCGCCGCCGAAAAGCGGGAGCTGAAAAACATATATTTTCTCAACCAACGGGTAATCCTCTTTCCAGTTGTTGACCATTTGTTCAAAACGTGGCGCCCAAACCAACGGTTCCGGAGAAGCAGCTTCATTCTCACCCTGCCAGTAAAAAATCCCTTTCAGCGCAGGCATCAGGCCAGATTGATTTACGTAATTCAATAAAACGCCGTAAAATTTGCTGGCATCGGCGTGGTCGTTGGGATTGCGCTCAATGAGTTGCGCGAGGGAAGCGCCTGCAAGCGCGCCGTTGATTACGCATGTAGGAAAGCCATATTTTTCCGCTCAACGGTGCTTTTTGAAATTCAATGCCAAATATGCCAACCCGCGGGCTGAGATCGTTAGCCAATCCCCAGCCGTTGCCGTTGGGCCCCGAACCGTAAGTGCGGCAAAACTCGTTGCGATACTTGTAGTCCACTTCCCAAGCCACGGCATTTGACTGGCCATATATCAGGTAAAGATCACCGGCGACGACATTGCTGCGTGTGACAATCAATGTTGAATCTGTGGCAGATTTGCATGCGTAAACAGCATATGTATATTCCGCCAGCTCAGATTTGATGATTGTCGGAATGCTGAACGCCCCCGCATCACCCGTATATTTGAGTTGATTCTTGTAATAACTTTGTCTGGCCCCATTGCGCGACTTGACCACAGAAACGTAAGCATATCCCGCCGCTTCAACATTCCCAGCGACCGTAATCTCGGCTTCGTTATTTGCATTCCGAGGAAAAAGCTGCATATCGGCAGGCAGCGAATTAAAATTGACGATCCCGATTTTTTGGGCAAAAGAGGCCAAAATGCATTCCCTATTAGCAGGAATGCAGTAAACAGTAAAGTTTTTTTCATTAAGTGCGATCTAGTTCATGTGAGGTCTGTAACAAACCTAAAATAAAGCTGTTACATATCAATGCTGAACAGCAACGATTTATACAAAACTGCTGTTTTTGATTTTTTGTATCTTTGCACAATGTTTACTGAAACTTTACCAATACAATCTACAATGCTTCCCGTAATGGAGGCCTTCTACACCTTGCAAGGCGAAGGCCAGCACAGCGGGCGCGCTGCTTACTTTATCCGCCTCGGCGGCTGTGAAGTGGGCTGTCACTGGTGTGACGTGAAGAGTCCTGGAATGCAGACCTGCATCCCAAATTCAACATTAATAACATTGTCGATGGCGCGCTGCAATATCCAGGCCGTCTGGCGGTGATCACGGGCGGCGAACCTTTAATGTATAACCTCGACGAGCTCACTGGTCAGCTGCAAGATGCGGGTTTCAAAACCAACATCGAAACATCCGGCGTATATCCGTTCACAGGACATTGGGACTGGGTGTGCTTCTCTCCAAAAAAATTCAAAGAGCCGCATCCGGACATTTACAAAAATGCAAATGAGCTCAAAGCGATCATTTACAACAAGAGCGATTTTGAGTTTGCCGAATTCCATGCCGAACGCGTTTCTGAGCAGTGTACGCTGCTTTTACAGCCCGAATGGAGTAAGCACGAGGCGATGCTGCCTTTGATAATTGACTATATCAAAGACAATCCAAAATGGAAAATGTCGTTACAAACTCACAAGTATATGAACATTCCATAATGCACCGCGCCGCTATTTTTTTGCTAATATCCTGTCTGATTATTTCAAATTTAACACACGCACAGGACGCCACATTATCCAGGAAAGCCAGGGAAACTTATGAGAAAGCGCAGGAAGCCTGGCAGGCCAGAAAACTGCCCGAAGCGATTGCCCTTTTCGAAAAAGTCCTGGAACAGGAGCCTAACAGTTTCGATACAAACCTGAGACTCGCGCAGATCTACGAATTGCAGCGAAACCCCAATCTGACGAAGAAGTATTATGCCAAAGCAATCCAGCTGAGGCCTTCCGCGCCACAGTCGGCCGCTGCGCTGCAATGGATCGGCAAGCATCATTTTGAGGCGGAACGTTATGATTCGGCTTTGGTTTATTTTGAAAAAGCATTGCCATTATTTCCTGCCAAATCCAGCCTGGCTAAGCTGGCTGAGAAATCTATTGCTTCTTCCAAATTTGCTCGTGAGGCGATCAAAAATCCACTGACGATTCAGAAAAGATCGCTGGGTGACACCGTTAACTTCCTGGGCACGCAGTATTTTCCCGTGATGACTGCCGATGATGAGACATTGATCTTCACCGGACTGACTGAAAACCGCGACGAGAACATTTACGCAACCCACCGCATTAAGGGCGGACGTGGATGGGATGTGCCGGAGGAAATTTCAAAATCGATCAACACATCCAATAACGAAGGCACTTGCAGTGTTTCTGCCGATGGCCGCACATTGGTTTTCACGGCCTGCAACCGGCAGGATGGCTATGGAAGCTGTGATCTTTACATTTCCAAAAAAGAAGGAAAGGAATGGAGCGCACCCGTAAATCTGGGTCAGGAAATCAATACGCGTGACTGGGAATCGCAACCTTCGCTGTCCGCGGACGGGCATTTGCTCTACTTTGCTTCGGATCGCCGGGGCGGACAAGGTAAACGCGATATCTGGGTTTCAAAACTGGATGAAAAAGGAAAATGGGCTGCACCGAAAAATCTGGGAACGCACATTAACACACCTGACGAGGAAAACGCCCCATTCATTCACGCCAACGGACGCACCCTTTTTTATGCCTCAAACGGCCTTCCGGGCATGGGCGGCTTCGACATTTTCATTTCCCAGCGGACGGACACCACGTGGTCACAAGCCACCAACATTGGTTATCCTATTAATACAGTCGCTGACCAGGTCGGACTTTTCATTGCTTCGGACGGACAAAAGGCTTACTACACGGATGATGCTTCGGGCGAAAAAGGGCGCTCGCTGCTTTATACATTCAATTTGCCTGATCAGGTGAAGGAAAAGATTGTTCCGACGCGCTATGCGAAAGGGAAAGTTTTTGATAAAAAAACAAACACACCGCTGGCTGCCGCAATTGACCTTTTTGATTTAAAAACGCAGCAAAAAGTCGGAGAATTTTCTTCTGACAGCAAAACGGGTTTCTTCCTGACGGTTCTCAACAGTGGCGGCGAATATGCCTTTTATGTTTCGAGAACAGGTTATTTATTCAAAAGTCTATCATTTACCGTTAATGATTCTACATCTTTTGTAGATCTGGATATTCCTTTGGAAGCCATTGAAAAAGACCGTGCGGAAGTGCTCAACAATATATTTTTCAAAACAGGAGAATACAGTCTTGACGAGAAGTCGAAGGTTGAGCTGGGTAAAATGGTTGATTTTTTAACCAAAAACAGATCGGTTAAAATTGAAATCTCAGGCCATACGGACGATGTGGGTTCCGACACGGAAAATATGGAATTATCAAGGAGAAGGGCGTTGTCGGTTCAGGAATATCTGCAACAATCGGGCATTGTAGCCGATCGGATCACTTCGAAAGGCTACGGCGAGACGCAGCCGGTGGCGCCAAATGACTCCCAGGAACACAGACAAAAAAACCGCAGAATCGAGTGGCGTATACTTTAAATCGATTTGCATAAAGAAGTGAAATTTTGCACTTTTGTCGATCTGCCAATGTTGTAATAGACGAGTACAACTTAGTTCGTAAACATTCGTCGTTAACAATTAGTAATAAAATAATATGACATCCGAGAAAGTCTCTTGCTTAATCATCGGCTCCGGTCCTGCCGGTTATACAGCCGCTATATATGCATCCAGGGCAGGTTTGAATCCTGTACTTTACCAGGGAGCCCAGCCAGGAGGCCAGCTCACCATTACGACAGAAGTTGACAACTATCCGGGTTATCCTGACGGAATTACCGGCCCGGAAATGATGATCAATTTTGAAAAACAAGCCAGGCGTTTTGGCACCGATATCCGCTACGGCCTTGCCACAGCGGTAGATTTCACAACGCATCCGCACAAAGTGATCATCGACAACAAACACGAGATCCAGGCTGATTCTGTGATTATTTCAACAGGTGCTTCTGCAAAATGGCTTGGAATTGAAGGGGAAGAACGTTTGAACGGCCGCGGCGTTTCAGCTTGTGCGGTTTGTGACGGCTTTTTCTTCCGCGGACAGGATGTGGTTGTTGTAGGCGCTGGCGATACAGCTGCTGAGGAAGCAAGTTATCTGGCCAAATTGGCCCGGAAAGTCTATTTGCTGGTTCGTCGCGACGAAATGCGTGCTTCGAAGATCATGCAGAAACGTGTTGAAATGTTGCCAAACATTGAGATCCTCTGGAACACAGAAACTGTTCGGTTGAATGGTGAAGACGGACTTGAATCTGTTTTAGTAAAAAATAATAAAACCAGCGAGGAGCAACTTTTGGACGCAACGGGTTTCTTTGTAGCAATCGGACACAAGCCTAACACGGATATTTTCAAAGGATATCTGAACATGGACGAGACCGGTTACATTCAAACTGTTAAAGGAAGTGCCTGCACCAACATTAAAGGTGTATTTGCTTGCGGTGATGCTCAGGATAATGTTTACAGACAAGCGATTACCGCTGCCGGAACCGGTTGTATGGCTGCATTGGATGCCGAGAAATTTTTAATGGAACTTGAAGTAGAAACCATTATAGAAGAAACAGCTTAATTTATTTGCCCAACCCCTAATTTGAATCAGACCGCACCGAATCGGCTTTTATAGACTGTGTGGTCTGATCTGTTTTTAACACTTATGAAAGTAAAGCTTATTGTAAGTTTGCTAATGATCGTGTGTTTGATCTCCTGGAACACGCAAGCGCAAGAGCGAGGAAAATTCAAAAGAAATCCAAAAATCAACCAGTCCGGAAACAATGCCAACGAAGGACCAACACGCGTAAGCACGCCGCAGCCTGAGGATGAATATCAGGTAGAAACTTCCAATTTGAGATTTCAAAACCAGTTTGAGCCGGTTAAGCCCCTCAACCCGGTTGTAAGTGAAGACACCACCACCATTGATGAAGGCGAAACCGAAGTTGTAGAAGTGGTCGACTCGCTGCTTGTCGCCGATGAATGGGTAAAATCAGCTGAATATTACGTGATATGGGACGCCAGGACAATTAATCCTTATGGCCTGAGCCCTTTGGAATTTGACGAACCTGTTGAACTTACATTATATGATCCGGCCGTAAACCGCATGTGGGCGACGCCGATGACGGACACCAAGCCAACGTCGAACTTCGGTTACCGCTGGGGAAGATGGCACAACGGAAGCGACCTGGATCTGGAAACGGGCGACACTGTGCGTTCAACCTATGACGGAATGGTCCGTATTGTGGCATTCGACGGCAGTGGTTATGGTCGATTTATTGTAGTAAGACATTATAACGGGCTTGAAACGCTTTATGGTCACTTGTCTAAACAACTTGTGGAATCGGGGCAGATTGTGAAAGCGGGCGATGTGATCGGGCTTGGCGGAAACACCGGACGCAGCACAGGATCGCATTTACATTATGAAAATCGCTACGAAGGAAATCCTTTCGATCCTCGGAATATTTTTGACTGGGAAAATAAGGCCATCAAGTCGGATCACTTTTTGCTTACCAGCAATGTTTGGAGCCATTTACGCGGTAAATCAAACAAAAGCGAATTTGCTTCCGGCGATGCGCCCGTGGCTTACACCCGCTCTATTTTACACAAAGTGCGTTCAGGTGAAACGCTTTCATCCATTGCAGGAAAATATGGTGTGAGCATTTCAACCGTTGCCAGAAAAAACCGCATTTCGACCCGTTCGACCTTGCGGATCGGCCAAAAGCTTCGCATCAAATAACAAACTCATTATGAAACTAGATATTCTCGCCATCACAGCCCACCCTGATGATGTTGAACTCTGCTGTGCCGGCACATTGCTTTCACAATTAGCATTAGGCAAAAAAGTAGGCATCGTGGATCTGACACGCGGCGAGCTCGGCACACGCGGCACTCCGGAAGGCAGGATTCAGGAAGCAAGAAATGCGGCCACGATCATGAATATTCCGGTGCGTGATAATGTTGGGTTGGCTGATGGTTTTTTCAAAAATGACGAAGCTCATCAAAAAGCAATTATTCCTTATATCCGTAAATATCAGCCCGATATCGTCATTACTAACGCGGTTGGTGACCGTCACCCGGATCACGGACGCGCGGGCCAGCTTGTTTCAGACAGTTGTTTCTATTCGGGTTTGCGGATGGTGAAAACTTATGACGAGCAAGGCAATGAGCAGGAAGCGTGGCGCCCGAAACACGTTTTTCACACGGTGCAGGACCGCTACATCACGCCGGATTTTATTGTAGACATCACCGCAGTGCACGACAAGAAAGTTGAAGCGATCCGTGCTTTTGAGAGCCAGTTTTACGTGCCCACTTACAATGTAGATGAGCCGCAAAGTTATATTTCCTCACCTGATTTCCTTGAATTTGTCATTGCACGTGCGCGGGAAATGGGTCATGCGATCGGCGTCACATTCGGAGAAGGATTTACGACTTCCCGGAAATTAGGCGTGAAGGACCTCAGCGCATTTATTTAATAATTCAATAACAACCGCTGTTTATTGAGTTCATACTGTAATCGTAATTTGGCATCAACCATTTACGACAGTATGCCAACTAGTTACAGAAACAAACGAAATTTAAGCATATGGGCACTTTTGGTCCTGCTTGTCATGTGCAATAGCACCGAGCGGTCCAATGGATCAGGCATTATTAACCTGCGTACGCAAAAGGCCAACTTCCTTACGACGGCAACTCAGGGAGAGTTTTCAGCGATCAGCTACAACATTGCCGGCTTGCCTGCCATCATTTGCAGCGCCAAAACTCCGAGAGCCAGCAGCACCGCAGCCATTGGTAAAAAACTGCAATCGTTTGACATTGTGCATGTGCAGGAAGACTTCAACTACCACACGCAGCTGTACGATAATGACGACGTTCACAATTACCGCACGGAAACAAAAGGCGCCGTTCCGTTCGGTGACGGGTTGAACACATTGTCAAAATTCCCGATCAGTAAAGTGGTCCGGGTGAAATGGAATGATTGCACCGGAGCGGACTGCATGACGCCGAAAGGTTTCACTTACAGCAAGATACAAGTCGCGCAGGATGTTTTTATTGACTTTTACAATGCGCACTGCAATGCTTATAACACATTGCATGCAGCCTCCGCCCGCCGCCAGAATATCAGGCAATTATCCGATTACATTAAGAAACATTCTTCCGGGAATGCGGTGATTTTGATGGGCGATCTGAACGGCCGTTATAGCTATTTCTTCGATAACATTCACATGCTCAATAAAGTGAACGGAATGCAAGACGCGTGGATCGCTCATAAAAACGAAGGGAAAGTGCCCACGCCATTGAAGATAATTCCTGCTGCCAATATTTTGAACCTGGCTGATAGCAGCGAAACCATTGACAAAATATTTTTCCGAAGCAGCGATAAGATCGAGCTGAGCACGGTTAGTTATGCTTTTTTGAACCAGCATTTCAACAATGATCAGGGCCATCCCCTATCCGATCACCATCCTGTGAGCGCGCAATTTTCCTGGCGACTTAAACCGCAGATCCAATACTTGGCAGAGCGCATTTCTCCGACCAAATAGCCAACAGGCTCAGGCTGTTAATTATCATATTGTTAAGCTTTCTTCAACCGTCTGCGGATGGCTTTGCTTGTCGCTATTTTTGTTTTTATCACTTACTACTTGAAGATGAACAACAAAAATTTACTAGCACTCGCTGTTCTGGCCGCGGCTTTTACCAGCTGTACGGACCACTTTCCGGAACAACCGCAAACACCCGTTTCATTTAAAGAAATGGCTTCCATTGACCTTGGTGGAACTGCTGCTTCGGAAATTTCTGCCTACGACGCTGCATCACGCAGACTGTTTACGGTCAACAATGAATCAGCGGCTAAGGTCGATGTGATAGACATCTCGGCATTCCCGACGGTTTCCAAATTGCAGTCGATTGATATTTCCTCGCTAGGCGGTGTAGCCAACAGCGTTGCGGTTTCAAATGGCAAACTTGCTATCGCATTGGAAGCGACGAATAAACAAGCGAATGGAAGCGTGATCGTGCTGAATACAAGCACGTTGGCAACAATAAAGCAAATCACTGTCGGTGCATTGCCGGATATGGTTACTTTCAGTCCTGATGGAAAATACATTGTGACGGCAAACGAAGGCGAGCCGAATGCGGCTTACACGGTGGACCCGGAAGGATCTGTTTCGATCATTGATGTTACAGATAATTACAGTGTGAAAACTTTGACATTTGGTGCATTTGCAGGTTCCTATGCACAGCTTGCAACGAACGGATTCCGCGTTTACGGCCCGGGTGCCAGTTTTGCACAAGACATTGAGCCGGAATATGTGGCAATTTCAAGTGATTCCAAAAAAGCATTTGTTACGCTTCAGGAAAATAACGGAATTGCTGAGCTGGATCTAACCACCGGAACCATTTTGAAATTGCACCCGCTCGGCACGAAAGACATCAGCAAACCAGCTAACGCAATGGATGCCAGCGATAAAGACAATAAAATTGCGCTTGCAACCTGGCCTGTTAAGTCATTCTATCTGCCGGATGCGATTGCGCCGTTTTCTGTCAATGGTTCGGATTATCTGATCACAGCCAATGAAGGCGATGCGCGCGAATACACGGCATTTGATGAGCAAAAACGTGTCAGCGCGCTTGTGCTGGATGCCACTGCTTTTCCGGATGCATCTAATTTGCAAAAGCCTGAAAACCTAGGCCGTCTTCGGGTAACGAGCACGCGCGGTGACATTGACGGTGATGGCGATTACGATGTGCTTTATGGCTTTGGAGGCCGTGGATTCAGTATTTTCAATGCTTCAACGGGTCAATTGGTGTTTGATTCGGGAAGTATGCTAGAAGACGAAGCCATTAAGGCCGGCATTTATGACGACGACCGCTCAGACGATAAAGGCGTTGAACCAGAAGGCGTTACAATCGGCATGATCGATAACAAACCGGTTGCATTCATCGCGCTTGAACGTGTTGATGCGGTTGCGATTTACGACTTAAGCAATCCGACTGCTCCAAAATTCCTGCAACTGCTCAAAACCGGCGATGCTCCGGAAGGCGTTTTGTTTGTTGCGCCAGATAAAAGCCCTAATGGCAAAGGCTTGCTAGTGACAAGCAATGAAGGCGACGGAACTGTGAAGTTTTATCAGCATTAATCACGCAGCGCTTAAAAAGTAAAGGTTGTCCATCCGGACAACCTTTACAAATATAGCTTCACCATTTCCCGCCAGTAACGCGGTCTGTGCGCTTCCTCTTCCCAGATGTACAACTTGTGCGGCACGCCAATCTGCGTCAGCGACGCGCTTAACCGCTCGTTATCCGCCAGAAACGAATCTTCCCTTCCCACGACGAGCGTAATATCCAGGTTTCTCAGTTGTTTCAAAAGCTTCTTGTCTCTGATGCCCGGCACAAAATGGTTGGGCATGTGATAGTAAATGTTGTCATCGAAATAACCATCGAACAGGTCAGCGAAAAAAGGCAGCGGTCGGGTGAGATCGTATCTTGCACTCATGCCAACGACTTTGCTGAAAATCGCCGGGTGCCTCAATGCAATGTTGACCGCGTGATAACCGCCGAGACTGCACCCGGTAACTGTTAGATCTTTGGATTTATTTTTGCTTTTGATAAAAGGCAGCACCTCTTTCAAAATATACTGCTCATACTGTATATGCCTCAGGATCCGCTCATTAGGCGGAGTTGGCGCATAAAAACTTTCCTGATCAATGCTGTCAACGCAATAGACTTGAATTTCTCCATCCACGATGCGCTCACGCATTGCCTCGATCACTTTCCAATTTTCCAAATCATAGAAATGCGCCGATCTTGTAGGAAAAAAAAGGATTGGCGTTCCCGCATAACCAAACACCAGCAGTTCCATACTTCTGTTCAACACAGGGCTAAACCACTTATGATAAGCTCTTTCCATTACATCAGGAGTTGTGAGGATCATGAGATTAATCGGTGCCAGACGGCTTTAACGCATTCCTAATTGCTTTTTCCCACAACGCGTAACCCAATGGACTCAAATGCAGCCCATCTTGCTCAAAAAACGGTCGGTAAGGAGCGCCATTTCCGTCGAGCATTGCAGGGAAAATATCAATGTAATGCTGGTTCGGATCTTTTTCGGTCTCTTCCTGAATGAGTCTGTTAGCAGTCCTGATCTGGGAAATGATTTCCCACCGCTGCAAACTCGGTTTAATGCTGACATAATAACAAGGAATGTCGCCGAACTTATGGCGGATCTGCCCAATGAGCTGGCGGTAATAAAGGCACACTTCCATGGGATTACGCCCGTCGCCCAGATCATTATCGCCTGCATAAAGTACAATCGTTTTGGCAGATTTAACCTGCGTCATAATGCGGTCAAAAAACCAGGAACATGCTGCGAGCGTCGATCCGCCAAAGCCCAGATTAACGGGCTTTAAATCCTGAAAATCAGCATACAATGTAGTCCACAAAGTAATGCTGGAACTGCCGTAAAATAATGTTTCGGGTTGAAACGAAAGCTTTTCAGATTCCTTTTCAACTCTTAATACTTCATCCTCGTACCAATTCATTTGTTAAAATTATTCACGCTAATACGGTCATTCCAGATCGTTTTTTACAAATCTAAGCAATGCAAAATTGCTGGAATGTTAAGGTTTGTAACTCAAACCTGCTCTCAAAAAATGCGACTACAAAAAGTTCTCCAGCAAGCGCGGGATCGGCCATATAAAAGCAAAAAGTATGACCGCCGCAGATTTTGGCAGTCATACTTTCTATTTTAATTGCTGCCATTGACGCCGGCAAGCGAATGTTTGATCAGAAACTATAACGCAATCCCAATTGGAATTGGTAAGGATTTCCAGAAGGCGTAACGACCCCGGCCGTATTCACCCGGTAAACAAATTGCTGATTGGCCTTGTCGAATCCTGCAACTGCCGGTGTTGTTGCCGTAGCCGGGATTCCCAATGCATAAAGCGACTGGCTGCCCAAAGATTTGTTGGCGCCCCATTCCTTATTAAGCAAGTTGGCAACATTGAAAATATCCGCTGACAACTCAATTCCGTGGCTCCCGGCGATTTTGAATTTCTTGGTCACCCTTAGATCGAAAATGCCGTAGAAACTATTGATACCACCATTGCGCTCAGCAATCTTACCGGAGTATTTAGTAATGTAATCTTTCACACTCTGGCTTGCATTCGGATTGTCAAGAATCGCCTGCAATCCTTTTCTTACGTTTTCAGGAACGCTTGGGTCGTTTCTGTCAAATACAAAAGCGAGGTCATTCTGCCCGGCAACGAAATCGGCGTTGCTATTAGCTCCTGACAAAAGTGTATATCTGGTTCCGCCAAGTCCTGAGTAACGCACACCTACATTGATTCCCCAGAAAGACGGCAACGAACCGTAGAATACGATCTTGTGACGGAAATGGTTGTCGGAATAGCTTAACTGGCTCAAATTACGTGGATCGTCTTTAACCGGCAGCGACAATGTTGCGGTGTTGGCAACATTACCATTGTACGAAGTGTTGTCTTTCGTATCGTTGTAAGTGTAGCTCATGGTAATCTCGCCATCGCGGAAATACTGGTAAGTCGCGTCAGCAACAAAAGCGAATGTGTTGACTTTTCCCTTGCTGTTCAATTCCAGCACGCGGCCAAACTTCTGGCTTTTGCGTCCCTGAAGCCAATCTCCGGCGCCGTTAGCAGGCATGCTGGCAAGCGGAACAAACACACCGCGGTTGTCTTCATTTGCCAAACGGAAATACGGATCGTCCGCCATGTTCCGGTCTACATAAAAGTAGTTATTGCGGCCCAGCGTCATGTATCCAGCGATTCCAACACGCAATTTATCCGTAAAATAATGACTGTAAGATGCATTGGCTTTGTACATCACCGGCACACGTGCGTCCGGACCATTTGTATTGATCGTTGGCAACTGGAATGCAGCTAAACTAGGAATGCTCGCATAATTGTTGCGGTAAGCAGCAAAATCCGGTGCAGGAATATTCGGGGCGCGCACATCGACCGTTGCCAGGTGCTTGCCGTCAAATGTTAAGTTGTTGATCAGCACATAGTTGTTAATGTCGGAAGCAAAGATCCCGCCGCCCACACGCACGATGTCCGTGTGTTTTTCATTTACATCCCACGTGAATTGCAGACGTGGCTGCACCACGAATGATTTCAACCTGTGATCGGTGCGGATCTGCAATTCGTCAAACAATGTCTGGTTCAAAGGTGAGGTCGGGTAATGTGCGTAATCGAGGCGCAAACCGGCAACCATATCAAGACCAACGGCCAATTTCGTTTTCATCTGGCCATAAATCCCGGCATTAAGAATATTCCCGTTCACTGACCAGTCGTCCATCAACGGCACTTCGCGATAGTAACGATAAGGTTGCAATGCTTCAAATTTTTCCAAAGCCGTTTTGCCAGCTGCTGCATCTACTGTATAATGAAATCTTCCGTTCACCTCGCTGCCATAAGTGGAGTGCGAACGTGTGTACATGAAGTCAACGCCAAATGTATATTCAACTTTATCAGTGTTATAATACAGGTTATCAACCAATTGAATCACATTATTGGTAAAACCTTCCTGTGCGAAACGGTGACCGCCCATCTGAATGTTCGTCGATTTCGAAGTTCCGTCAGACAATGTGGATGTTACGTTTTCAACAATGGCTCTCGGAATGTTGGCCGAAGGAAGCTGATCACCCGGGCTGCTTTTCTGGTGCGTATACAAATGCTGCACCTTCAATTCATTGGTCAAACGTGTGTTGATCGACGAGCGCAACGATGCGAGCAAGCTGTTGTCAACATTATAGTCATTTCCCGTAGATTCAAAAATGTTGATCGATGTGTTGTCCTGCAAGCCCAGCTTATTCCTGTCGTTTGTGTAATTGTCGCGGATTGTCAGCAAGTTCTTTCCATTGATCTGCCAGTCTACCCGCGCAAAAACTGCATCAGATCCACGCGACTTGTCGAATGTTCCGTATTGCGGCGTGTTGGCAACTCCGTATTTCGAACGCGCAATGTCAACATACTTATCCAGCGTTGTGCGCGTCACATTGAACCTGTTTTCATCCGCAGGCGTCAACACATCGGCGATAACGAACGGACGCGTGTCTTGCTGGTGATCCCAAGCAACGAAAAAGTGCAGCTTGTCCTTTACAATGGGTCCGCCCAATGAAAAACCAAACTGATTAGTAGAAAAAGTTGTGTTCAACTTATTCCCGCGAATGTCATAAGGGCTTGATAACCAGTTGGCGCGCGTGTAATTGAATGCACTTCCGCTCAACCGGTTTGTTCCAGATTTTGTAACTGCGCTCACCGTTCCGCCACCGCTTCGGCCATACGTAACGTCATATTGATTGGTAACAACCTGAAACTCACGCACTGCTTCAATCGAAATCGAATACGGCGCCCCGCTCCTGCTGGTTGTAGAACCGGCCGAAGTTGGGTTCTTGGCATTCATACCATCAATGGTGTAGTTGGTCGATGAGCCCAGCTGTCCGGAAATGTTTCCGCCTCTGCTCAACGGAGAAAGATCCATCAGCGACGTAAAATTCCGTCCGTTAACGGGAAGGCGTGTAATGTCCTTGGCTGAAATGGCGGTCGATGCGCCGATGTTTTCAATTTTGTTTTTGATCCCGGAAGCAACCACCTGAACAACTTCAAGCGTCTGGTCGGTCTCCTTCATCGTCATCTTGATCTTGATCGCATCGCCCTGGTGTAAGATGTAACCAGTCTGCTTTTGCTCTCCAAAACCAACGAAAGACGCGATTACCGTATAAGGGCCGCCCAAAGGCAATTCTTTGAAAGCATACTCTCCTTTTGCGTTGGTTGAAGTTCCAGTCGTAAAACCTGTGGATTCGTTTTTAACCTGGACATTAGCCCCAGGCAATTCCATGTTTTTGTCATCGGTGATCGTCCCTGAGATGGACGCCTGCGTAGTTTGGGCCATCGCTTTGTTCGAAAAGCATGCCCCGAATGTTGATAAAAGAAATAATAGGAGTAAAAATCGTTTCAGCATTATAATAGTGTTTTTTACAAAAATAAAGCTGCAAAAAACGGCTATTTTCTACCGAAGCGGATTAAGACATTGTTAAGATATTGTAAAGAGATTGAAACGTTCGTAATACGTTTTCACCATGATATCCCAGCCATAATTGCTGACGGTGAATGCTTGAAAGGCCTTTTTCTGTTTGGCAAAAGTTTCAACATTGTCGATCAGCGCATTGAGCTCATCAGCCCAGACCTGCGCATTTTGGCTGGGGAGTAAAAAGCCGTTTTGGCTGTTTATGATCGCATCGGGAATGCCGTCAACATTGGCTGCGAAAACCAGTGCACCCGCAATGGCGGCTTCCAGACACACCAATCCAAATCCCTCCATATCGCCTTCGACATGAATGTTAGGCATTACAAAAGCTTCCGCAGCTTGTAAAATTGCCTCTTTATCTTTTGCCGGCAATCGGCCTAAATGCTTTACAGCGTTACCAAATTTCGGTTCGGCGAGCAATAATCTGATCGCAGCGGCATCGGACCCAAAACCCAAAAATAACATTACTTTTTCACGCAGCTTTTCAGGAACGAACGATAGGAACCGTTCAAAGAAACCTGGCTCCCTATCGAAAGGCCCGATCAGCAACACAAAAAATCGGGGATCCAGCTTGGGCACAACTTCCCGGATAAACCATGAAAAACCTTTCCGCCTGACCGGCCTGCCCACCGCCACCAGCAATTTGCGACCGGCTGGAATCGCATATTTTGCCAGCAGCTCCGCCATAGCATCGGGCAAACCGTCCAAATGAGCAATGTTTGTGTCAACCCCGTTTTTTATGACGACGACTTTGGCAGGATCAATGCCCATCGCAATCGCCTGATCAGCCGTAGCGCGGCTTACGGCAATCATCAGATCGAGGGAATTGAACTTTGGAAAAATGCGCTTTCTGTAAATCTGACTTGGAAAAACGACGTCAAGCCCGTGAAGCGTTACTGTACGTTTGAGATGTTCGTAACCTTTGTGCCACAAGCAGAATGTTGCAAGCAGCGCGTCGTTAAAATGAATGACGGAGATCTCGGGATGGGCTTTGCAGGTCTTCAAAATGTTGCGCCTCAACCCCAGAAAGAACATCAATAAGCTGCCATTGCCCTCATATACAATGCGGTGAACTTTGCAATGTCGCTGCATCCCGGTGATCAGTTCAAAACTTTGCTTTTCCATTCCACCCACAGCAGGCGGATATTTGTGGCTGACAAACAAAATTTCCATGATCAGAAGTAAAGCCTCTTTTTGTAAGCAAAAAATGAATAAAAAGCAGCTCCTACCACGATCCAAAACAGCTGTCTGGTGCGCCGCAACGCAGAAACGGAAAGCCAAAGCGGAATGCTGCTGATCCCGATCAGCGACAACATGATTTTGTTGCCTAACTCTTCCACACCAATCTGCCCCGGCACAAATGCGCCCGCTGATTTGACCGCAATAACGCCCATATCCATCAAAAGGCCGTCTATAATGGTCACATCATAACCGAATAATTTCAGCACAATGTAAAATTCCATGGAACCGACGATCCAATGCAGCGTGAAGAAAAAGAAGGCTAATGCGAGCTCTTTTGGGTGGGTTCGGCAAAAAATGTTCAGCTCAGCGCGGACGCTGGCAATCTTTTTTTGGATACGCGCAAGTTTGGGATTTTTATTGGGGTCGAAATCGAGTCCGGCTACCTTATATATAAGCAGGAATAATGAAAGCACGATCACGACGATCAGAAGGATGGATTTTCCGGGCAGCCACGTTCCTACTTGCAGCTTGCCTTGCATCGCAAACCAAACTAATGTGCAAACAAGCAGGCAAATCTGACTCACAATCATCAGCAGCCTCGAATTGATAACGGAGGTGACAACCGTCGGCTGGCTTACAGCATAATTGCGGAGTAAAACGACTTTCAACATATCGCCGCCTGCAAAACTGGCCGGGTTAAACAAACCCACGGTTTCACAAACGTGCCGGATCATGAACAGATCTGTTTTTGGAATGCCTTTTTTTGCGTCGCCAAGGCAATACCACCAGCCCAGTGTTCCCAGTGCATAGGCCACCGAAGTGCTTAAAATGACCCAGCCAAAACCGGATCCGACTGTTAACAATGCTGCCTGCACCTGCTTGGGATCAATGGCTTTAACATATTGCCAAAGCAGCACGAGCATACTTACCAAAAGTATCGCTTTGAAAACTTTTATATAACGCGACCCTATTTTCAAACTTTCAGATTTTCAGTAACCGTTGATGCCAGTTCTTCCAGGTCATCAAAATAGACTTTGGCCAATTGCTGCCAGTCAAATGTTTTGCTAAAATCGACTGCGTTTGCAGACAATTGCTCCTGCAAAGCTGGCTCGCTTAGGATCATCCGGATCTTCTGACTGTAATCGCTGGCATTGCTCGGATCGCATTTGTAACCATTGAAGCCGTCGATCAACATGTCCTTGCTTCCGCCTCCGTCTGCAATCACCGGCACCAATCCCGACGCCATTGCTTCCAGCACCACATTTCCGAATGTCTCGGATATGGACGGGAAGATAAAGATTGAAGCAGAAGCATAAAGCACGGCCAGCGCATCATGATCCAGCTGGCCGACAAAGATAGCGTCTGGCATTTGCCGCATACAATCTTTCCTTGCGGCTCCGTCGCCTGCGATCACCCAATTGCAGGGAAATCCGTCCGATTTTAGTTCATTATAGGTGTTGATAAGCGTTTCCAGGTTTTTTTCCCACACCAACCGGCTCGCAAAAAGGATTGTTGGAAGGTCATTGCCCGTCAGTTTTTTAAGATAATCCGGATCTTTTTTTTCCGGCGAAAACAGGCTCGCATCAATACCGCGTTGCCAGATTTTCAGGTTATCCGCATGCATTCCCATCTCAACAAGCTCATCGGCAAGGCTTACCGAAGGCACATATACTTTTTCACAAGAGCCGTAAAAATTATTCTGAATCGTTTTCAGGCGCTCCTGCAATGGTTTGATCAAAAAAGGAAGATACTTGAAATAGTAACCAATATAGCTGATGAAGTGCGTATGGTAAATGCTGATGACCGGCAGCTGTTTGTCCTTGGCATATTCCAAAGCAAAATGCCCCAAAAGCGATGGCGTAGCAATGTGCACCACGTCCGGATCGAAAGCGTCGAGCTGTGATTTGATCTCACCAGCGGCAAGCGATGGAATGGCCAGTCTGTATTTCTGGTTCATCGGAATGCGCACCGAACGTGTTTTGATGCAATTAAACTGGTTAATGTTATCCGGGCCGCTTCCGCAGACAAATAAAAAATCAAACCGGTCGGCGTCAATCCTGTCCAGCAATTGAAACATAGTCCTGGCCGCGCCATCGAAGTCGGGAATCAGGATTTCGGCAAAAAATACAACCTTTGTTTTTCTCATTGACGCTTAAAAAGCAGTTTAGAACAAATTTGAACCGATCACCGGCAATGCCTCCGAATTCATCAGTAATGAAAAGACGTGGGCCGGACGTGCGGGCATTGGATCGAATATCAGTTGTTCGGGAAAACGCGTCAGGCGGATCACCGCGCTGTTCGCTTCCTGCTCAATGAACGTATCAAAATGCGTAAAATTACTATTTACAAGGTCTAGCACCGGTTCCTGCGACTCCGCTAACTTCTCCTTAAAGCCAACCGAAGTGCCATAATTGACCATATATTCGCAGAGCCGGCGAAACAATTTGGGCATAATGCAGACATCCTGAGTAATCGAAATCAGCGACTCTGCATTGAAGCCAACATGCGTTCCGTCAACGGCATGCAGCTCTCTTTTCGCCTCACGCGCTTCCAAAACGGCTGAATTCAGCGTTTGGCGCAAGTCATAAAACAAGCCTTCATAGTAAGTTGGATAGGCAAGGCCTTGCAGCAAAGCCTGGTAATTATAGCTCTTTCGCAAATGTTCGGCTGTCAAAAAGAAGCTTGACCCGTCCGCTTCGTCAGTCTCGCCGGCGAACAGAAATGCAATCGGGCGACCGTATTTTTCAACGGACCTGCTGACAATGTATCCCGGCGTCCCGTCATTTGCTGAGACAACCGTTTTATGCGAAAAATCCCATTGAATGTCTGTAATGCCAACAAACTCAAAGCAGCCTGTCCATGGCCTTATTGGCAAATTCGAGCGGCTGGTGATAAACTCCGCCTCCGCTCGGCGGGGTGTAATGTGTTTCAAGCGTATCAATGGCTTCCAGGCGCAATTGAACGTGATTTCGAAAATTAAATTTTGGTTTCCCACCCGAAAGCGCTTCGACAAAAGCAACATTATCAGGCTCAAATCTTATCGAATCACCGTCCGGAGAGTAGTTCCGCACATGAAACTTACCCTTAATCAGAGAAAATGGCATATTTCAGTTCCTGTTTAGTATGAAGCTTTTGTCCAATTAATTTTTTTGGGAAAATAGCCAATTTCAAGTTACCGCAATGTTAAAACTTACAGCAATGTTGAAAGAAGCGTGCCATTGACATGACACTTCCCGTCTAAAATTAACATGCCCTTCATATCACAGCCTGCAACTTAACCTGGCGATAATACGCACTCGAGTAGTTTTGCATCAGGGCAAATTTTATCTTATAACCTGCTGAAAATGAATAGAAGGGATTTTTTTACAAATAGTTCTGCCGGACTTTTGGTCGGTAATATGTCGCTTTTCGGCAAAAAAAGTAATGTAGAAGCATTTTCGAAAGGAAAACAAAATGCAAAAAACATCATTTTCATGGTCAGCGACGGCATGAGCACCGGCACGCTAAACATGGCCGATCTGCTGCTGAGCCGAAAAGAAGGCCGCACCAGCAGCTGGATCGAGTTGTATAGGGAACAAAAAGGACGCCGGGCGTTCATGGAAACTTCTTCTTCCAATGCGCTGGTGACTGATTCGGCAGCCGGGAGCTCGGCCTGGGGAGGCGGCCGGAAAGTCCCGAACGGCAATCTGAATGTCAATGCCGACGGAAGTTTTAACAAACCGATTTTACAAAAATTCAAAGAAGCTGGAAAATCCGTGGGGTGTGTGACTTCGGTGACAATCACGCACGCGACACCTGCCGGATTTTGCATTAATAACAAGTCGCGCGGGGATGAATCGGAAATTGCATCTCAATATCTGGACCTCAAATTTGATGTGATGATGGGCGGCGGCGCTGAGTTTTTTTCAGCAGAAAAGCGAAAAGACAAGGCTGATGTTTTTGGCGCTTATGAAAAAGCGGGATACAATGTTGCGCGTAATCTTGACGCAATGCGCGCGCTGACCGACACAAAGAAACCGGTTATGGGTGTTTTCTGTGAAGGCGCAATCCCCTATTCGCTCGATACATTTGAGAATGCCGATTTACAAAAAACAGTGCCTTCGCTGGCGGCAATGACGCAGAAAACACTTGATCTGTTGTCTAAAAACCCGAACGGATTTGCAGTCCAGATCGAGGGCGGAAAGGTGGATTGGGCGGCACATTCTAACGATGCGGGCGGACTGCTTTACGACCAGATCGCATTTGACCAGGCCATTAAGGTTGCGCTGGACTTTGCTGCGAAAGACAAGGAAACGCTTGTGATCATTACAACAGATCACGGTAATGCCAATCCGGGGCTTTTCGGCGGTGATAAGCAGTTTGATCTATTGCAAAAATTCAGGCATACCAATAACTGGATCCTGGGCGAGCTGAAAGAAATGCCAACGAGCGCCCAGCTCATTGAGCGGATCGAATTCGCGCAGGGTTATGCCATTACAAAAGCGGAAGCGGAAAAGCTTCTCGCATTATTTGGCAGGAAAACCGAAACCGGCCTTTACATTGCAAACAAGCCCCTTTTCCGGGAACTAGCCAGCATTCAGACACATTATACAGGCATTGGCTGGGCTGGCATGGACCATTCGGCTGACTTTGTTGAGCTGGCCATGTTCGGGCCGGGAAGCGAGCTTCTCAAACCTTTTGTCAAAAACACGGATCTGCACAACTTCATGCTGGATATCACAGGCATAGCAAAGGTTTGAGTAACCTTAATGTGCTTGGGGGATTTGACTAATCTGCGTCAAATCCCTCTTCTTCTTCCTCGTCACCCGATCCCTTTTTAAGTCGTACAAATGCGCCTCTGCGCGGGGCAGGCATAATGCTCTTCTCGCCGCGCACGGTTTGCCACACGATTTCACTAAAAACCAGATCATCAATGGCGTCGGGCACAGTAAGATCAAACTGATCTGACCGGCGCGAATTTGAATTGATTGCTACATTTTTCTGAGCGAGATCGATATTCGCAGCTTTTGCAGTGAAACCAGCTGCATTCGGTGTTTTGTTAAAGCATCTCCACATTGGCGTTGCGGCCGCATCATACTGGCTCATAGGCTTTAAGCCGAGGATCAGCTCCATCGTGCGCAGCATGCCCGAAGTTGAATACATGGTGTGATCCACAAAATTTCTTTTCACAAAACCTCCGGCGACAAAGGCAATGGAGCGGTGCGCGTCAACATGATCGGGACCATTTTGCGCGTCGTCTTCCAGAATAAACACAACGGACTCGTTCCAGATTTTACTTTTGGATAAATGTTCAACGAAACGGCCCACGGCCAGGTCATTGTCAGCCACGGCAGCAAAAGGAGTCGGTTTGCCCACGCTTGCACCGGATGTATGGTCATTGCCAAACCGCAATGTATTGAGCTTTGGAAGCGCATTGGCGGCCACCAGTGAATCGAAATCTTTTTCCCAGGCAGCTTCCCGGTAAATGTCCATATAACTCAGATTGTAACCTTTGAAAGTCGGACAATATTTGCCTTCAAGAGTTTTAATGTTGGCTTTTCCTTCGTCGGCAAACCAGCCGTAACTGCGGAAAGTTACGCCGGCGCGCTGCGCATGGTCCCAGATGAAACCATCGCGCGGGTGTGCTATTTCTTTTTGTCCTTCAAAATCATATGTTCCGCCGCGGCCACCGTAACTCGTTACCCAGTTCTTTTCAACATAATCATTGGCATATGCGGCCGAGGACCAATTGTGGCCGTCAGCACTGACTTCGGCATCTACATAAAAGTTGTCGAGCAATACAAATTCCCGTGCAAGCGCATGTTGGTTTGGCGTTACTTTTTCGGGGAAAAGGCAAAGTGCTGCGTCGCCATTTCCTTCCTTCATATCACCCAGGATCTGGTCGTAGGTGCGGTTTTCTTTGATAATGTAAAATACATATTTGATAGGCGACTTGTCCCCCACTTTCATAGGAACCGGATTGCCCGCTTCACCTTCTGCATTCAGCTCTTTCTTCTTGGTATAAGGCGTATTGGCATAAACCAGCCGCGAATAAGCAGCAAGAACCTCGGCCGAAGGTGCGTCGAAAATGGATAATGTTCCTTTGAAAAGTCCGCCAATGTATTGCTCCCTGCCTGTATAAGCCTGCGGAATTGGGCCCCACTTGCTGCGGTACTTTCGATAAGTTTGGATTAGGGCCTTTCGGATTGGCTTTGGAAGAAAACCCTTTTCCGTTGGTTACGTATATTTTAGAGCCAATTGTTTTTACAGCCGTTGGATACCATCCTGTGGGAATGAAGCCGATGGAATGGCTTCGTCCTTTTGTCTCGACATCGAATACGGCAAGGCAATTGTTGTCCGCATTGGCAATGTACAATGTTTTTTCATCCTCGCTCAGCGCGAGTCCATTGGGTGTGGTGCCGACGGGTGCATCCGGAAAAAGTGAGGTCGTTAATGTTTCTGAAATCTGTCTTTTGGTCAAATCAATAAGTCCGACGGTGTTGTCATTGCCATTGGCGACATATAAAAATTTACCGTCGCGGGTTAAAAGCAGGTCATTTGGATTTTTGTTGGTGGTGATCTGGGCTGCTAATGTGTTTGTTTCTGTATTCACAATGGCCACGCGCGAGCCGCCCCACACAGAAACGTAAAGCTCTTTTTTATCATTGGAAAGCAGACAAGTGTAAGCGGCCGCACCCAAATTCAGTTTGCTGACAGTCTTTTTGGTTTGTGTATCGCATACATATAATGAGCTGTCTTCCTTTGTAACAACATAAATCAAATGTCTGGCGTCATCAACGGCGATGCCGGTCGGTGATATTTTTACGGGCCAGGGTTTGCCGAGCACAATGGGATCAGCGGGAACAAGCTGCTGATCTTCGATTTTAAATGTCAGGATCTTATTGTCGTTTCCACCGGAAGCGTAGATCGTTTTTTCATCCTCACTGAAAGCCAGTCCCAGATACGATTTTGCAACTCTGGCTGAGTCGAGCACTTTCTCTGATTCGGCATCGATTAATATGATGCTCTGGGTGCTCTGACCATTATTGGTAACAGCCAGGTATTTTTTAGATGGAGAAACCACGAGGTTCAAAGGCAGATCGTCCAGTTCGAGACTTCTGCCAACCGGCGTCAGCGACCAGCCGTTGGGTAAGCCAATGCGAGTTGACGAAAGATCTTTGTAGATCGCCATTTCCGCAGCATGGTCGTTGGAGCTGGAATTTTTCTTACATGCCGAGATGGCCACAATGGTGAGCAGCAAGGAAAGTGTAAGTTTCAATAAGTTCCCTGCCTGTAAGCTGGGTTGGTTGCGATCTGATAGTTGTTCGTCCATGCTTGTCTTGTTAAATTAGCGGCATTAAAACAGAGGCGTGGACCGTATGCGAACCATGCCGAAAGTTTTAAAGGAATGCGGCCAATTTACAAAGAAGCATTCAGCTAACGCATCGCTTAACAAAAACATAACAGCCATGAAGTGGATCACGCGCGAGCGCCCCAAAATTGACCGTATCGCCTGTCCGTGGCTGATCAAAAGGTTTATTGATCCGGATGCACAGATATTTTTTGTTCCGTTTGATCAGGTTAAGGCCAAGGCTGCTGAGCTGGACGCAACGCCATTTGATATTCCGGATACGGTTTTTACACATTACGAAGACCGGTGCACGTTTGATTTTTTCCTCGAACGATATGACATTCAGGACGCCGCATTGCAGGATATGGCCGTCATTATACGCGGTGCTGACACGGATGACCATTCGCTAGCGCCTCAGTGTTCGGGCCTCTGGGCGATCTCTGCCGGCCTGGCTTACAACATTACCGACGATCAGGAACTGCTTGAAAAAGGAATGCTCATTTACGATGCGCTTTACAGCTGGGCAATGCACCTGCAAAAACAAAAACACACACAAAACCCAACTGAGAAGCTGCTCCTGGCCGTTTTCAACACTTATCTTGAAAACCAAAAAGATGAGAATGTGAAAACGCCTAAGTGGGCGAAGGAATTGAAGGAGATCATTCAGGACCAGATCGATACAAATCTGAGCCTGAGTTTAAAGGAAATTGCAGAGGGTTTGCAAATCCATCCGTCGTATGTGTCCCGGGAATTTTCAAAGTATTTCAGCAACCTTTCTTTCGGTGAGTACATTCGAAAGCTCCGCATTGAAAAGGCCATTGATTTGCTGGCAAGCCCCGATCACACGCTGTCAGAAATTGCGTATCTGACCGGATTTTCTGATCAAAGCCATTTCAACCGCATCTTTAAAGCCCATACGGGGCAGAATCCATCCCATTTCAGAAAAAATTTAGCTAAAAAGTAACGTTTGTACAAATCGGTCATTTACATTCTATTTTTCAGCTTTTGTATGCGCTAGTATTGCGATTTATTCTAATGTCCTTTTATGAAAAAACTCACTCTACTACTGCTTGTACTTTTTTCCATTCCATCTTTTGGCCAAAAACAGGTCAATAAACACAGTGGCGTTTGGCTAGGCTATTTTAATCAGACCCGGATCTCGGATAAATGGGGTTTCTGGCTGGACCTGCATGCGCGGCGCACGGATTTCCTGGACCGCTGGTCTACACAGATCATTCGCCCGGGCGTTACTTATTATATCAATGACCATGTGCGATTTACGGCAGGTTATGCCTTTGCTCGCAGCTATCCGGCGGCTGGCCTGCACACGGTGAGGCCTGAGAACAGGCTTTGGCAGCAGGTTCTTTGGACAAGCCGTCAGAAAAGGCTGCAAACCCAGCAGTGGATCCGCGTCGAGGAGCGCTTTAACCGGAAAATCGCCAATGATGCTTTGCAGGACGGTTATAATTTCAACTTCCGCTTCCGTTATTTACTGAATCTGATGGTGCCGTTGAACAAGGATTTCATCGAGCCGGGAACGGTGTTCTTTGCTCTTAACGACGAAGTTCACATTAATGCCGGGAAGCAGATCACCTACAATATTTTTGACCAAAACCGCCTGTTTGTCGGGCTGGGTTACCAATTTACAAAAGGCCTCAATTTGCAGGTTGGCTATATGAACCAGTTTCAGCAGCTTCCTTCGGGAAACCATTTTAACAGCAACAATGTGCTGAGGGTCTTTGTGTTTCACAATCTTGACATCAGGCCCAAGAAGCAGTAGTTTGTTCATGACGGCATGATCTTTGTAAAGCCCACGCAATTTGTTTTGTCTAAACGATCATATGCAAAGTCATGACATCATTGTTATAGGTTCATCCGCTGGAGGCGTGCCCGCTTTGAAGGAACTCGTAAGTTCTTTTGATAAAGGGCTCGCCGCCAGCGTTTTTATTGTACAACATCTTGCTGCTGACAGGGTAAGCCAGTTACCACACATTCTTTCCACGCACGGGCCTTTGCCAGCCAAGCATCCTGCCGACGGCGAAGAAATCAGAAAAGGCATTATTTATGTGGCTCCGCCGGATCACCATCTGATCATTGAAGACGATCATATTTTAGTTAAAAGAGGCCCGAAAGAGAACAATTTCAGGCCATCGATCGACGCTTTGATGCGTTCAGCGGCATATTGGTATGGAAGCAGGGTGATTGCAGTTATACTAACCGGTTATCTCAGTGATGGCGCTTCGGGCTTATGGTCGGTGAAGCGGTTTGGTGGCATTGCCATTGTCCAGAACCCGGCAGACGCATTGTATCCGGACATGCCCGGCAATGCACTTGAATATGTTGATGCCGATTACACGCTTCCGTTGACAGAGATAGGGCCATTGATCAATCAGTTGAGGGGCCAGGCTGCGGGACCTCATGAGGTGGACGACGATCTGCTTAAAATCAGAATGAAGGCGGAAATAGGAATTGCTGCACAAAAAAACGCCTTATCAGAGGGTATCGACATTATGGGCGAAAAAACAAATCTAACTTGTCCGGATTGCGGCGGGACACTGACCGCTTTCGAGGAAGGCACGAATCTCCGTTTTCGGTGCCATACCGGCCACGGATTTTCATCGAGCGCTTTGTGGTCTGGAATTGCCGAAACAGTTGAGATTAAATTGTGGCAGGCCGTTCGCAGCATGGAGGAGGGCATTTTGTTTTCTGGAGCAGGCCGTTACCCGGTGCGACATTCAGGGAGATAAATCTGAGGCGCAGGCGCTCCGGGCAAAAGCCGAACTGCTCTCCAAACGATCGAAGGCACTCCTGGAATACATTTATTCCCAGGGGCGCATCAACGACATTCCGCTTTCCTAGCGGATCACTGACTTACCATATATTACGGAACAGCCTTCAACGTTCAGCATTTCGAATTTCTTTTTGCCTGATATTGTTAGTGAAAATAGTGAGGCGATCAACTTTTGGCACGTGCATATCGTATATAAGCAAAAATCAAATAGAAAATAGCATGAAAAAATCAATCGCGCTTTTGTTCATGGGCGTGCTCTCATTTACACTGCAAAGCTGCTACGGACAGTCTGCTCCCGCGCAGAAAGACCCGCAAAAAGCTCCGGCATATTCGCGTCAGGATACGGGTGTGGCCAGTAGAAGCAATGCGGAATGGAAGAAATTACTTTCGCCTGAGGTTTACGAAGTTGCCCGTCTGAAAGGAACCGAGCGTCCGTTCACAAGTGAATTTGAGCATTCCAAAGACGTGGGGACATTTTACTGCGCAGTATGCGGCAATGCACTTTTTAAAAGCAACGCCAAATATGAAAGCGGCTGCGGATGGCCGAGCTTTTTTGAACCGATCAGCAAAAAATCCATCATAGAAACGGCCGATAACAGCCACGGCATGCGACGCACGGAAGTAATGTGCGGCAAGTGTAAATCGCATTTAGGCCACGTTTTTGAAGACGGACCACCGCCAACCGGTTTGCGTTACTGCATTAATGGCGTCGTGCTGGATTTTGAAAAAGCCAAAACAGCAGAGAAAAAATTCGATAGCAAAAAGAAAGCAGACAGCGGAAGCTAAGCCGCTGGCTGGTTGCTTTACGAAAGCATTTTAACAGAGACACTTTCCCTAATTCAGGTTAACCAACTTGAATTCAGCGGGAAGTGTCTCTTTTTATGGGGCCGCTATAAAATCAAAATGTAAACTTTTTCGAACAATTTGTTCCAATTCTAAATAATGTATATGTTTGCGCCCGCTTAGTTTTAGTCTAAATAAGCGACCTCTCACATTTCCTGACAAAACAATTATTTGTAACAAATGCTACAACATTTCAATCTGCGCAATGTTTTATTTGCCTCGCTGTTAGTGGCCGGAATGTCTTCTTGTTCAGACGACGACGAACCAACAGTAACACCTCCTACCACCGAGCTTCGCACGAAGATCGATTACGCAAAAGTTACTCCAACTACACCTTACAAAAGCCTGTTTGTCGACACGAAAGGCGATACAACGGTTGATCTGGCATCTGGAAATGCACGTTACAAAATGTTCCAGGCGCTTAACTATTACTTAGGTTCAGCAGTACGCGATAGCGCACAAGTGAGCGCAACGGTGATGAAAAACATGTATGCGAATAGCGGTAATCCGTTCACAGACATCAGCACATCAACCATTAATATTAAAGGCGCTGACCTGAATGCATCAGGCGTTCAGTTGAGAGATGTGACGGCAACGTCGAAAACCCCTGCTGACGCAGATGCAGCACGTACGCATTTGGAAACAAGCTTTACTGCACTGGAAGCTGCAAGCAAATCGGTAAAAGCAACGGCTGCAAAAGGAACTCCGGGTAAACTGGGAACCTATCTTGTAGACGGAAAAGGAGTTGAGCACGGTCAGATCATTCAAAAAGGACTTATCGGCGCATTGCAACTGGATTATATCGGTAATGTTTTGCTTGACAAAGGTTTGGATGCAGATAATTCAGCACTTGTTTCCGGCAAAAGATACACTGCATTGGAACACAACTGGGACGAAGCTTACGGCATGCTGACATTGAATCCGGTTTATTTGGCGGGAGCAACAGACGCTGTGCGGACTGCAAACGAATCATTCATGGGTTCATATCTTTGGGAATACAACAAGGCAAGCTATGCGAAGATCCACCCTGCATTTGTAAAAGGACGTGCGGCGATCGTTAACAATGATAAAGCAGAGGCGAAAACGCAGGCAACATTTATTAGAACTGAAATGGAGAAGGCAATTGCCTCAGCTGCAATCGGTTACCTTGGCAAATGGAAAAGCGGAACGACTGATGCAGCACGTGCGCATGCCATCGGTGAAGGACTTGGCTTCATTTACTCATTGCGTTATTGCAAGATCAATGGTGCAGATGCTGCATTCTCGGATGCGATATTGCTTGGATTAATGGGCTCGCCTAACGGATTCTGGGACTTGACAAATGACAAGATCAATGCAGCTTCTGATGCGATCACTGCAAAGTTCAAATTATAATATACAGGACTTTTCCTGACCCTGGGTGGATTGACGCTTTTTGTCGATCCACCATTTATTGTTTTAAAACTGACCACTAATGAGCATTAAAAATTATCTGGCAATCCTTTTAACATTATTGTTTTTAGGCTGTTCCGACTCAAACGAAAAACCTGAGCCAGAGCCAGTTGATGAAGGCAAGGACCGGAAAGCAATGCTGACGCATCTGGCCGATAACATCATTATCCCTTCTTACGACAACTTCCAGACCAAGTTCGATCTGATGGTGAGCAAATCAAATGCATTCACCGCCAAACCGGACGCTGCAACATTGACAGACTTCCGTGCTGCCTGGGTTGACGCTTACACGGCCTGGCAAAGAGTGGAATTATTCGACTTTGGCCCGGGCGAGAAACACACCATCCGAAATTTCTTCAACATTTATCCTGCCAGTGAGCAAGGGATTGCGGCCAACATTGCCGATCCAAATGCAAGTCTGGAAACGCCGGATTCGTATCCCAGACAAGGATTTCCAGCACTCGATTATCTGATCAACGGGCTGGGCGCCAATGATGGAGCCATCATTGCACAATACACGACGGCACCGAATGCTGCCGCCAGACTGGCTTACATTAAGCGCATTACAGACCGCATGGACACCATTCTTGATAAGGTGACCGGCGAGTGGAAGGGTGCTTATAAAGAAACTTTTACGACCAAAACGGGCCTGGACATTGGTTCATCGACTTCGCTTTTGGTAAATGGATATGTGCTGCATTATGAGCGCTATATTCGTTCCGGGAAATTCGGAATTCCATCTGGCGCGATGCTTAACGGCATTCCGGCAGCCGAAAAAGTGGAAGCTTTTTACAAAAAAGACATTTCTCTGGTTCTTGCCAAAACAGCGCATCAGGCATTTATAGATTTCTTTAATGGAAAAAATGCCAATTCCGATGCAACCGGGCCTTCTCTGAAAACCTATCTGGATGCCCTCGGCGCAAAGGATAGCAGCACCGGAAAATCGCTTACGGAATTGCTTAATGCACAATTCACTGCTAGTGGAACGAAGCTGAATGCATTGAAGCCGAATTTGCACGATGAAGTCAAAACCAACAATCAGTTGATGAAAGATACGTACAATGAAATGCAGAAAGCGGTGCGCATGCTGAAAGTGGACATGACCTCGGCCATGAGCATCACCATCACCTACACCGATAACGACGGCGACTAAACGCATCATTCATGCGGGCTTATCTAAGCAAATATTCCCCGGCTGCAACGCTGGCCCTATTCCGGATTATTTTTGGCATAATGCTCTTTTTGAGCATTTGCCGTTTCTGGGCTAAGGGCTGGATCAACGATCTTTATATTTTACCAAAATATCATTTTCCCTTCTACGGCTTTGAATTCATCAGGCCTTTGGGAGAATGGACTTACCTGCTTTTTTGCGTCTGCGCCGTGGCGGCGTTGCTGGTTACTGTCGGCTTGTTTTACAGATTGGCTGCCGTAATGCTTTTTTTATCATTCACTTACATTGAGCTGATTGACAAAAGCACTTATCTGAACCATTATTATTTTGTCAGCATGGTCAGTTTCATGCTGATATTTTTACCGGCACATGCCTTTTTTCTGTCGATGCTTATCGTGATAAAAGTCTGCTCGCTGACCGCGTTCCAAGCTGGTGTATCGACAGCATCCGGCTGCTCGTGTGCATCATTTACTTTTACGCAGGTCTGGCCAAGCTAAACAGTGACTGGCTTTTGCACACGTTACCGCTCAAAATATGGCTTCCTGCGAAAAACGATCTGCCCGTAATTGGCGGACTTTTCAATTACGAATGGACTCCCTACTTTTTCAGCTGGGCGGGTTGTATTTATGATCTGAGCATTGGTTTTCTGCTCTGGAACCGCAAAACACGCCTTTTCGCATTTATTTCGGTGATCATTTTTCACCTGCTGACGGCAATCCTGTTTCCTATCGGCATGTTCCCTTACATTATGATCGTGACGGCATTCGTATTTTTTCCGGGTGAATTTCATCAGAAAATTATCGACACGATCAGTTTTGCTTTAAGTTTGCCCATTCAATTCATCCGCCCGAAGCGCTCTTATGTTGTTACCAGCATTTACAAACCAATTTTGCTCAGCATTTTTGCCATTTTCTTTGCATTTCAGGCCCTGTTTCCTTTCCGTTATCTGATGTATTCCGACGAGCTTTTCTGGACGGAAGAAGGTTACCGGTTTTCCTGGCGGGTTATGCTGATGGAAAAAGCAGGTTACACCCAATTCACTGTCACCGATGCTTCCGGCAAAAAACAGATCGTGAATAACAATGATTTCCTGACGCGTTTGCAGGAAAAAATGATGTCGACGCAGCCCGACATGATCCTGCAATATGCTCACATGCTGCGCGACCATTATGCGGCGGCGGGCTTCGATTCGCCTCAGGTTTACGTGGATTCTTACGTCGCACTGAATGGCAGAATGGGCAAACCGATGATTGATCCCGCCATAGATTTGGCAAAACAAACTGATTCCTTCCAACACAAATCCTGGATAATTCCTTTTAATGATGAGATCAAAGGGCTTTAATTTCCTTTTTCTGTTACTGACCCTTTCAAGTGTCGCAGTGGCCCAGAACCGTGTTCCGGAGAAAAATCCACCCAAAGCGGACAGCACGAAAAGCGCTTCGGACATTACCCGTGATCAGGACTTAAAGGAACTTACGATTACTGAAAAAGCGACCGATTTTGGGTTTTCACGCTTGCGCGGGGTGGAGAATATGGGCATTTACGAAGGCAAAAAATCTGAGGTAATCACGCCGGACCAGCTGGTTGCAAACCTTTCAACCAACAATGCGCGCCAGGTTTATTCCAGGGTTGCAGGACTGAATATCTGGGAAAATGACGGGAGCGGATTGCAGCTGAGCATAGGCGGACGCGGGCTGGATCCTAACCGGACTTCGAACTTCAATGTGCGGCAGAATGGTCATGACATCAGCGCGGATGCCCTGGGTTATCCTGAAAGTTATTACACCCCGCCTATCGAGGCGGTCGGACGCATTCAGATCGTGCGCGGCGCTGCTTCTTTGCAATATGGAACGCAGTTTGGCGGGTTGATCAATTTCGTCATGCGTAAGCCTGTTGAAAATAAGAAACTGGAAATTACGGCCCGTCAAACCATTGGGTCTTTTGGTTTTTACAATGCATTTACGAGTGCGAGCGGCACAGTTGGAAAGCTGAGTTACTACACATTTTTCCAGTATAAAAAAGCCGATGGCTGGAGGGCAAACTCCCATCTGGATGCCAAAACGGCTTATGCGGACATTGATTACAAAATCTCTGACAAGACGAGCATTGGCATCGATGTGACGCACATGGATTATCTTTCAAAGCAGCCGGGCGGACTTTCAGACGCTATGTTTTTGCAAGATCCGCGGCAAACGAACCGGGAACGAAACTGGTTTCAGGTGGGCTGGAATATGCTTGCTTTGCATTTTGACCAAAAGATCAGTGCAACCAGCGATTTCAACTTACGCGTTTTCGGGCTGGCAGCGCATCGCAATTCAATCGGGTTCAGGCCGAACCGTGTGGCAACCATTGACGACAATAGCGAACGTGATCTGATCAAAGGTGATTTTACAAACTGGGGAGCCGAAGCGCGTTATTTGAAAAGATATGCGCTCGCGAAAAAACTGTCGGTGCTGCTCGTTGGCGGGCGCTATTATCATGGTTTTAATCATAGTTTGCAAGGTGTCGGCAGCAATGGGAAAGATGCAGATTTCAATTTTGTTCAGCCGGAGCGCTTTATTACTTATGATTACCGGTTTCCAAATAAAAATGTCTCCCTGTTTGCAGAAAACATCTTTACCTCACCGACCGGCTTTCCGTCACGCCGGGCTTGCGATTTGAATATATCAAAACAACTGCGGACGGCTTTTACGGCACGATTTCACGCGACCTGGCAGGAAACATTATCAACATTACGCGGACGAATGAAATCCGGAAAAACGGTCGTCACTTTGTGCTCGCAGGCGTTGGAATCAGCTTTAAACCGCACACAAACGTGGAGGTTTACGGAAACATTTCCCAAAATTATCGCTCGATCACGTTCAGCGACATGCGCATTGCGAATCCTTCGTCGGTGATTGATCCGAATTTGAAAGATGAAAAAGGTTATAGCATTGACCTGGGTTTCAGAAGTCATCAAACGGCATTTTTCAATTACGACATCAGTCTTTTTTACCTGAATTACAACAACCGGATCGGTGAAGTGCAGTTTTATGACGAGAGCAACCGCGTGCTGCGACTCAGGAGCAACGTTGGGCAGGCCATCATAACCGGCATCGAATCTTACGCAGAAGCGGATTTTTTGAAGCTGACAAACCCAGACGCCAATGATTGGAGTGCGGTTGTGTTTGGCAACATTGCGCTGATTAAATCGGAATATAAAAAGAGTGAAATCCCGGGTGTTCAGGGCAATGAAGTGGAATTTGTGCCAAAAGTTAATTTGAAAACCGGCGTCAGACTGGGATATAAAAAGCTGAAAGGTTCGTTTCAGCTGACCCATTTAACCGATCAGTTTTCAGAAGCGACCAATGCAGTTGATGGCGGCGTATCGTCCGTCGTGGGGCTGCATTCCGTCTTACAAAATCATGGACCTCAGCTTCTCTTATGAGTGGAAACGCCTGAAAGCCGAAGCGAGCATCAACAATCTGGCCAACGAAATGTATTTCACCCGCCGCGCCACCGGCTACCCCGGCCCCGGCATCCTACCGTCCGACGGAAGAGGATTTTATCTGACTTTGCAGGTTAAGATTTAGTCAGATTGTGGCAATGAGAAAATCCAAATGGGTTGCGTCGCGTTAATGGATTAGTAAATTTGCGACGGCTAAAAAAGACACGATGTTCAACTATTTTCAACTAATCGACACCAAGTCCCTGCAAGCTAAGATTTCAGAGGGCGGTTTCCCTTTCAGTAAATATCTTTTCTGGGATTCTTCTATTGAAGCAATTGACATCGACAAAAATCGGAAATATGTCGTCGAGCGGGTCGTTACGAGAGGATTTTTGGAGGATTTTTAGATATTAAACCAGATTTACACTCGTGACCAGATTGTAGACGCATTGAAAAAGAGCCGGGAACTTGATCCAAAGACGGTAAACTTTTGCAGCCTGTATTTTAATATTCCTAAATCTGACTTAAATGTTTCATTATTCCACAGTTGAGCCCGAAACTTACGGAATCCTAAAAGAAATCTTTAAGATCGACATCATTAGAAATCATTTTGCACTCGCAGGAGGCACATCATTGTCTTTGCAACTTGGTCACCGACACTCAATTGATCTGGATATATTCTCGCCAGAGACATTTGACACAAGAAATCTTGAACTCGTATTATCATCGACTCCCGGTTTGAAATTTGAAATGATCAACCGGACTGAGCGAATGCTATTCAGCTATATCAATAATGTAAAATGTGACTTTGTAAATGAGCCATCGGTTTTGACTAATCCATTTTTGGTTCAGGACGAAGTGAATTATTTTCACATTGAAGATATCGCTGCAATGAAAATGCACACAGTTTGCGGCCGAGGTAAGAAAAAAGACTTTTTCGACATTTATGTATTGATAGAAAACTATGGCTGGCAGAATTTGCTCAACTGGTTTACGGCAAAATACGGTGAGTCGCAATATTATTTCCTCTGGCGAAGTATCGCTTATTTTGATGATGCTGAGGACGATGTTGACATTATAGGCTTTCCACCTTATTTAAAAAGTTGGGAAGAGATAAAGGCTTATTTAAAAGAGAAGTGTGTTTAACTCTTTCTCTGCTTAGTCATCTTCTCTGTTTAATCATCAAACTTCCCCAAAATTATCCCAAAGTGAAAACCCATCGCGAGGCTGGGGACGAAGTCGTTGGTTCCGGGCGTGTCGTATTCGAACCAGCGGTCGGTGCGCGGGACTCTTGAATTGGCTGGTAAGTCAGAAATTGCGCGTACACGAATGCTGCGGAAGCCAAGACCTGCGAAAAGATCTAATGCAATGCGGCTGCTAAAATAGAACTGCATTCCCGCTTTGGCGTGGCCGGCCTGCACCATACGTCTGGTTTTCACAAGTTTGTTTTCAAAGAAACTGCAATTGCCCCAAGGCTGTTCGCACTCCATCCCAACCCATTTGACATCTCGGTAAATTACTTTTTTCAACAAGAGTTCACCGGAAATGTATGGCTTCATGCGCCGCTTGGTTAAGTAATAATAGCGCAACTGCGTCCTGCTTTTGAAGGTTTCCCTTTCCGGACGATCGACTCCCGAAGCGTACCAAGTGTTGAAACCCGCAGAACCATAACCCAGATCTTGCTGCACTGAAATGTTTTTTCCAAGCGGAACCTCTACGCCAAACTGAACAGCATTATCAATGTCGAAAAGGGCCATTGGTGAAAATTTAATGATGACCTTTTTGGATGCCGACTCAGCGTCAATTTGCGCAAAGGCTGTGAAATGGAGCAGAAAACAGGCTGCGATGACAGTAAAGAATAATCTCATAAAACAGGGATTTTGCTCCGGAGTTCAACATGGTCTGCGTCATCATATTTGAATTGGAACAAGCCTTTTTCACCGGTAACAATCAAATGTTTGTCTCTGGCGATAATGTCATACGCGGGCATATCACCGAAAGTTTGCTTAAAAACTGGCAGTGCGGGATTACTGATATCCAGCAGCGTAAGTCCCAAAGAGCCTTCACAGATAAACAATTTGTTGCCCGAAACGGCGAGCCCATAAGGTGAGCTCATGCGCTGGGTGTGTAAAAGCTGGGGCTGTGCAGGGTTGCTGACATCGATCACATCCAGCGAACTCACCGTATTTTGCGGCCGGCACGTGATGCCGCTGCGGAGCGTGACATAAGCGTATTTCCCCTGAACCACCACAGGATCGCAGGACTGAATATGTTGAAATTTGGATAGCAGGTGCGGATCTCTCGGATTTGTATTATTGAAAATATACATCCCGTCTGTGGCTCCGATGAACAGGTTGTCCTTGTAGGGAAAAATCGTTTCAATCCCTATGCTCATGTCTTTTTTCGTCGCTTTCACTGGATTGCTGCCGTCGGCAATGTCGTAAACTTCGAGCGACTGCTTGGAAACAATGTAAAGCGTGTTACCGGTGATGGCGAAACGCGCCATGGAGCCGCCCGCTCCGCTTTGCGGATTCAACTCGGAACCATTGCCGCCGTCATCGCATGCGGTCAGAATGAGGATCAGGCCGATGACAGCGAGTCCTAGAAATAAAATGGGAACAAATTTTTTCATGGCTTTTCAGTGCTTGCTAATGTTTTTCGAGAATTTATGAATGATGGCTTTGATCAACGGGAGCAGTTGGGCCGCTCGGCCATGGGCACTTTTTCCCATGCCACGACAATGCCTTTCTTATTTTCTACGCATTCGAAATAGACATTGTTGAAGGGCGGATAGTTGTTTACCGGAATGGCGTCGGGGACTATTTTGGCAAGTTTCGGCGCTTTGGGATCGCTAATGTTGAAAACCACCAGATTGGAAAGATTATCAGCGTATAAAAATTCCCCTTTTGCGGCTATATCGTAGTTGCCGGGAATGCTGATAAAGGACAGATTTTCAGGATTTTTGGGATCTGAATTATCAATGATGTGGATTCCCAGACCGGATTCATTGATGAAAAGATAACGGTCCAGAACATAGATCTTTCCCGGCTTACTCAGCGGTTGTGCAGCTCCGGTTGCTATTTTTGCGAGGTCTTCTTCGGTGCTGTAAACCGGACGGTAACCGGTTCCGTCGAAAGGAAATCTGTCAGCAGGATCATTGTCGTCTGTGATGCACGACGTGGCAATTGCAACAAAAAAAAGAAGCTGTAAAAGATGTTTCATGGCATAGCGGTTGGTTGTGTCCGTTTAAAATTTCAGACACAATGTTGCAAAAGAACGTTGCAACCGCTAGTGAATTATTTGCATTATGCTACGGCGTCAAGCAGGCTGTCGGCAGCATGGGTAATTTCCGAATCAAGTTTTTTATTGATCTCATTGAGTTTGTCAACATGATGTTTAAGCAGACCCGTATGATAAGAATCCAACTCCAAATAAGGAAACAACTGCTTATAGGCAGACGCTATTTCTGACTGATACTGCCTGATCGCTGCAGGCGAATAACCGTACGAATCCTGATAATCATCGCTGGCGTATGCGAAATAATTGAGTTGTTCACCTTTCAGGCAACATTTATAGGAATCATATAAATGTTCGAGATCCTTTTGGCAAAGTAATGCATTCATATATCCTACGGAACAAAGCCTTCTCAAGCGTTCCTCGGCGTGAACCATGGCCTCTTTAAAGAGCCATTCACGTCTTTTGTGCATGCGCCAAACGTGCGCCGCATTTGCTAATATGTGATTGGTATTTTCCATGTCGGTAAAAGTTAACGGCCGTTTTATATAAAAATCATTCCACCAGCAGTACCAAAACAGGACAATTAATCAAAAATTTTCGAGCCCTCGCAGGATTTGAATTAAGACAATGCTTTAAGTTCTTTTAGCGTCGTTAAGAAAACGATCTGGCTCGGATGAATTTTTTCCAATGCTTCCTCGACGGTAAACCAAGCGCCTTTATCCACTTCGGGGAAAGCACTCAATTTGCCGGATTTGGGTGGCCATTCTATTTCAAATGTGTTTGAGACAAGATGAAGCGGGTCAATATCTCCTTCCATGCCCCAGCAGCTGATAAGCTTGCCACTTTTCATTTTGCTTTCACCCAAATAGACCAACTCGCCTTCGGGCATCAAACCTGTTTCCTCATAAAATTCCCTGCGTGCCGCCAACTCCGGTTCTTCGTCTGTAAACTCACCTTTGGGAATGCTCCACGCGCCAAGATCTTTTTTAATGTAAAAAGGGCCGCCGGGATGCACCAGAAAAACCTGTAAAGCATCTTGCTGCATCCTGAATAATAAAATCCCTGCGCTCTTTTTTGTCATTGTTTTAGTGAGAATGGAAATTAAAACTGAAACATTTATTCAAAAAAAGCTGCGGATAACTGGCCTTTCAAATGCCATTTACCCGCAGCGATTTATGTTACAAGCATGACCTGACAACATTATCCTTCGTCAGCTGCTTCGTAATTAATGCTGTTTTCAGCGATTTCAGTCAAAAGCTCATCAGCCTGTTTCTCCTCTGCTAATGTCTCAGCCAGTATATCAGCCACATCTTCCAGTCCTAATGTTGCCGCAAGCTGCGTAAGTCCGCCATAAGTGGCGATTTCGTAATGCTCAACTTTCTGGCTGGCCAGGATAATCCCAACATCACGCGTTGCAGTTCCCTGATCTGTGCTTTCGATGATCACTTCTCCTTCTTTGGACAAGCCTTCCATCGCGTCACATTTCTTTGCAATGGCCTCTTCGCCAAGCAATTCAAAAATCTGCTCCAATCGGGAAACGTGTTCTGTTGTTTCCTCCAAATGATTAGCAATTGCAGCGCTCAACTTTTCAGATGTGGCCGAATGCATCATTTTTGGTAATGCTTTAACAAGGTGATTTTCTGCCCAATAAATATCACGCAGACTATCCAGAAATAATTTCATCAATGCTGGCTGCGCGCCTGCTGAGGTTTTGGTTTTGAATTTAGGTTCGGAACCCGTGCCGTTATCCATGATTAGCATTTTTAGTGAAGTCTGTGCTTATACAAATGCTGTACCAGGCCGCTAATTAAATTTCTTTGGTATTTGATAATAATATAATGTTAATCCAGCTCCGTATAACCGCCGTCACCCAGGATGTCGTGCCCCTCATTGAGGCGGAATTCCCGGATAATCGCATCTCTTTCCGCATGGTTTTTAGGGTCAACACTAATAATGATCCCACCTTCCTGAATGCCGCTTTCGTAGGTCTGACAATGCTCCTCCGGGATTGTGGTGGCTATAATGCCTGCCACGGTGTCCTTTCTATCTTTTTCTTCACCTGGGTTTTGAGAAATTTTCCCGACGAGCTTTCTTGAAATTGAAATGCCCAGTTCCGGCAATGAGATCATGGAAGTGATCGAGATGATCGCATCGGCGATAATTTGTTTTGCCTTCGAATCTGACTGAGGTTGCGGATTGACATCTGCAATGTCGGCATCAGCATAATTCTGCTCATTGTTTGCCGTTGCATGCTCGTTTAAGGTCTCATCGGACATTAACACCGAAATGTCGTCTTCGGTATGACCCAGCCGGAGCAGTCCGCGATAGGCGCCTTGCGCGTGTTGTTTAGTAAAAAAAACAGCAGACACTGTTCCGGGCAGATCGTAAGAATAGGAAGCTGTGGCCATGATGGTTCTTGGAAGTAAGATTTGTTTGAATTTATTAAAAAAGCAGGCCACCGGAAATCGGATGGGACGAAGCGCTCCACACTTTTTTATTGGAACGACTTTTATATACTCGCCGTCAATTGAAAATATCCATATTATTAATTCATTGACATCTAACAAACTATCAAAATGAAAAAGTTAACATTAAGCGTATCCTTGTTCGTGATGCTTTCAGCAGCAACGGCATTCGCACAAACATCAGACAAATCAAAGCAGAATTCACAAGGAACATCTGGCAGCACAACGCAAAGTAGCGGCTCCACAGGAAGCAGCACCAGCGGAACAACGGGATCAGGGACTTACAGGCAGCAGCAGCGGCCAATATCAACAAGGAAGCGGAACAACCGGCAGCGGAACGGGAAGCACAACGGGTTCAGGAACAACTGGCTCGGGAACAACCGGCACATCCGGCACCAGCGGACAATATCAGCAGGGAAGCGGAACAACGGGCAGCGGAACGGGTAGCACATCCGGAACTGGCAGCACGAGTGGCTCCGGCACAAGCGGCACCTCGGGTAGCAGCGGCCAGTATCAGCAAGGAAGCGGCAGCAGCGGAACATCCGGCAGCGGAACGGGAAGCACAACCGGATCAGGAAGCACTAGTGGCTCAGGAACATCCGGTTCTGGAACAACCACCGGCTCAGGAACATCGGGAAGCAGCGGTTACCAGCAAGGAAGCGGAACAACCGGCAGCGGAACGACGGGTAGCGGATCGGGCAGCAGCGCTTCCGGATCAGGAAGTACAACCGGTTCAGGAAGCACAACCGGTTCAGGAACTTCGGGAACGTCAGGAACGACTTCCGGCACTTCGGGCTCAACCAGCGGCCAGAGCACAGTAGGAAGTGATGCGGGCACATCAACCGGCACATCCACTTCTGACGGTGAATCTAAAAAAAGCAAAAAGAGAAAAAACAAAGGTAGCGGCTCAGGCAGCGGCACTTCTGGAAACGATTAATTTGGAAAAACCGCATTAAACGGCAATTCAGCAGCCCGGATAACTAAACATTGTCCGGGCTTTGCATTGCTATCACACGAGACCTCAACCCGCTGCTTTTTGCAAAGCCGGTTATAATTCGTTAATCTTAGGCAATTCAAAAAGAACGCACATGATGAGATTGCCTATATTTTTACTGATTTGCGCCGCTTCGCTGCAGAGCTGCGGATTTAAGGAAAAACAAGCGCAGCTGGATAAGAAGGAAAAGCAGTTGGTGCAAAAAGAGCAAACCTTAATGCAGTGGGAACAGCGATTAACGCTGCTGGAAACCGAGTTGCAACAAAAAAGAAAAAAACAGCAACAAGATTCTACTGCATACACCGACTCGCTGCAGGCTCAGCCAGTTACTGGAAAATGGATTGTAAAAATGCGTTGTACCGAGACGAACTGCTCCGGATCGGCCATCGGCGATTCGAAAACAGAAACCTGGGAAATTGCATACCAGAACAAAGCAATTGTGGTCAATGCTTTCGCTGGAAACGAACTATCGCGGATTTACAACGGTTCATTTATTCAAAACCGGCTTGAAGTCAGCAATGGTCAGCCCGGTTCCGAATCTGTGATCCGGGTAACGCTCGAACTGAAAGAAGGCAAAATGGAGGGGGTGCGGCAAGTGGAACGCACCGATTGCAAAATCAGCTACACCCTGGCTGCCGACCGGCAAAAATAGGGCTAAACTTGTGCTTATGACTTCATTGCTAATGCTGGACCTGACATTACCGCTCAAAAATCCGGTAATCATTTTTTCCCTGGTCCTTTTTATTATTCTTTTTGCCCCATACTTTTTAACCGAATTAAAGTACCGCATATTATCGGACTGATCATTTCAGGCGTCATTGCGGGGCCTTATGGTTTGAATCTGCTGAGTCGCGACAGCAGCATTGTGCTGTTTGGAACGGTGGGGTTGCTATACATTATGTTTTTAGCCGGCCTAGAAATCGACCTTGCTGAGTTTAAGAAAAATAGCGGAAAAATTATTGTATTCGGGCTAACCACATTTGTGCTTCCACTCGTCAGCGGCACATTGGCGAGTTACTATATATTAGGTTACGGCTTTGTGTCCTCGTTATTGCTTGCGAGCATGTTTTCAACGCATACGCTCGTCTCCTACCCGATTGCCAGCAAATATGGCGTTACGCGAAACCGTGCGGTTAACATGACGGTCGGTGGAACAATGATCACCGATATTTTAGCGCTGCTTATTTTGGCCGGGATTGCCGGGATGTCAAAAGGGGACGTTTCTCCTGCATTCTGGTTTAGGCTGGGATTCTCGTTTGCATTCTTTGTGGCCGTTGTCTTGTTTGTTTTTCCAATGATATGCCGCTGGTTTTTCAAACGTTTTGACGACAGCGTTTCGCAATATATTTTCGTACTGGCCATGGTTTTCCTGGCTTCCTTTTTAGCAGAAATCGCAGGCGTAGAAGCCATTATCGGTGCGTTTTTCTCCGGTTTGGTTTTGAATAAATTTGTGCCCCACTCCTCCCCTTTGATGAACCGCATTGACTTTGTGGGAAATGCATTGTTCATCCCATTTTTCTGATCAGTGTGGGAATGTCGTTGACGTGAGTGTTTTGGTGCATGGCTGGGGTGCATTAAAAGTGGCCGGTGTAATCCTGGTGATTGCTTTGGCCAGTAAATATCTGGCAGCATGGATCACACAGAAAGTCTTTCGGTTGTCTTCGGACGAAGGTTTGATGATTTTTGGACTAAGTTCTTCCCATGCCGCTGCTACACTGGCTATTATCCTGGTCGGTTATAACATTATTGTAGGTGAAACTGCGCTGGGCCAGCCAATCCGTCTTTTGGATGAAGATGTGCTGAACGGGACGATTTTACTCATCCTGGTGAGCTGCGCTGTCAGCTCGTTCGTCGTGGAACGCGCGTCTAAACGGCTCGCGCTGTCGCAGAGGAAGAGACTCGGAAGAAACCAATGCGGCTACGGATGAAAAGATCCTGGTTTCGCTTTCCTATCCCGATATGGTTGCTGATTTGGTGGATTTCAGCATAATGTTGAAAGCAAAACACAGCTCGATTCCAATTTTCGGACTTCACATTGTTACAGACCAGGATCAAAATCATGATTCGGCTTCACATGGCAAAAAAGTCCTCAGTAAGGCAGTCGATCATGCGCAGTGCTTCGGAGAATGTGCTGATCCCGCTTACACGTTACGATGCCAATATCAGCAATGGGATTACGTATTCCATTAAGGAGCAAAACATTACCGACGTGGTCATTGGCCTGCATCAGAAAACGGATTACAAGACCTTCCTCGGGCCAAAAATCAACAACATTGTCAAGCGGATTTTCGAGACGATCTACATTTACAAGCCCGTCCAGCCCTTCAATACATTGAACAGAATTGTGGTTGCCGTGCCGCCGGCAGGCAGTAATGATCCCGGTTTTCTACATTGGCTGGAAAAGCTTATTGCATTAGCAAAGCTGAATGCAATGCCCATCATTTTTACAGTTCCGCCCGCACGATCAAAGAAGTCAAAGCAGTTTTGGCAAGAAAAGCGACGACCATTGACGTGGAATATAACCTTTTCAACACGTGGGACCAGTTTCAGACATTCTCGAATGAGCTTAGAATAGATGATCTTTTCGTGATCGTATCCGCAAGAAAAGGCTCAGCATCCTACATTCCTCAATTCGAAAACCTGCCCACCTATCTTTCCAACAATTTGCAGCAGCAAAGCATCATGCTGATCTATCCAAAACAACTGGAATCAGGAATCAACATGAGCGACATCGAACAAGCCGACAGCGGTTTGATAGGCTCGTTGTCAGATAGGCTGGGGTCGCTGCGCAGGGCAGCGCGGTATTTGCGTGGGAAAATGAGGGAGGAGTGAAAAGCTCAAATCTTAATATTCAAAACCAAGCAGCTCCATCATATCTAAAAAAGGAGCATTAAATGAAGCGGCGACTTCTTGGCGCTGACTTTAGCGGGATGCAGAAAAGAAATTTTTGAAGCATGCAGCATCATCTCATTCATCCCAAGCTCCTCCTTAAAATACCTATTCTGCTTATTACAGCCATAGGGCCTGTCGCCGATGATTGGGTGGAAGATGTGGCCATGTGCTTGCGGAGCTGGTGCATGCGGCCGGTGGTGGGCTTTAATTCGACAAGTGGAGTAGCGGGAGGTGGGATGCTTGCCGACGGAGAAATTGACTTCGGTTCTTTGGAGTGTTCGGAGGGAGGTGAATGCTTCCTGGATTGTGCCGTCTTCTTTTTTGAGGGGATAATCAATGTCCAGTGTATCTGGCGTGTAACCTCTCACAATGGCGTGATAGGTCTTCTCGACCTCGCCGTTTTGAAATTGCTGCTGCATGACGCTGTTCATTTCTTCATTGAGCGCGAAAAGCAGCACGCCGGAAGTTTTGCGGTCGAGACGGTGGACGGGATAAACTTTTTGCCCTAGCTGATCCCGAAGGAGCTGGACTGCGAAAATATTTGTGTCGCAGGCAATGGGCGACCGGTGGACGAGCAGACCGTTGGGTTTGTTGATAGCAACAAGGTCGGCGTCCTGATAAAGGATTTGCAGTGGTGCGAACTGTTCAGCCACTTAAAATATGGAAAGGTCTTTTTCGGACTTAGCCGTCAACACAGCATACGCATTGGGTTTGATGCCCAGCAAATAAGGAAACGATTTCAAGATAAAATGCTTTGCCTTGGTGATGTAAAATGCAGCTTTGTTATTCTTATATGTTGGCAAAAGCACCTCATCATTGTACAGGTGACAAATGTCTTTCACCACTTCAAAGTTTTCGGATTTTAATAAAAATCGCAGCAGCGCGGGTGTGTAAATGTTAATGTGCCCGTCAGGAAAGGAAATGCCTTACTTTTTTATCAACATAAAAAGAAAAGTCAATAGGCACTTCGAAGATCTGATATTTTGAAATCCGTTTGATTTCCCGAAGCAAAATGCGCTCGTGTTCAACATGTTCCAACACGTGCGAGCAAATTACCAGATCAAAGTGATTATCGGGAAAAGGGATTTGGTAACCGTCAAAAAGCAGTACATTTTTCAGGTTCTTAATGTGCTTTGATTTGATGAGCTCAATGCCGCTTTCTGAAATTTCTACACAGCTCATATCTTCACAAAAATCCCATTGCGAAAGCCAGTTCAGGATGCTCCCTTCGCCTGCCCCTACTTCAAGCACATTCCTGAACTTCACGTTTTTTGCAAGCTCGACAATGTTCTGCGCTTTGTATTTTGCGCCCGTATTGCGCCAAGCAACCGAAGCGTCATTATATTGGGACGAATAAGAATCCTTAACGTTATCGGATATTCGCATCTCGATATTTAATTTTTTTGGCTAAAATATCTTTAAAAAAGCGCGCTAATCTTCCTGCTGCACGCCTCTGTTTTTCTTGCTATATCTTATCCTGAACCGGACAATGGCCCATAACACCAGATAAAGAATCCCCAGCGGTATGCCGATCTCCATACTAAAAACCCAGGCTGTGCGATCCATCGCGCTTTCAATGAGGTTGTTCAAAATGGCTCTTGGATCATGAAGAATGTCCCAGCTGTTCATGCGTCTTACTCTTCCCAAATACACTCCAAAACCAGCTAGCGGGAGACTCAGCAGTAAAAAAGTAACGGTTATATTTCTCGTAAAAACACGTCGCCAGGAACGGTGAATCCAGTAAAGTGACACCAGACCATTAAACAAACTGACTTCTGCGTAGAAAAACAGCATGATTGTGTCATGCCACGTCAGATCACGCTGATAATCAACGGTCAAATGGGCCAGGTCGGTGATCATATATGGTGCATTCGGGAAAAATGCGAGCCATATCGTGGTCAACATAATGAGCGTGAAAGGAATGCGTCCGAAGCGTTTTGTAAAATTATCTGCCAGAAACGCGGTAATCAGTGGAATCCAGCTTAAAAACAGATTCCAGTCCATTGAAAAATCAACGGGAGAATTAAAAAATATGCGGATAAGGTGGAAAAATACGGCTACAAGGCTCAGCAATAAAAGCAGCAGAAGCGAAAACAGACCCTCCATGGAAACAATGGGTGGATCGGTTATGCTAAACCTATGATTCCTAATCCAATCGATCAAACGGTCCAATAGTACGGTATTTTAGTTTATTCATGACGACTTAAAAAGCTAAGCAAATGAAAAGCAAAAAAGGCATAACATGATCAAATCATTTGGATGGTTCAAATAAAAATTGATTTAATCACATCAAATCTTCGCTTCTGCCGCGTCATATTGACAAACTCTGAATGGCTATGCCTGGGTAGGGTTGTTTTGTTCTTTCTTAGGTTTACGTCTTTTCGGCCTGCCAGACGATTTTTGGGCTGGTTTGGCGGAACCGGACGGCTTACGGCCACCGGGAGCCCTGAAACGCTTTGGTTCGAAAACCGGCGCATCTCCCAATCCCAAATCCTGTGTTACCGACCTTTTTTCAAGCTCTTTTTCAAAAAGCCTTTCAATTTTCAAGACATATTTCTGATCCTGCTCATTGATAAATGTAATCGCCGTGCCTTTTGATTCAGCGCGGGCCGTTCTGCCAATGCGGTGAACATAATCTTCGGGATCACGCGGAACGTCGTAATTGACAACGTGGCTTAAATTATCGATATCAATGCCACGTGAAAGCACGTCTGTTGCTACGAGAACAGGAAATTGTCTGTTTTTAAAATCACGTAAAACGATTTCCCGATCTGCTTGCTCCGAGTCTGATGAAATGCCTCGGGCAACGAGTCCAAGCTTGCGCAATGCTCTTACAATCGGCTCAACGGTGGATTTACGTGATGTGAAAAGCACCATGCTCGTACTTTCAACCTGACTAAGCAAATGCAGCAATAATGGCAGTTTTTGCTCGTCTTTGGCCATATAGAACTGCTGATCGATCCTATCAACCGGGCGTGAAACTGCCAGTCTGATTTCTTCCGGATTTTGCAAAATTCTTTTTGCGAGATCACCAATTTTAGGCGGCATTGTGGCTGAGAACATCAGCGTCTGCCTTTTTGCAGGCAGGAAGCTCATTATCTTTAAAATATCGCTCAAAAAGCCCATATCCAGCATTCGATCCGCTTCATCCAGCACCAAATGCTTCACGTTGCCAAATGTTACATAACCGAGCTGCAAATGTGCGATAAGCCTTCCTGGCGTTGCAATGATAATGTCAGCGCCCTGGGTAAGTGCCTTTTTCTGCTGATCCCATTCCGGACCTTTGTTTCCGCCATAAACGGCAATGCTCGTGGCGCCTACAAAGTAACCCAGCCCTTGAATCTGCTGGTCGATCTGCACGGCAAGCTCACGCGTTGGAACCAGAATTAATGCTCCGGTGTGGCCATTGTTTTCATGGGCAACCTTGTCAAGAATAGGAATCAGATATGGCGGCGGTTTTTCCTGTACCTGTTTGAGCGCAGGCCAAAAGATCTTTACCGCTTAGAATGAAGGGAATTGCTTGTTCCTGAATAGGTGTCGCCTGCTGGTAGTTCATAGCGTCCACGGCGTTTAGCACGTCTTCGTGGAGTTCAAATTCATTGAAATTCAAAATTCAGCTTGTAAGGTCCATAGATTTAAGTGACTACGGACGTGTTAAAAAAGAGCTGACTTTAACTTTCCCAGTCAGCAAACCGCTTGATTTGAACAAATATAAAAATATCCTGCTAAAAATGAAAGAAGGCTTGGACGAAGCTGCTAATCTCGTCTTGCGATTTCTGCTACTTCACTTTCAACCGGTTGATCATCATTATGGCCCTGTCGATCCTGACCTGAACAGATTCGGCACCATTTACATAATATATTATGGCACGCTGATGGCTCGGCAGGGATTCGTAAAACAGCCGCTTGCCTTCCTCATCCATTTCGAGGAGTTCGGTTAACTCTTCCGGCACATCACGACCAAATTCGCTGTCGTCCTTTCGGATCTCAGCAAAAAGCTTTTGGCCTAAAACAAATTTCCCCTCCTGCCGGATGGGTGTGCCAATGTTAATGTAGAAGCCTCCCCCACCCTTTGGCCGGACTGCACATTGAAAATCGACGGTGCCGTTAAGCAGACAACGTACACGTGCGGGGCGTCTGCCTTCTACAAATTGCGCGGCGACTTCATCGGGCACCATCATATAAAATTCGCCTCCCTTTTTGGGGAGGCGATCGAGTATTGATTCAAAATGAACTGTTTGTTTCATGCTGTTATAAACTGAAATATTATTCAGTTAAGGGACGCACCATAATGTCTTTGTAAAGCACGACGCTTTTGGGATCATGTGCCTGCAAAGCAAAAGTGCCGGCTTTCAAAAATTTGGTTTTCATATCCCCTTCTCTTTTATCAACATCTGCTTCCTCATAATCCACCACCACTTTGTCGTTGATCTTGATGGTAATGTGCTTTCCTTCAACCTTAATGTACTCGGTATACCACTCGTTGTCCTTCACAAAAGTTTCTTTTACATCCACCACATTATACAAGCTTCCGGTGCGTTTGTAATCCGTATGCGATTGATTAACCTGCACTTCATAGCCCTGCGCGGGCCATCCGTCCTCCTGAAAAGCTGTATGAATGAAAATGCCTGAATTTGCACCCGGTTTAGTCATTACCGTTGCCTTAAACTCAAAATTCTTAAACATGTGATTTTTAACCGGCCCGTCGTAGAACAAATGCGCCCTGGGACCAGCCACCTGAATGTTCCCATCCACGACGGTGAAAGAAGTGGCGTTTGCACCAATTTTCCATCCATCGAAATTTTTTCCGTTAAAAAGTGAGATCCAGCCATCCTGTGCAGCGGCCGAAAATTGTAATCCGATGCTCAGCATCAGCACTATGAACAAATTATTAAATGTTTTTTTCATAAAGACGTTAAACTCAGTTGTATTTGGGTGATATAAACTCTTTTACGAAAAAATCGGATTTTCACAAAAAACTACTCTTTTTATAAAGAATATCACGCTTCCGGGAACGTTGCAAAGCTGACGCGGAAGCTTCATATCTTTGTTTACGAATAAAACAAGTAATGAATAATCCTTATATATCTCTACTCGCCACCGCATGGCGATATGCGCGTCAGCAAAGAAAACGTTACGTGCTGATTTACGCCATGTTCGTGATGGCTAACATTGTATTGGCGGCACACCCGCTGCTCTACGGCTGGTTTATCCAATCCATTCAAAAGGATCCGACGAATGTGCTCGAAAATGTGTGGCTTTATGCCGGTGCGTATTTCATTTTGATCCTTGCTGAATGGGCATTTCACGGCCCAGCGCGCATTATGGAGCGTAAATTGGCTTTTGATCTGAGCAAAAACTTCCTGGACGAAATGTATCATCAGGCGCTGCATTTGCCTATTCGCTGGCATCAGGACCATCACAGTGGCTCCACGATCAACCGCATACGAAAGGCTTATGAAGCCCTGAAAGACTTTTTTCAAAACGGTTTTATGTTTCTGCATGCCTTTGCAAAATTCATTTTTTCGTTCATCGCAATCATTTGGTTCTCTCCGCTTTTTGGGGCAATCGGTGTTTTGATCGGCATTGTGAATGTGTGGGTTATATTCAAATTTGACAAACCATTTATCAAAGCCCTTGACGAGACAAATGAACGCGAACACATTGTTTCATCAACGCTATTTGACAGCTTATCCAATATCATCACCGTCATCACATTACGGCTCGAAAAACGCATGAAAATAAGTCTGATCAGCAAAGTGGATGAGGTCTTTATGCCGTTTTTAAGATCCGTTAAAATCAATGAATGGAAATGGTTTTCGGCTAGTATGTTTATTGCATTAATCTATGTCGTCGTAACCACCGGATACGTTTATCAAAACTACATTCCTGGCCAAGTCTTCCTTGTTGGCGGGCTGGTTACATTGCTGAGTTATGTAAACCAGTTCACAAGCGTATTCCAGGACATTGCGTGGCAATACACGGAAATCATCCGCTACAACACCGAAGTACAAACGGCACGCTCTATATCAGAGACTTACAACCAGCAGCACCGTCCAGACGCAGGTGAAGGCTTGCCTGAAAACTGGCAGCAGATCGAGATCAGCAACCTGAACTTTTCTCACGGACGGAATTACGATAAAGAAACGCGCGCGCACAGTTTGCATGGCCTGCATATCCGGATCAAAAAAGGCCAGCGCATTGCCTTCATCGGTGAAAGCGGAAGCGGGAAAAGCACGTTACTGGCATTATTAAGGGGACTTTACGAGCCGGAAAACGGTGCTCAGGTTTTGATAGATCAAAATCAACCGACTGACATGCAAGTTTTAGCGGATCAGATTACCTTATTTCCACAGGATCCGGAAATTTTTGAAAACACAATTGCCTACAACATTACACTCGGACTTCCTTTCGATGAAGAAGAGATTATGCAAGTTTGCAAAACAGCGCATTTCACAGACGTGATTGCAAAATTGCCAAGCGGCCTGGATTCCAACATTCAGGAAAAAGGCGTGAACCTTTCCGGCGGACAAAAGCAAAGACTGGCACTTGCAAGAGGCATTCTGGCAGCCAGAAGCAGTGAAATCGTGTTATTAGACGAGCCAACCAGCAGTGTAGATCCAAAAACAGAGTCGCTGATCTACGACAAAATGTTCGAAGAATTTAAAGGCAAAGCGGTCATCTCGACCCTGCACCGGCTGCACCTGCTTACGAAATTCGATTACGTGTACATTTTACGCGACGGACATTTGATCGGCGAAGGAACGTTTACAAGCCTCCGGGCAACCAGCGAGGTATTTCAGGATTTATGGCGGCACCAGGAAGCGATGGCGGGGCGGTGAGGAATGCAACAACAGGTTGTTAAAAGAATGATGCAATAGAATAGTGCAATTTTCCATTTTTAAACTGTTTGGAAAATTTTCAGTATAAAATTCTAAATAGTGTCATTTTTTTTATCTTAAATTTGTCCTACTTTTAATTATACAATGTTCCGGTCGTGAAGCCAAGTTGTTGCAACTACCATTGGTCTGGATTGAAATTCATATGCTCAACTGGTTATTTGATAAAAAGACAAATAAGGATGTGAATCTAAGCCGAATAGGAATAGACATACATTCTCACCTAATTCCCGGGATTGATGATGGCGTAGAAACAAGTGGAACAAGCTGTCGCAATGGCCAGCAAAATGCAATCCCTGGGCTATACTAGAATTTTTACAAGCCCGCACGTGATGTGGGACTGTTACCGGAATACTCCCGAAATTATTCTATCAGGACTAGAAGACGTTCGCAAAGCTGCAAAAGAGGCGGGTCTCACAATTCAAATTGATGCAGCTGCTGAGTATTTCATTGACGAACATTTTAACGAAATGCTCGCTACAGGGGAACAGGTGCTGACCTTACCAGGCAACAGATTACTGGTAGAGCTTCCTTATTCCACACCGCTGATGAACACCTCCGAAAACCTTTTCTCCATTATCGAAAAAGGTTACCAACCCGTTCTCGCTCACCCGGAGCGCTACACTTATTTTTATTCTGACCCTACTGTTTATAAAAAACTAGCCGATGGAGGCTGTGAATTACAGGTAAACATTTTGTCGCTAACTGGTTACTACGGTGATAATATTGCAAAGATGGCTGAGTGGCTTCTGAAAAATAATCTGATTACATTTTTAGGCACGGATGCTCACAAAATTCAGCACCTTGAAATGATCCAAAAGAGCAATAGGCACAACTGGATATCAAATTATCCGTTTCAAAACGAAAAACTTATAAATATTTAATGATGATAATTGAATTTATTCTATATTTGTAACAAATTAAGAATTCCTTTTTTTTGCACAATAGAAAGAAATATTTCTCCTACGCTGTTGTACTTTAAGTTTGCATAGTGAAATAGTAGACATTCTGAGTAGCAATTATGATTCTCAATTGACTTTCTCCCCAAAGTCAATCATCTGAATGACAACAAATTAATATAATAGTTTAACATACTCACGTTAACTCATGATCTTACGCATTAAGCGCTTGTCTCAATTCAAATTCATTTTTCTTTTTGTCTCCCTTGCGATGATCGCAGGAACGACATCTTGTGTCTCTCCCAAGTCGATTGTATATTTCCAAGGAGACACTACTAGGTATTCCTCTAAGAAATAACTCAAAAGTACATTCCTAAAATTCAGTCTAGTGACATCTTGTCTATCATTGTTGGAAGCTTAAATCCCGAGGCAAACGAAGTTTTCAATACACCTAACCAATTTACCACGGCCAGCACTAACTATTCGAATGTCGGTGGAGCAAGGAGTTCAACCTTTGGGTTATCTGGTGGATACGGACGGAGCAATCGAAATACCCTTGATTGGTAAACTTAAGGTCAGCCGGCTTACGTACAACCGATGCCGCCGACACCATCAGGCTGCGTTTGCAAAATTATTTGAAGGAGCCTTACAGTGATTGTACGAAATCTTAACTTCAAAATTTCAATACTTGGTGAGGTGAAACTTCCGGCGGTTTATGTTATTCCTGACGAGAAGATTACACTTCCGGAGGTCCTTAGTTTAGCAGGCGATTTGACAATCTACGGAAATCGAAACACTGTAATGGTAATTAGGGAGGAAGAAGGAAAAAGACATTACGCTAGAATAGATCTTACATCGCGTGATGTTTTCAATTCCCCGTATTACTATTTACATAAGAATGATGTGATTTATGTGGAGCCGGTAAAAGCGCGCATGTTAGACACCGACAGTCGGATTAGAACGGTTCCCTTGATAGTTACAATAGTGGGTGGAATCAGTACACTTGGAATTCTATCTTGAATCTAACCAAGTAACGGCAAAACAATTGAAAGGCTAATCATGACTCATTATTATGAACAATAATTTCAACACCCGGCTCAGAATTTTTTCGACGATAAAGAAGAAGAATTCAACTTGAGTGAGTACATCAGGAGATACTTTCGCTACTGGTATCTTTTCCCAATCTTCTTTTTTCTGGCACTGACTCTGGCGTTTTTTTATCTGGAAATAAAACAGCCAATCTTCAGCACAAGGACAAGTATATTGATTAAGGATGAAAAAAAAGGGTTAGGCGGTGCGCAAGGAGACATACTGACCGAATTAAGTTCTCAATTTGGAGGTAATAAATTAGTGGAGAATGAACTTGAAATTATCAAGTCTCAGACCTTAATGGAACAAGTGATTAAGGGACTGAGCCTCGATGTTGATTACTCATCTCGTGATGGCTTGCATACTGTTAATCTTTACAAGACTAGCCCGGTAATTGTAATCCCCGAAGTCATAACACCATTTGGAATTAAAGAGCCTTTACAAATACACATTGTCGACAGCTTACATTTTCAAGTTTAACGACGAAGACAAGTTGTTTACTTTTAATCAACGTTTCAATAATTCCTGGGGCGCTTTCATCGTCAATAAAGGAGCAAATTTTGAATTCGAAGATGTTAAGGTTACGTTCAAGGATGTGAAGGAGCTTGCCGAAGACATGCTAAACAACTTGAAAGTAGAGCAGCCCAATGCAAAAAGCACCGTACTGGAACTTACTTACGAAGATTCGGATGTACAGCAATCAAAGGATGTTTTAAACAAACTTCTTGATGTTTATGTGCAATCGTCATTGAGCGATAAGAATAGTGAAGCTAGTAATACCCTTAAATTCATTGAAAACCGACTTGGTCTGATCACCGGCGAATTAGGTGATGTTGAAAAAGATGTTGAATCGTACAAAACCAGTCAGGGTATAACGGACATCAGTGCGGAGTCTCAACTTTTTCTCGAAAATATAAAAGAGAATGACTCGAAATTAAACGAGGTTAATACCAAAATAAGCATTCTAGAAAGCGTTGATAGTTACATTCAAAATGCTGGCGAAGGTGCAGTAGCGCCAGCAACATATATGATAGACGATCCGGTTCTTGTGTCGCTTCTAACCAAATTTAATGAACTGGAACTGCAACGTGAAAGATACGCGCGAACTACTTCGCCAAACAACCCACTTTTGCAAACGATAAATACTCAGCTGGCTGGGACGAGACAGTCAATCCGGGAAAATGTTCAAAATTTAAAGCGAGGAATGGCAGTAACTAAGCGAAACCTGGAAGGCATTAATACACGCTTTTCAGCCGGGCTTAGAAGTATACCAAAAAAGAACGTGAATTCGTTGGCATCAAACGACAACAGTCGATTAAAGAAGAGCTATATCTTTATCTTCTTCAAAAACGAGAGGAAACTGCGCTGGCGTATGCTTCTACTGTGACGGATAGCAGGCTGATAGACGCTCCTATTTCAACTTTTTCAATCCAATAAAGCCGCAAAAATCATTTGTCTGGTTAGGATCAGGAATTGCTCGATTGGTAATTCCAATTTTACTTATCAATATCTTATTCTTACTGAATAACACAGTACAACGCCGCGAAGAAATAGAAAAAGTAACGCACTCCTCTATACTTGGTGAAATTGGGCAAATGAAAGCCGCCGGCAATGGACAACCAGGTGAGGACGCAATCATTAAAATGACAAGTCGCAGCGCAGTGGCGGAACAGTTTCGTGCATTAAGGACAAACCTTCAATACCTTGGAGATGGAAGATGTAGGGTAATAATGTTTACCTCTTCAATTGGTGGTGAGGGGAAAAGCTTTGTTAGTATAAACCTGGCTGCAAGTCTTGCCTATTCTGATAAAAGGGTTTTGCTAATTGGCCTTGATTTGCGTAAGCCGACTTTGCACGAACGACTAATGATCCCAAATAAGTTTGGTGCTTCTAACTGTTTAATCGGGCAAGGAAATTACGAAGACTACATTCAGTCTACCGGAGTGCATCCCAAATTCGATGTTTTGACAAGCGGACCAATTCCACCAAATCCGTCAGAACTACTCAGCAATGGTAAGCTGCCGAATCTTGCTTACAGAATTAAAAACCAAATATGACTATATTCTAATTGACTCGCCTCCCTACGGTCTCGTAACAGACTCGGCTTTAGATTGCTGAGCATGTTGATGCCAGTTTGTATATCGTCCGTTTCAATTATACTTTGGTGGATCACCTCAGACGAATTGGAGATCTTCAAAGAGCTAAGCGATTTACAAATCTGTCGATCATTTTCAACGGAGTGAACTACGGTGCCGGATATGGTTATGGGTACGGATACGGAGGATATGGTTATGGATACTATTCCGAAGAAGCACCAACTTCCCCAACAATCAGTAGCAAGATCAAAAAATTGGTTGGAATGAACTGACAATTGATTAACAGCTTTCAAGACTAGCTGCGCAAGAACAGTTTTCTCACTTTAAACACATAGGCCTATCCACATAGCATTGTGTTTGCTAAGTTGAGTAAGTGGATGGCTCTGTATAAAACTTGCAAATGTATGTTTCCTAAATCTTGGATATGGAGTATTTTCGTTCTCATGATGAGTACGGTCATATGCGAAAAGGTGCACGGGCAAGTGACATATACATATCCAGACATTTACGTAGTTGTTAGAGGCAAATACAACAAAGCAGTCTTGATAGTTTATTGGCATTGAACTGTGTGAAGGGAGTTACCTATTACGTGGGATGGTCAAGAATAAATCCCGCTAAGGATGAATACAGACTTTCCAATACAAAAAGGTATTCGCAAAGGTTATTCAACATAATAAAAAACTGAATACTAGCAATACTTCCGGGAAGATGGTGCCCTGAATGGCTCTATAAGTTAGATGTAAAAACAATGAGTTGGGTGCATCAGGACAATTACGTCGAAAATGGAATTGGCAAGTATTCGAAAGCCCCGGTGCCGTGGGATAAAACTTACCTAAACTATTATTATAAACTATTAAAGGAGCTTGCATCATTGGTAAATAATAATAGTAAAATACTGTAATTCAATCGTAATCACAGGCGGAAGCAATACAAATGGCATCGAAACGAATTTAATTTCTTCAGACACAGAATTAAGACGCATCGGTTTTACAAATGAGAAGTATGTTAATAACTGGGAAAGGATTATCTATAATTTTGTAGAACTGTATCCCAAAATTACATTTTCACTGTCTATCCATAACATGTACGGATCAATGAGGACGGATAAAATTTCAAAGGAATTGATTAGGTATGTTGACCAAAAATACAAAGGAAAGGTCAAGATTGCAGCACTTCCGTTTTACCGAAGAATCTTGGTTCAATCATGGAAATAATTATGCTGACCTAGCCTTGTCTCAGACTTCAAACAATATTGTTCTTCAGGCTCATAAGGATTTATTCCAAAAAGGAGACATCCAGGATTTCAAGGTAATGAATCAGAAAAAGTAAAAGGTAAAACCCAGCTTGGCTTGAAGTTGGCTGAGGATGTGTTCAGCAATCAGTTAATTGTGAATGATTATGGGTCTAATTATTTAGCTTTTTGTTATATGTTTTTACCTTGTTTGAAGAAATTTAATACTTTTTCAACCAAGCTTTTTGAAATGTCTACTTTCATCGTCTTGATTCGCTAGCACTTATCGCACTTTTTTTATTCAGAGAAAATGTACGAATCCGGAAATTACCAGAATGTTATTCAAATGGTGATAGTCGGATATTTTTTTATAAATGTAGGTTATCTTCTTGCTTCCTTGAAAAATCGTGCTAAGCCTCAGGGCCTTACACAAGATAAAGACGAAAAGCCAGGACTTTAAAGCCTTCCTAAAATCTAAAATGAAAATTTCAGCTTACATTTTTATTTGTATTGGCCTTATAGCAGCATTTGTTTTCTTCTGAGAGCCGGCAATATTCCGATACTCGCAGCTCAACAAAGAGGGCGCAAGGGTTGCTGCACTTGCGGTTAGCGGGAATGGCTACTTCTTGTATCTAATGAGTATGGGAATGTATGGTTTAGCCCTGTTTGCCATATATTCTTATTACTACAAGCGTGATAATCTCACGCTAGTCCTTCTCTTTATATTGGTCAGGATTAGCTATGACCGGAACTGGTTGAGAAGGTATATTCTTTGGATTGGTTTATATGTCCTGATTGCCCGACATTATCTCTACTCTCCGATTCCTAAAAAGAGAATGATTCTCTATGCGTTCTTTGGGTTGCTTTTTGTTAACCTTTTCGAAATGTTCCGTAACCCTGACAGCATGACAACTGTCAGTTTATCGACAACCTTTTCCTATCGATTTATAACATATATTTCGAACCTTGAGAAAGTACTAACTTACTTCATTTCACGAGATCAGTATGAATATGGGGGCAACATTCTTTATGGACGTTCTTACAGCGCTACCTGGCAAGCAACTCGACTATCAGTCATGGTTGAAGCAGGTGACAAATCTTGAATTTGAGGGGTTTGAATCCCACCTACGTTGATGGGTGATTTATATGTAAATTTCGGATACACAGGAGTTTATTCTGGGCTGTAGCTTGTTTGGCTTTGTAATTAAAAAGATATATAATCACTTAATCCAGCAACCTGGAAGTATTTATAATCTCTTTTTATACATGACTCTGCCCTTGAAATTGCGTAGAAAATCCTGACATCAGGCTTCTCTGCACAATCGATAAGTATTTTATGGCTAGGGGTATTTATAGTCATACAAAAATTACTTTTTCATCACCTCAGTGTATCGAGAACTAGGTAAGTCATGCAAGTGAACAAAATTCTCAAAGTAATTCTTAGCGGTTTTGGTGCAGCTGGCGCAACTTTTCTTTTACAAATTGTTATCAGTCATAATTTACCCATTGATCAGTTTGGAAAGTATGCAGCTTCAAACTCGATTATGTCTATTGTTGGGCCATTTGCGGGAGTAGGAATTTCGGGCCTGTTTTTACGCCGGGCATGCATCAACTCTACCCCGCTCGTGCCTTTGAAAGCTTCTGCAATTGTAACTTTGGTATTTACCACCGTTGTTGCGTTTCTTGTAAGCACATTGCTTTTTGTGGACTCCGATTTGTCTGTTCCCACAGCATTATACTTGTCGACTTACTATTTTCCTCTTTCCGTTCAATATCTGAGTGTGTCATACGCGCAATACAAAGAGGAGTTTAACAGCGTATCCATTATTCAAAGCACATTGCCCCTATTAAGGCTGTTGATTGTATTCGTCAGCAGCTATATATTGGTTTCAAGCTTGCCGATGATAGGTCTTTCACTGGCTGTTGCTCACCTGATCGCGTTGATTATATTAATTAGTTTGAATAAAAGTGCGTACTTCGAAGGAGTATTGAAAAATCTGCCGACCGGCAAAGAGCTATTTAAATTTTGGAAAGAGTCGGTTAATTATTCTTTCAATGGAACACTGAATGTCGCTCAAATTCAGATATCAACAATTTTTGCAATATATCTTTTTGGTTCATCCAGTTCCGCGATTTACTCGTCTGCAAACACTATCCTGGCTGCTTGCTACATTATGCCCAATATTGTTTTCGGCACTTACTTTTTACCAAAGTATCACAAATTAGCGCTGAGCAGTGATTCCTTTTCGCTTCCCTTACGCCATGCAGGTATTTCTTTCCTTGTTGGAATTACCGTAGCTTTTGCATTATACATTTCCTCTGGGGTTATAATAGACCTCTTTTATCCTGAGTCATTTTCTCAATCAGCCGTTATATTAAGGATACTTGCGTGCAGCCTGCCATTCAGATTTTTTTCTACGGCTTTGGGAGCGGCTATTTTGTCTGAACAAACCGTTGGCAAGAAATTAGCTTCTTCTTTGATCTCAGTTGTCGTGCAGGCCATTCTGGTATTCTCGTTCAGTCAATACGGCATTACTTTCCTGGCATTCAGCTATATTCTGAGTGAACTGATTATTGCAGTGTTGTATTATTTTGTATATACGGGTCAGACGAAGGCTCTAAAAATTGCTCTTTCTAAATGAAATTATCGCTTATTGGATATTATGGAGGAAATTTCGGAGACTTATTAATGTTGAACTCTCTTTTGGATTACTTCAAAAATCACTATGATTCTATTGTAATCTTCACCTACGGAGATAAAGACACACTTGAAAAAGTTGTCGAATCTCATCATCAAAAAGTAAACATTGAAATACACTCGTTACAAAAAAATAAATCTATTTCTGAATTCAAATCAAAAGTAAGCGGCTCTTCTGCTATTATTTGGGGCGGAGGCACTTGCTTCATGGATCAGGGAGGAACCGGCGGGATAAAATATATGATGGTTGCTAAGGCTTTAAATATCAAAGTTTTTTATTTCGGAATAGGCATTGATGCAGTGCAAAAACTGAAAACCAAGCTATACATTGCAATTGCTAATACCATTTCTACCAAGCTGTTTCTTCGCGATAAAAAATCGGTAGCAATAGCGCAAAGATTCAGCTTTCAGAAAAGCAAAATACAATTTGTTCCTGATATTGCTTTCTTAGAGGAAAAGCCCGTAAATCTTGCCTCGCTTCCGGAATCACATGTCGTTTTTAGTTGCCGTGATTTGAAGGAATATAAGCATCTTGATAATAACAAAGTGAACCGTGCCCTTGCGAAACTTACTGTTTCATTATGCAGGCAATTAGGAGTAAGTAAAGTTGTTAATCTAATCTGCGATCTGGATATAGATGAAGATCAAGCAAACATTTGCGCTGAATATTTTACAAAGTCAAAATCTGGCAGTTGAAAACATTGTGGGACATGAAGTCGATGCGGCCGTGGCATCGATTGTTCAGAGCAGCTTTGTCCTGACTGCCAGGCTGCACCCGGCAGTTTTGGCCCAGGCAAATAATGTTCGCTATGCGATCTATAATTACTCTGACAAAAATCAAAAATTTGTCAATGAGGAAGAAGAGCCGCTTCGTTCGATAGATAGATTTGATATTGAAAAATATACATTTGACCTCAGGCAATTGGTTAATAAAGACATCTCGAAGCGCAGAGGTGCTATCATTTCAGCTCTTTCCCAGGTTATCTGATGCAATAACCTTATGGTCAATATTGAAGCATCTACTCAACGTTATGACAGAAAAAAGGATTACATTAACTACACCTATAACCCTTATTGAGCCCGTTGGCGGACATGGAGGGATGGATTATTACGACTACGGATTGGCATACGGCTTAGGCCAGAATGATGTTCGGGTGCAATATTATACTTGCGACAAAACGAATATCAGATCATTTCAAAATGTAGAAACAGTAATCTCATTTAACAATCTCTGGTCTCGGAAAGTACTGGGAAAAGCTACGGAATATATACGCGGACATGCTGCTGCATTTCGACAAGCTAAAAAAAATCGTTCACAAATTGTTCACCTTCATTTTTTTACATTTCGGGCCATTGATCTGATTGTCTTGACACTCGGAAAAGTCAGCCGCTTTAACACAGTAGCGACCATACATGATGTAAATGCTTTCGATAAACGCGCCAGCAATGCAATAGAAAAGATTTGCTATGCCTTGATTGATGGCGCAATCGTTCATAATCAGGCGTCACTTCAGGCATTAAACGAGAAGCAATTTGTAGCGTGCCCGAAAACGGTAATTCCGCATGGAAATTATCTGCCATTCATTAAACCCGCCTTTGCAATAAAGGTCAACAGCCCGGTTTTTAAAATACTTTTCTTCGGCCAGGTTAAGCAGGTCAAAGGTTTGGATGTTTTATTGAAAGGTTTTGCCTCTGCTAAGCAAAAAGGATATAACATCCATTTAACCATTGCTGGAAAAGCCTGGAAGAGCGATTTACAGGACTATCTTGATTTAATTTCTGAATTGAAAATAAGTGAAAATGTGACAACAGAATTCAGATATATTCCTGATGAAGAGGTCGCTTCATTTTATGAAATGGCAGATCTGATAGTTCTACCCTACCGTGAAATTTATCAGAGTGGTGTTCTGCTGCTTAGTCTAAGTTACGGAAAACCTGTTCTGTGTTCTGATTTGATGCCGTTTAAGGAATTTATCAAACAGGATGAGACGGGGTTTCTGTTCAAAAGTGAGGACGCAGAGGATTTGTCCAATCAGCTTATCCGCCTGGTAGAGAACCCCGCATTGCTAAAGAGTGTTAAGGAAACCGCCGATCGTCTTATTAGTACACAGTTTGATTGGGTTAATATCGGAAGCTTACCAAAGATTTTTATTTGCAAATACTTTCAGGTAAAAACGGGGTGAAAAATAACTAAGCGTATGAAACTTATTCCTTTTCTTTTCCTGATCTTTCTCGACGCGGGCATCGCGCTAAGTCAACAAGTCTCTGAATTTTGGATCAACGGCAGAAAATCCGGCTTTAAAAATTGTAAATTTGTTTATAACAAGTGTTTTGACTCCGATTTGGTTTGTCAATTCAAGATCAGGATACATTCTAATGCGGCATAATATCCCGAGAAGTTCTATTTTCAAATCAGAGAATAACAAGATATTCTTAAAGTTCAATGTCCCAATTCTTGCGTCCGAATCTAAGCAGCGAAGGGTGCGCATAAAAGGATTTTATAAATCCAAAGGACTGGAAAAAGGCTCAAAGGTTACAGAAATCAAAGAATAAAACTCAACGAACAAGATTATGAAAATTGCAGTAATTGGTACGCGAGGAATACCCAACCATTATGGTGGTTTTGAACAATTTGCCGAGTATTTAGCGAAAGGACTCGTTAAACGCGGCCACGAAGTAACTGTTTACAACTCACATTCTCACCCGTACCAGGAGGCAGAATGGAATGGCGTTGAACTTGTTCACTGCAATGATCCGGAAGATAAATGGGGCACAGCCGGACAGTTTATATATGACTTGAACTGTATTCTTCACACCCGGAAGCGGTCATTTGACATTATTTTGCAATTGGGATACACCAGCAGCACGGTTTGGGGCTGGCTTCTTCCAAAAAAAGCTATTATTACAACCAATATGGACGGGCTTGAATGGTCCAGGTCCAAATACTCAAAGCCAGTGCAATGGTTTCTGCGGCAGGCCGAATATCTCGCTACGGTTTTCAGTAATCACTGGATTTCGGATTCAATCGGAATTCAGGAATATTTGACTAAAAAGTATAATATTACATCGACGTATATACCATACGGTGCATATCCTTTTTACGATGCGGATCCATCGCAACTAGCGAAGTATGGTGTGAGTGAATTTTCCTACAACATGCTTGTAGCGCGTTTGGAACCGGAGAACAACATTGAAGCTATTTTGGACGGAGCATCTCTGGCAACCAAAAAAACAACATTCCTGGTAATTGGAAATCATAAAACCAAGTACGGAGAATTCCTTAAAGCCAAATACAAAGATCAAGGTCACATCAGGTTCGTTGGCGGCATTTATGACATCGATATCTTGAATAGTGTCCGATATTTCTCGAACCTTTATTTTCATGGACACTCGGTGGGCGGAACCAATCCTTCGCTGCTGGAGGCCATGGCTTCTCATGCCCTGATTTGCGCTAATGACAACCTTTTTAATTCTTCAATACTGGAAAAAGATGCTTTCTATTTCTCAAATGCAGATGATGTGAGGCAAAAACTGGATACTGTTCAAAAGGCAGATTACGATCATTATTTACAAGCCAATCTGCACAAGATTACGGAAATATATGAGTGGAATAAGATAGTGAACAAGTATGAAGATCATTTCAATTCGATCTTGAAACAAAAAAGGGAAGAATCGCTCATAAGCTCCTGACACGCTTTTGGATTTAAATTATATACTCACCGTAAAATATGAATTACAAAAATTTGTTTCTGCTAATAATCTTGAATCCGTGCTGCTGCATGCTGTTCACAGCACCTGTTTCAGGATTTCCAAATACGGTTTCCAAGCGATTTGAAACGCGGCAGGATACAAATGAGCTGGCAGATGCCTCTGAGACTGTTGATAGTCTGTCAGTACCCCGGAAGCCTTCAAATTCCCCCTATTACGCTATTTCAGCATCTGCGATCGCTACCAGCAATAACCATGTGCCTTTCTGGATGCGTGCCAATCAGTACGGTAATGTTCCGCTGACCGGCGTTTCAGCGGCCATCGGCGGTGTACTTGTGCGACCATACAAAACGGACAGCAAGCGACTGGTAGATTGGGGACTGGGAATTGAGGGTAGGCTTAATGCCGGTAAGTCAGTCGATGCCATTCTCATCGAGGGATACGCCAAAGGTCGCTTGGGCATATTTCAGCTCAAAGCAGGACGGAGCAAAGACATTATGGGACTGGTCGATTCGACACTTTCAAGCGGTGCTTTTTCGATATCCGGAAATGCGCTAGGAATCCCAAAAGTGGAGCTTTCTATACCCGAGTTCTGGGATTTGCCTTTGTTAAACGGTCTGATTTCCGTAAAAGGAAATTTTGCACACGGGTGGGTGGGTAATAAGGCCGTCAATTATACCACGACGGACAGCATTGTCAACACGTTTTTTCACCAGAAATCATTTTACGGACGGTTTGGAAAGCCTCAGTGGAAGGTTAAGTTTATAGCAGGTTTCAACCATCAGGTTTTTTGGGGGAATGAAAAAAGATGAACCGCACGCGTTTTTAAGCTATCCCCGCTAAAAACCTTTGAGTATGTCCTACTTGGAAAGAGTTATGGTGAAAAAGGCACAGGTTTACCATTATCGAAGGTTGGAAATCATCTTGGCTCCATTGATCAGGCAATCCAGCTCGATTTCAAGAAAGTGGACATGCTTTTCTATCACCAGTTTTTCTATGAAGTAGGCGGTCTTTATCATTTAAACAATGTCAAAGACGGATTATGGGGTTTAAGCATTGCCAATAACAATTTTGAAAATTCAACATCTCCGTTTCGTTTTAAAAAGGTGTTATTTGAATTCATGAACACTAAGAGCCAGGGCGGCGAAATTGATGCAAAGATAACTCCCTCCGGTGATGAAGATTATTATAATAATTACTTGTACAGGAAAGGTTGGACATACCAGAATGAAAATTTAGGAAATCCACTTTTGACAAGCAAAAAGTATGCGCGGACAGATCTTCCTGCCATAAATGAATATATAACCAATAACCGCATTCGGGCATTTCATGCAGGATTAGAAGGTGCTGCGAAAGACTATTCAATACTGCTGAGACTAACTTATTCCCTAAACTACGGCACCTATGGCACCAGTCCGCTGGGTCACTCGCTGAATAATACCAGGGATCCAAGCTATCCGCCATATTTCGGAGAAGAGGCCCAGTTTTCAGGATATCTTGAAACTGGCCGTAACCTGAAAAACAATCTGAATCTATCATTATGCCTGGCTGTGGATAAGGGCACAATGATTTATAACGCATCCGGGATTTGGCTGAGATTAACCAAATCGTGGTAAACATTATCAGATTTTATTTTTAGCATATTCATTTTTTACTCAACTCGATATGAAATTTTCAACCACCTCGCTCAAGGACGTCTTCATTATTGAACCGGCCGTATTCCACGATGACCGTGGTCTTTTTTTTGAATCGTTCAATTCCAGCAAATGGCAACAGCAGGGCTTTGCGGATAACTTCGTCCAGGATAATCAATCATTCTCTAAAAAGGGGGTTGTTAGGGGCCTGCACTTCCAGACCGCCCCGTTTCAGCAAGGAAAACTTGTAAGGGTCCTGAAAGGTAAGGTTCTTGATGTGGCTGTCGATCTGAGAAAGGACTCCCCTACTTTCGGTCAATACGAGCTCTTTGAGCTGGATGATGTGAGCCACAAAATGGTTTACATTCCCGAAGGATTTGCGCATGGTTTTGCCGCTCTTGAAGACGCTATTTTCCATTATAAATGTACTAATCTGTACGATAAAGCATCGGAAAAAGGAATAAGGTGGAACGACCCTAACCTGAGCATTCCCTGGGGTGTTTCAAATCCGATTGTTTCTGAAAAAGATCAGATTCTGCCTCTTTTTGATGAGATCTTTCAAAAAGACAACAACTCGATCTTGTAGCTCACCCAATACCAACGTAAAATGAAAAAAATCCTAATTACTGGGGGAGCCGGGTTCATCGGCTCTCACGTCGTGCGCCATTTTGTAACGAAATACCCCTCGTATCACATCGTTAACCTGGATGCGCTTACATACGCTGGAAACCTCGAAAACTTGAAAGACATTGAGGACCGGGACAATTATTCTTTTGTAAAAGGAGACATTGTTGACGCAGCATTTATTAGCCAGCTGTTCGAAGATCATGCATTTGATTCTGTAATACATCTTGCTGCCGAATCGCACGTGGACCGCTCCATTACAAATCCTACGGGCTTTTTTATGACCAATGTCATCGGGACGGTGAACCTTTTGAATGCTGCCCGGATGCTCTGGAAGGATAATATGAGTGAACATTTATTTTATCATGTTTCCACAGATGAGGTTTATGGCGAATTGCACGATGCAGCCGAGTTCTTTCTGGAAACAACAAAGTATGATCCAAGATCCCCTTACAGCGCAAGTAAGGCCGCTTCCGATCACAGTGTTCGTGCTTACCACAACACCTATGGCCTGCCTGTTGTCATTTCAAACTGTTCCAATAACTACGGACCTAATCATTTCCCCGAGAAGTTGATTCCGCTCATGATAAATAACATTCTCAATGATAAACCCCTCCCCATTTATGGTGAAGGAACGAATGTCCGGGATTGGTTATACGTTGAAGATCATGCCAAAGCGATAGACGTTATTTTCCACAATGGAAAAGTGGGAGAAACATATAATATTGGTGGGCACAATGAATGGAAAAACATTGATTTGGCTGTGTTGCTCTGCAATGTGATGGATTCCAAATTGGGAAGAGAAATCGGCACGTCGGCCAAGCTGATCTATTTTGTAAAAGACCGCGCCGGACACGATCTGCGCTATGCAATCGATGCTTCCAAGCTGGAGAATGAGCTTGGCTGGACGCCGTCCCTGCAATTTGCCGAAGGATTGGACCGCACGGTGGATTGGTATCTGAATAATACTTCCTGGCTGAAAAATGTGACTTCGGGAGCGTATCAAAATTACTATGAAAGCATGTACTGGACCGAGTCAAAATGAGCGAAACTCAACGTTAAAATCAAAAGTATGAAAGGAATTATTCTGGCTGGCGGATCCGGCACGCGTTTGCATCCATTGACCCTTGCAGTAAGTAAGCAGTTAATGCCTGTTTACGACAAGCCGATGATCTATTACCCACTGTCGATACTAATGCTGGCAGGGATCAGCGACATTCTTATTATTTCAACACCCCATGATCTGCCGCACTTTCAGAAACTGCTGGGAGATGGCAGCAGGTTAGGCTGCACTTTCAGCTATGCCGTACAGCCAACGCCTGATGGACTGGCCCAGGCATTCGTTATCGGCGAAAGCTTTATAGGCACGGATAAAGTTGCTCTTGTGCTCGGGGATAACATTTTTTACGGCTCGGGGCTCTCCAAACTGCTTCAGTCCAACAATGATCCCGAGGGCGGAGTAATCTTTGCTTACCAAGTTCAGGACCCTGAGCGATACGGTGTGGTCGATTTTGATAAAAAGTACAATGCGTTATCCATAGAAGAAAAGCCGGCAAACCCGAAGTCTAATTACGCAGTTCCAGGGTTGTATTTCTATGACAATGATGTTGTTGAAATTGCCAAAAATATCCCTGCCTCTCCCAGAGGTGAGTTTGAAATCACCGATATCAACAAGAAATACCTGGAAATGGGAAAACTTAAAGTTGGCGTGCTCGACCGCGGTACGGCGTGGCTTGATACAGGCACATTCGAATCATTAATGCAAGCCGGCCAATTCGTTCAGGTAATTGAAGAAAGACAAGGCTTGAAAATCGGGTGTATTGAAGAAGTTGCCTTTCGTATGGGTTTCATAACAGGTGCACAACTAAAAGAAATCGCGCAGCCACTTGTAAAGAGTGGATATGGTAAATATTTGTTAAGACTGGTTAATTGAAGTTAGGATCAAGAAATATTATATTTTGATCCAATTACAAAAAAGAGGACTTCCGCTGGAAGTCCTCTTTTTTAGTTCAAAGAAAGCGCTCTATACTACTGCCCCCGGCCCAGGACCATAACTTGAACCGTTCTGAAAATTAGCCTAACATCGTCCAATACGCTATACTGTTTTAGGTATTGAAGGTCATATCGTAGTCTTTCGACATTCTTGGCCACAGTGTCAGCATAGCCCACGTTTATTTGGCCAATTGATGTGATTCCGGGCTTTACCGTCAATAACCGTTGAAAATCATGCGGCGCCGCTTCCATTAACATGTCGACGTCGTACTTGAACAATGGTCTGGGGCCAACCACAGACATCTCTCCTTTCAATACGTTGATGAATTGCGGTAATTCATCTAACCTAGATTTTCTCAACACACGACCAATAGGGGTAATTCTAGGATCGTTGTCCCCCTGAGAATGTTGAAGTCCCAATTTCTCAGCGTCCGTGTACATACTGCGAAACTTGTAGATATAAAACATCTCGCCCCATCTGCCAGACCGCTTCTGCTTAAAGAATACCGGACCAGGCGAAGTGATCTTAATTGCTGCCCAAACCAGAAAAAATATGGGCGCTCCCAGAACCATAACAACTGCTGAGAAGATGAGGTCAAATGTCCTTTTTACTGTCTGCTCTTTAAAACTAGAAAAAGGCTTCGTATTGACCTGTATGATGGGATACATGTCATGGTACTCAATTTTGGCCATATTAGTCATAAACCCTCTGAAATCAGGAACCAATCTTATTTGAGTTCTATGTCTCTCACCAATCTTGATTATTTGCCTTACTTGATCGTCACTCATCTCAGACATGCAGCAGTACAGATAGTCCAAATGTTTTTCCTTAATAAGCATTTCGATCGACTCCAACTGTTCACTTCCACTCAATTCGACCATTCCATAATAACGGTATCCAAGTTCTTGTCTTTCTCTATAGAATTCCCTGATGAGCGCAGCAAGATCACCGTTCCCAACTATTGCATAGCGATTGTAATTATACCCAGCCTGCCGATACATCTTCAAGAATAAAATAGATACCGCACGCGATACGGCTGATAACAAAATAAATGTACCGTAGGTTAGCAAGAACTGATACCTGGAAAATTCTTCGCCTTGCTTTGATAAGTACAAAAAGGCGGTCATGACTGCACCATGGACAGCAACAGCCTTAAAATATTTTGCTAACTGTGTATTAAAGTGGTACGACAGTCTGGTAAACAAGTACGTTTTGAAAATATGAATTATGAGAATCCATACAAGGTTTGCAACTAACAACAGGTTGATATACTGACCGTCTACAAGATTTATAAGATTCCCGAAACGTATGGAATACGCCAGAAAAAGGAAGCATTAAGTAGAATTACGTCAGTCCACAGATGAACTTTCGGCAGGAGGCCTGGATAGTGATTTTTCATACTTTAAACGTTGAGAGTATTTTAAAAGTTGTCTTAACCCTTCATTACTGCAAGATAATACCTTCTATCGTATAAAAAAAATGCTATTTATATTCTTTATGTTTTGGTAACTTTTGTTTTGTCTGATCAAGGATTCTCAGAAAACGTCAATGAGGATTGTATAAACTACTATCGAAATCTGTTGAAATGCGAGAATGTTGACACAGCTAGAAAAATTGTAGACACAGGAATTTGATCCAATTTTGCCTGGCAACATAAAATATCAAGTGCTGCAAGACCTAGGTCTTGCAGCACTTGATATTTTATGCCTTTAATGCAGTTCACCGAAAAAGCGGGGAAGAGGGTTTAGCCAGTGGTATTAATCTCGAAATTTCCAAGCAATTTTAATTCAGCATTACCTTCTACATAGATTTTTTTCACTGTCACATTTTGACCAAGCTCAACTAGATGACCAGACCTGATTGTTATTTGATCAAGAGCGGATGGAACCCTGCCGGAAGACCATATTGACCTGTCTATCCAAGCTCCCGAAGCAAGTGACTGCACAGTATTGGAAAATAGCGATGTTGTATTGAAATTTCGAAATAGAATACTATTGGTTTTGTCCGGCGGAGTTCCAAACCATTCATTTAAAATGTCTGTATACACCCTTCGGAAATCAACCTGCATCTTGATATCCTGGTTGTTGTTATATTGTGACGGGGCGATAGGAACCAGATCTGTAATTAAATTTGGGTTCGTGCCGACCATTTGTCTCTTTATGCCGTTTCCAAAAACAAACATTGGAGCTGCGATACCATGATCCGTCCCTTTTGAAGCACTGGAATTAGCCCTCCTCCCGAAATCGGAAAATGTCATACCAATAACCTTATCTGCTGTTCCTTGCAACTCGACATCTTTCTGAAAAGCAGAAATTGCTTCTGACATTTGTTTTAACAGCAGAGCGTGCTCACCTTCAATCGTGCTAGTGGTTGAAACTTGTGAAGCATGCGTGTCAAATCCTTTCAGTTCAACACAATAGATCTTTGTTTTTAGTCCTCCATGAATCAGCCGTGCCACTACCTTAAAGTTGCTCGCCTAGGTCGTTAACGCCAATACCAGAAGGGTAAGTAACCATATTCCTTCCTGCATCACCCGCCCTTTTGATTTCCTGAGAATAGCCTGATGACATAAATTGCTGCTGCCGGAAATAGTTGATCAGTTCCCCGGCATCACAACAAGGCAACTGTTCAGAAGCTACGGCATCAGGACTCCCTAATAACTGGTAAAAGCTATTTGGATTTTGCAATGAAATATTCATCGGCTGATCTTTTCCCAATAAAGTAGTCGTATTTATGTATCCAATCTGGATTGCCAGAGGATCAGGCATAGTCTGATTTGGATATCCGCTAGGATAATTTGGGAACTTATTATTCAGATACCGGCCAGCCCAGCCGCTTTCTGAATATTTATCCGAATCGACACCGGTCATCCATATATCAGTTGAACGATAATGCGATTGATTAGGATTTGGGTATGAAACCGAATGAATAATGGCGAGTTTGCCATTGTCATACATCTCCTTCATCCCAGGCATAGAAGGATGAAATCCTGTTTCCGGATTCTGATTTAACTTTGAGTACTTTATTTTCCGGAATGGCTATATTACTCCGGAGATTATAGTATTGAGAATAAAAATCCAATGGAATCACAGTGTTTAAACCGTCGTTTCCTCCGTTTAAATATACGATTACCAAGACCCGATCGTCCTGGATAGCATTGGTTCTCAATACTGATTGTACAAGATCGTGATTGGCTGACAGAGCTTTGAATCGAAGACCATCAATTTTTAGAGGAAGAAATAGTGATGAGGAAGCCGCAGCTAAAAATTCTCTTCTTTTCATAGTGATTAAGTTAAAAAATATTGAATTCCGCCATATGCAACATATACCTCATTAAGGAACGACATCGCCTCATAACTACGTCATAACGATTAAAATTCTCAGGCATAGAGCGATAAGCATTCCATTCGGTTATCCAATTTCTCCGGGATAGCCCACGCATCATAATGGTGTCAATAATAAAATCCTTTTGCGATTGAAATAAGTCCCTGGCAAACATGTGTTGTGAAAGCTCGGCGAGAACCTCCTCACAGGTTATAGCTGGCGTTCCCACTACATCTGAGAAATTCGGCTGTTTGGTTGTGATCCAGGCGACCAGATCTATCAATGGCTGGCCTGGTCGAATGTTTTGCTCTGGAAATGAAAGTACTAACTGGTCAGTGACAACATTGCGCAACCCGATTACAGAACCATTTATCCAGTTTTTCGAAAACCCAGTCTGATAAAAAGGTGGATAACCAAATACGGAAGGTTGATCTAAAAGTCTTAATTGAAGGTTTGCCATATTAGTATACACGAACATGCCATACTTACGGAAACCAATGTAGTCCTCATTTATTTTGGGTGGGGAAATTGAAAACAGCCTAAACATCCCTACCACAAGTTCCATAGGCGACTTCATGATGGCACCTTTGTTCCTATCATCGAAGAAGATATCGCAGGAAAGCAACTTTCTCAGGACTGGCTCAATGCGAAAGTTATTGGACTCGCTGGCAAAGAAACTGGCAAGCGGAACTATAACATTTTCTTCAATTTCTGCGGTTACTTCGGGATTGACATACCATCTATACAACTTCCTACAGATGAATTTAGGAGAGTGAGGATGCCTAAGAAGCATGTCTACGAAGTCGGCAATTTCAGCATTGCCTGCATCTGCATTATTCCTACCTGTAATGGTTGTTAAATTATATTTTTGAGAAAACTTTTTGTCTGTTATATCATGACGATCTAATGTAAATATAGAATCACAGAAGGTAGAGCCTTCAATTAGATAATTTCTAACCTGCCAGCCTGTTAAGACTTTCGCGGCCGTCTTGACGTCATCTTCTAAATAATTTGGATTTCCGTAAAAGTCAGCTTGTCCGACTACAAACAGCTCTTGCAACTCTCTTGCGTAATTTTCATTTGGTTTGCCTTTGGTATTCTCGTTGCCATTTTGAAAAATCAGCATTGCAGGATCCTTCGTGACTTGAATGGTCAAATCTCTAAAACTCCCTAAGCTACCCTCCCTCAGAAGTCTTAAATATTTATCGGTTAATCTGTAGTCAAAAACTACGCCTTGCGGAACAACGAAGTGATTTTGCCAAAATGCCGTCAACTTATCAAGAACGGATGGTGGATTGTTTTGATCGGCCATTAAACCGGCCCAGAAATAACGGATATGATAACACCAATCACTTCTGCGGTCTTTATTGAAAGGCAAATTTACGAAGGGCTGGCCTGCTGTGGGCTTGGTCTCATCCAAGTCCAGTGGTTGAGGCAATATGCGAACTTGGCTCGAATTCGAAATCAATAAATCAATCGCCGCAGTAGCCGACATGCCTGTAAATTCGACTATCTGAGCCTTCGTAGGTCCAAAGGTGGCTCTCCGAAGCAGATGCGAAGCATCACTTTCACTTAATGGGGAATTATAGATATCTAAATAAGACATAGCATCTTCGCAGGATGTTGGTTGAGAGTATAGAAATATGTGCTGGAAACAATACGACAGACAAAGTTACTTCGTCAAATGTAATTTAAAAATATTTTTACAAATATATAGAAGTACTTCGATTGATTTAAGTAGTAGTATTGATTATTATTTGACCCTACTAACGCCGACAATTAGATAATATCGATAAAAATTTCTTTATGAAATATCAACACACCAAATATTTTGTAATACATTTGTGTATTGTTATGTCGAATTAGTTGTATCTTATGAAATGTGAATATATACTTCTGCTTTTTTACCTTTTATCTCCTTTTGTAGGACTGTCACAAGCAAATGTAGTTTCAACCGGGAGACTAGCGTCTCAGGGGAAGGTATCTTATCCAAGTTCATCCGTTATCACTAAAAGTACAGTGGATGGATATGTGAAAGTTGTAGGAAATACAAGATTTGTCTTTCCACTGGTTGATACTGGCCGCTTTCGACCAATCGCAGTTGCTGCTGATGGCACTGTCGCAGCATACTATGGAGCTAATCCAAGTATTGCAATTACCAATAATCCGAATGGTGGCAACTACGGGCCACTTCCATCAGGAGCTCCATTTCCCGTTTCATCACGTGACGCTAATGTCAGCGTAGTTTCTACACTTGAATATTGGGATATAAATGGTACAAATGCCAGTAAGATCACGCTATCTTGGAATGGATCAAGTTCTATTACTACACTTGTAAAAGGAAGTAATATTGCCTCACTCTTTATAGTTGGGTGGAATGGCAGCAAATGGGTAAAAATTCCGTCAGTGGTTGACCCCGTATCTATCTTGGGAGGACAAAGTACAGTTACTATGGGCTCCATTACGACAGCCGCAGAAATAGTGCCAAATCAATTTAATGTTTACACGCTTGGAGCTTACTTACAAGCCTCACCTACTCCAATAGTCAATTTAGCTGGTAAAGAATTTCCTCATGGTTTTTTATTAGAAGAAGAGTCTGAAAGCTTAATCAATAGCCCGGAAGATGAAGATTTGAATCAGGAAACAGATCAACAATTTCTCTTTTATCCCAACCCATCAACAGATCGCTTGTACATTTCAGGGCCAAAAATTAAAGACATCAAAAATCTATATTTTTATGATGAGAAAGGAACAAGGCAACTTGTTGCCTTGTCCTTAACAAATGCCGGAATTGATGTCTCTAAGCTTGTAGAAGGCATATATATAGTAATGATCGAAGGAATAAATGGAAAAATCACATCTAAGAAGGTAATTATTGCCAAATAGCATTGCTCATTTCAGTCATTGCCTATCTTTGCTGCCGAACGTTATTAGCATTTACATGAAAATCGTAGTCCTCGGCGCTTCCGGCCAATTGGGCAGTTGTTTGAAAAAAGTAGCTGCCGAAAGAAATATCACTGACATTTCTTTTCCTTCTGAACAAGATGGCAACATTCTTGACGAAGGACTTCTTGACAAGCTGTTTTCAGCCGAAAAACCTTCATTTGTCATCAACTGTGCGGCTTATACGGCTGTTGATAAGGCGGAAGATGAGGTTGATATTTGCCGGAAAGTAAACCGTGATGGTGCTGCATTTATAGCAAAAGCATGTGCAGCACACGGAGCAGCATTGATCCACATTTCTACGGATTTTGTTTTCAAAGGAAATGTTACCGGACTTTTAACAGAAACGGATCCTGCCGAGCCGGAGAACATTTACGGACTTACCAAACTGGAAGGTGAAGCTGCAATCGCAGAGATTTTACCGGCGCATTATACATTGCGTACGAGCTGGTTATATTCTGAGTTCGGCAATAATTTTGTAAAAACAATGTTAAGGCTGGGCAAGGAAAGAGATCAGCTTGGTGTGATCGTTGATCAGGTGGGCTCCCCTACTTATGCGATCGATCTGGCTGGTGCTATCTTAGACATTACTGAGTCGGATAGTACGGCTTATGGGATCTATCATTATAGTAATGAAGGTGTTACGTCTTGGTATGACTTCGCTAAAGCGGTGTTTGATATTAGCAAAACCGAGGTGAAGCTGAATCCTGTGAAAACATCTGAATATGTAACAAAGGCCGTTCGCCCTGCCTATTCTGTTATGGATAAAAGCAAGATCAAAAGCACATTCTCCCTGGCCATTCCATATTGGAGAGATAGCCTGAATGTATGCCTGGAACGTCTGGCTGCTGAGCAGGCTTAATGCTAAAACGAAAGATTTTTGCGGATCGAAAGCATTAGTCCAACCGCATCATCAAAAAATTCTCCGGCATCAACGGCAACAGCGCCTTTTATAACAGAACCGCCTAACCAGCTGACTGGCTGTTCAACTGAAATGATGCCGGAGAACTGATTCATTGGCTTCGGAAGCTTCTGATCATAGGTTCCCTCATTGCTGGAAAGTGAGAATTTGCTAGTCCATATTGCAGTGTTCAATTTGCCCTGCATCCCGGCATGAATCACCCAAACGCGGTTATTGTTAGTAAAAAAGTCTGCATATCTGGGCCAGTTGTTTTCTGACTGTGGTGTAATAAAAGGCGTTCCCAGTCCTCTTCCATAATATTGCCAGCCGTCCCTAACCTGACCATTGTTGAAATAATCGTCTTTGCCCCGGATGCTGCTCGTGTCCGAAACCTCCGTCCCGCCCTGGCTTTTGGTGTACAATAATTCAAGCGTCAGCCGTTCCACAGTGAAGTTTCTCCCGTCCGTATTCTTGAACTTGATCGCTGCGCCATTCAGTCCGTCGGCAATGTTGTTTAAATAAAATAAGGACCCGTCCTCGATCAGACTTTGCCTGTAAAGCATAATGTTGACCCGTTTAAAGTCCAGCTCCATCCCAAAATCAAGACTAGCCACATGATTACCGATTCGGTTATTATTATCAAATGAAGAGATGCCATTCAGTTTTCCAACTGGCTTAAAACCTGTCACCACATACCAATATTTGTCCAACCCGTTAGGCATTTGACCATTCTCCGTAAAATAGGGTGACTTGCCTCCCCATTGAACAGCATGGTTAAAGCCTCCGTAAAGTTTAAGTGCGCCCGTTGGCTTGCCCAAACGCACGAAAAGGCTTTTGTTATGCAACTTCAAATCACTGGTAACCGGTCGCTTTCCATCCAGCAATCCATCAGAATAAAATCCTTTGAAATAGATAAAATTGCGAATCAGCGGCACATATTCTTCAAATCCAAGCTGGATCCTGGGTGCAGGAAGCGCATTTCCGGACCACATATAGGATCCCGTTCCCAACTCATTATCATTGAAACCAACAAATTGCTTACGCCGGCCAATGGTCAGCTGGAAACTGCGAAAAGCTATTCCTGCATATGCTTGCGGAATCAGAAGCTTGCTATGCGCACTGGCATTACCAACCAATTCTGCACCGTAAGCCACTGACCATTTTGATTTTCCCTCAGCATCAGTCGTCAAAGCCTTCCTCGCCTCAATCCCGGCCCTAAGGCTGCCTACATTGCCGGAGGTTGGAACAATGCCCCACTGGTTTGCATGCAACCAAAATGGTGTTCTCGAAATGGTCGAGCCGTAAGCAGCTAATTCTACCCAAGCATTTGACTTTGCGGCAGTTACACTGTCTTTTTGCATTGCAAAGGCATTCGTTATGCAGGCAAAAGCTGCTGTAAGCACGCGGGCGCTAATTGAAACGGTGCGGATAAATGTCATCAATAAAGGAGTTGTTTAACTAAAAGTTAAGCCTGGTTTACTGCAAATATGTCTAAATAATTGATAAGATAAAGATAATGCCAGCGAGCCTGACAAAACAGCACCTGGACTGTCCACTCATCCCAATTTTCATTCTTTATGCTAAAACAATGTAAAAACCGTTCTATTTTTACCAGTGGTACAATGCCCTGCCATTCGAACCTCTGAAACCCTGACATTCCTGCTCATGAGCACAACAGAAAATAGCCCCGAGGATCGCGATGGGCTGCCACCATTCGTAAGCAGCTGGAAACAGCTTTATAAATTACTGATTGGTACGCTCTTTCTGCTGATTGTCCTCTTCTATTTATTCATGACCCACTTTCAATGAGCTCGCTGGACTGGATTGTACTTTCGCTTACCCTTATATTTGTTGTCGTTTACGGTATTTATCGCAGCCGCGAAAAGCATACAATGGACTCGTTTTTACTGGCGGGTCAGTCGCTTCCCTGGTATCACGTGACGCTTTCGCTGATGGCGACGCAGGCGAGCGCAATTACATTTTTATCCGCTCCCGGTCAAGCCTACACGGATGGCATGCGCTTCGTTCAGTTCTACTTTGGTTTGCCGCTTGCTATGGTGGTATTGTGCGTCACTTTCGTGCCAAAATTCGGTCAGCTTAAAATTTTTACGGCTTATGAATTCCTTGAAGGGCGCTTTGACCTACGTACGCGGGGGCTCACTTCATTTCTTTTTCTCTTGCAAAGAGGACTTTCAACCGGACTTTCTATATACGCACCGTCGCTTATACTTTCTGCAATTCTAGGCTGGGACATCACCTGGACCAACATTATATCGGGCGGCATCGTCATGCTTTACACCATTGCAGGTGGCAGCCGGGCGGTTTCGCATACGCATTTGCAGCAAATGGGCATCATTACAGTCGGAATGGTCGTGGCCGGAATCATGGTTGTTAAGTTTTTGCCAAAAGAAGTTTCTTTCACGGATGCACTCCATGTTGCGGGCAAAATGGGCAAAATCAATCTGATTGATTTCACATTCGATCTCAACAATCGTTACAACGTATGGTCAGGACTGATAGGCGGTTTCTTCCTGCAACTCTCCTACTTTGGCACGGATCAGTCGCAGGTTGGACGGTTCCTGACGGGCAGTTCCCAAGGTCAGAGCAAGCTTGGTCTGGCTATGAATGGCTTGTTGAAAATTCCCATGCAGTTTTTGATATTACTGGTCGGCGTGCTCGTGTTCGCTTTTTACCAGTTTACCAATCCGCCATTGTTTTTTAATAAAACAGCAGTTGATCAGGTGCGCACGACGCAATATGCCAATGAATACAAAGCATTGGAAAAAAAGCATGACGCAATCCAGGCTGCCAAGCATCCCTATGTAATGGAGCTTACGCGGGCGCTGAAAACGGATGACGAAAAAGCCATCGAGCAGTCGCGTGCAACATTGGCCGGCATTGAAGATCAGGTTAAGGATGTGCGTAAAGAAGCGGAAACCGTGCTTTCCAAATCCAACGGCACTGCCATTAATGATGTAAACTATATTTTTCTTCGCTTTGTAATCGACTATCTGCCCGTGGGCATGGTTGGGCTGCTTATCGCGGTGATCCTGCTGGCTTCCATGGGCTCTGTTGCGTCGGCTTATAATTCACTTGCTTCCTGCACGATCGTCGATATTTATAAGCGAATGGTGCGCAAGGATGATGACTCGCGTGATTATGTAACCGCTTCGCGCTGGGCTACATTTTTCTGGGGTATTTTCTGCATCGGCGTCGCGCAATATGCCTCGCGTCTTGGAAGCATGATTGAAGCGGTTAACATTCTTGGCTCCTTATTCTATGGGGTAATCCTTGGCATTTTTCTGGTTGCCTTTTATTTTCCAAAAATCGGCAGCAGAGCCGTTTTCTTCGGCAGTTTACTCGGTGAATTCTTTGTAATAATCAGTTATTGGCTCGATCTGACTGCATTTCTATGGCTCAATCTGATCGGTTGCGCACTGGTTATTTTGTTCGCTTTCATCATTGAAAAGATCTGGCCGCAGCCGGTTTCACAGCAAACGGCATTATAACCTGACTGTATCAAGTCTCACACCGGTTACACGAATATTACAATCTACGGCTAAGGCTGTTTTCCGAACACATTCGGTACAATTCCCGATATAAATTTGACTATTAAAAGAATGTGGTCAATTAGCGGGATGTTTTAGCTTCTACTGTGAAACTATTCCGCGTTTTAAATCCTTAATAAGTACAATGCAAGAAGCGCTCCGATGTATCGTCGGATCTATTATGTCACCGCTAGTTTACAATTTCACAAATCCTAGACTCATTATGCAGTTCTTTGTCAATCCTTTCTCTTTGCGGATAGATGCCACATTTATTCCGTCCGACAGCTGATTCCCTTTTAATTATACTCAATTGCTGCCATGCAGCCCTCTTTTAATTCTTTATTCATCAAATAAAATTTACATGAAGTTTTGGTCTAAGCCACAAAAAACAATGCGTTTGGCGCTTAGCTCGGCACTGCTTTCACTAAGTTCTTTTTGCCCTATATTCTCTCAGGCCATTCAGGAAAGTTCCAAAGAAGCGCCCCTATTGGAGCAGGCAACACTTCAAGCTGTTGTCGACTATGCCATTAAAAACCAGCCCGTCATTCAGCAATCGCTGATCGATGAACGTATCACGGAAAATCAGATCAGAAGCCGGCTGGCCGATTGGTATCCGCAAATCAATTTCAATTACAATTTGCAGCACAACTTCATTGTGCAAACCAGCATTATCGCTGGTAACCCCGTCAAGCTTGGGGTTAGCAATGTTTCTGCTGCTCAGTTTACACTTTCCCAGCAGATCTTCAACCGCGACGTATTGCTGGCTAATCAGACAAAACGCGACGTTCAGCTTCAAGCGAGCCAAAACACGTCTTTCAACAAAACGGACATTGCTGTCAATGTTTCCAAAGCATTTTACGATGTGCTGGCCACAACGCAGCAGATTGACGTTGCCAATGAGGACATCCTGCGTCTGGAAAGAAGTTTGAAAGATGCTGAAAATCAATACAAATCCGGCATTGCTGATAAAATCGACTTCAAACGCGCGACCATTACGCTTAATAATACGCGGGCAAACAAGAAAAGCAACGAAGAATTGCTGAAAGCGAAGACCGAATATCTTAAATCGCTGATGGGCTATCCGGCCAGTCAGCAACTTGTGATCAGCTACGACACATTGCAAATGGAGCGTGAGATTGCGCTGGACACCATGCAAAGCGTCGATCTGAACACGCGCATTGAATATCAGCTTTTGACTACGCAGAAGAAACTGGCGGAAGCCACGCTGCAGTATAACAAATGGAGTTACTTGCCCAATATTTCTTTAAACGGCGCTTATAACCTGAACTTTCAGAATAACCAGTTTACAGATTTATACAACAAAAATTACCCGAACTCTTTCGGGCTTTTGACATTGTCGCTGCCGCTTTACCAGGGTGGCAGAAGAAAGGCCAATACAAAAGCAGCAGAATGGGCCATTAAGCGACTCGACTGGGATATCAAAGGTTTGCAGCTTAATGTAAACTCGGAATATGCGCAGGCACTTGCCGGTTATAAGGGCAATCTGACAAATCTTTTGGCTCAAAAAGAAAACATGGATCTGGCGCGCGAGGTTTACGACGTCATCCAGCTGCAATACAAATCGGGCATTAAGACTTACCTCGAAGTGGTAACATCTGAGACTGATCTCCGCCTTGCGAGAATCAACTATTACAATGCATTATATCAGGTCTTGGCCAGCAAAATAGATGTTCAAAGGGCTTTGGGCCAAATGAATTATTGACAATCGGTAAATCCTGTTTAAGATATCAAATTGAAAAAATACCCTATTATGTTTTTAAATAAAACTCCATATTACGCCGCAGCCCTATTTGTGAGCATATTAAGCTCCTGCGGAAAGAAAGAACAGCAGCAGCAGCCTATGCAGCCAACCGCTATCCCTGTTACGCTGGTTGAGGTAAAAACAGCAGATGCTGCTTACTATGATGAATATCCCGCAACAGTAACCGCTCTTAACGAAATCGAGTTGCGCCCGCAGGTGACGGGATTTGTAACCGGCATTCATTTCAAAGATGGCTCACGTGTGAAAAAAGGCCAGTTGCTTTATTCGATCGATGCGCAGCTTTATAGTGCCAATTACGATCAGGCAGTTGCCAATCTCAATGTGCAGCAAGCCAATCTGGCCCGTGCGCAAAAAGATGCTGATCGTTACCACGAACTTGAAAAAAACGACGCAGTTGCCAAGCAGCTCGTTGATAATGCTGATGCTGCCTTGGAAGTTGCCAAAAGGCAAGCGGATGCGGCAAAAGCGAACATTCGTGCCGTGCAAACGAGTGTGAACTATACGAAAGTTACCGCGCCTTTTAATGGTGTTATCGGCATTTCAGCAGTTAAAGTCGGTGCAGCCGTAACAGCTGGTCAGACGATTTTGAACACCGTTTCGACTGATACGCAATTGGCGGTGGATTTTAATGTGGATCAAAAAGAAATTTATCGCTTTACCGAGCTGATGAAAAGCACCAAAGCTTCTGATTCTACATTCACATTGAAATTCGGTAATGACGTTTATCCTGCAATAGGGAAACTTACCTTGATCGACCGCGCAGTTGATCCGCAAACGGGTACGATTAAAACCCGACTTGTATTTCCAAATAAAGACAACACGCTGCGTTCGGGCATGAGCACCACGGTTCGTGTGCTGAACAATGCATCCGCGAAATCTGTGGTGATCCCTAATAAAGCGGTTACTGAGCAGCTGGGCGAATACTTCGTATATGTTGCCGGCGACAGCAGCAAAGTGAGCCAGCGCCGTGTTGTTCTTGGAACGGCCCTTGGTGCTAACATTATCGTAAAAGAAGGTCTGAAAGCCGGCGAGAAAATCGCAGTGGAAGGCGTACAAAACCTGAGAGAAGGAGCAGTTATCCAGGAGGGTAAATAAGGCTGACTTTTTCTAGCATTTAATATAATCCAGTAAAAATGATTGCAGATATTTTTATAAAAAGGCCTGTCACAGCGATTGTCACATCCATTGTGCTGGTACTTGTCGGTTTAATTGCCTTAACCACGCTTCCGGTGGCGCAATATCCGGACGTGACACCGCCTACTGTGACGGTAAGCGGAAACTTTACGGGTGCCGATGCCCAGACCGTCGAGCAAACCACGACAACGCCCATTGAAACGCAGATCAATGGTACGCCGGGCATGACTTATATGTCCAGTAACTCGACGAGCAGCGGGCAAAGCAGCATTAACGTAACTTTTGATGTAGGAACAGACGTAAACATTGCGGCTCTGGACGTTCAGAACCGTGTTAGTGTGGCTGAACCTACGCTTCCGGATGCTGTAAAAAGGCTTGGTTTGACGGTTAGAAAACGCCAGCCAAGTATCATGATCGCGCTTGCATTGTACTCTCCGAATGGAACGCACGATTCGCAGTTCATCGGTAACTATGCTAACATTTATCTTAAAGATGCTTTGCAGCGTGTAAAAGGCGTCGGTGACATCATTTCACGCGCTGATGACTTTGGTATGCGGATCTGGCTCAATCCTGAAAAGCTGGCGACCCTGCGCATGACGCCTGCTGACATTTCAGCTGCATTGGCAGAACAGAATTTACAGGTTGCTGCGGGTACGATCGGTGGAACGCCCCAGCCCAATCAGCAAAGTTTTGAATACAGCGTTTTGACCAATAGCCGCTTGACTACAAAGGAGCAGTTTGAGGACATTGTTGTAAGATCTTCGCCTGCCGACGGAAGCGTTGTGTATCTGAAAGACGTTGCACGTGTAGAACTTGGAAAGTTTGATTATGGTATCAATGCATTTGTAAGCGGCAAGCCTGCTGCATTCGTATTGATTTATCAGGCGCCGGGTGCCAATGCACTTGCAACATACGATGGCGTGATAAAGGCTTTGACAGAAATGAAAAAGACTTTCCCGAAAGATCTTGATTATGTGATTCCAACCGAGACAGCCACTGTTGTAAAGGTTTCGATCGAAGAAGTGCTTCACACATTTGCAGAAGCAATGATCCTGGTTGTGATTGTGGTGTTCCTGTTTCTTCAAAACTGGCGCGCAACATTGATCCCGATTCTTGCCATCCCCGTCTCTCTGATCGGCACATTCATTTTCTTTATCCCGTTTGGATTTACGATCAATACGCTGACGCTCTTCGCGTTTGTACTCGCCATTGGTATTGTGGTCGATGATGCCATTGTGGTGGTGGAGGCCGTGCAGCATTATATTGATGATAAAAAGATGTCGCCTAAGGATGCCACGGTTCAGGCGATGAAAGATATCTCGGGGCCCGTTATCGCGATTGCATTGATCCTTGCGGCCGTTTTCGTTCCTGTAAGCTTTGTGCCAGGGATCGTTGGACGCCTTTATCAGCAGTTCGCCATCACCATTGCTGTTTCTGTATTGCTTTCCGCATTTGTTGCGCTTTCCCTTACGCCTGCTTTGTGCTCGATCATGCTGAAACCTACCAAAGGAGCAGATGAGAAGAAAAACTGGCTGGAAAAATTCTTCGATCGTTTTAACAGATGGTTCGATAAGCTTTCACGCGGCTATACACGCGGCGTGGCCAAATGGATTAAAGCAACGCCATTGGTGCTCGTAATGATGGTTTGTTTGTTTGTAGGCTTGTTCTTTCTTTTCAAAAACAAACCGTCAGGCTTTATCCCGGTTGAAGATGAAGGACGTCTTTTTGTAACCTACGAAATGCAGGAAGCAACTTCAACTGCGCGTAACGTTGCGATGATTAAAGACATTATGCAGCGCGTCTCATCCATTCCGGAAGTGCGTGTAGTCGGTGGTCTTGCCGGATTGAACATTATCAGCTTTTCAAACAAATCCAACGTGGGAACTATGTTTGTCAACCTGAAACCCTGGGCTGACAGGAAAGGCGCTGAGCACCACGTGCAGGCCGTTATTAAAGAAATCCAGAAACGTACGGGCGATATTAAGGAAGCACGCGTTCTGGCCATTGCTCCGCCTGCAATTCCCGGTTTAGGTTCGACATCCGGTTTTACATTCCAATTACAGCAATCAACCAGCACGGATAACATTCAGCAGTTTGAAACGGTTATGCGCAACTTCTTAGGCGCTGTGAACAAGCGGCCTGAAATTGCAATGGCATATACATTCTTTAATGCAAGAACGCCAAGTTACCAGATTGACGTTGACCGCGATAAGACCAAGAAACTGGGTGTGCAGATCAATGATGTTTTCAGCTCGCTATCCACGCTTCTGGGAAGTAGTTATGTAAATGACTTTAACTTATACGGCCGTAACTTCCGGGTAATGGTGCAAGCCGACAGCAGTTTCCGCTCGTCGTTGGAGAACATTCAGAAATTCTACGTCCGCAACCGCGAAGGCAATATGATTCCGCTTAGCTCTTTGGTTACCTCCAAAGTTGTTGAAAACCCTGCGCTGATTTCTCACTATAACATTTACCGTTCGGTGGAGATCAATGGAACGCCTAAGCCGGGTTACAGCTCGGGTCAGGCCATTCAGGCATTGCGTGAAGTGGCTCAGACATTGCCGGCCGGTTACAGCTACGAATTCTCAGGGATGAGTAGTGAAGAGATCAAGGCAGGAGACAGTACGACAACGATTTTTGCTATCTCGATTGTCTTTGTATTCTTATTCCTGGCTGCACTTTACGAAAGCTGGTCAATTCCATTCTCCGTACTTTTTGCAGTTCCTATCGGTGCATTCGGATCCATTCTTACATTGACCTTTTTGCCGAATTTGTCTAATAACATTTACGCGCAGATCGGTTTGATCACATTGATCGGACTTGCAGCCAAGAACGCGATCCTGATCGTTGAATTTGCCAAAGAGCGTGTCGATGGCGGCATGGAGCTCGTAGCAGCCACATTAGAAGCTGTGCAGCTGCGTTTAAGGCCGATTATCATGACTTCACTTGCCTTTATTCTCGGTGTTCTTCCGCTTGCCTTTGCGAGTGGAGCAGCCGCAGAATCCCGTAAGACGATCGGATGGACCGTATTCGGCGGTATGCTTGCCGCGACTTCACTTGCCATCTTTGTGGTGCCTGTACTTTTTGTGGCCATTGAAAAGTTGGCCACGGGTAAAAAGAAGCACCAGGATACGCCGCCTAATGCTCCGGCAGCTGAGATTGCCTCGCATTAATAAATAAGACAGCATAAAACGCCCCGTAGAAATTTGTTTCTACGGGGCGTTTTTTATTACTTTTCACAAAATCTTTCGGAATACGCCATTCGGCGCCGATTTCGGAAAAGATTATCATTAAGGCACCGGCTCTATTTCATGTACGTAAAGCAAGTATTTTCAATCTGGCGGCTCATGAGGGGCATTTGGCCGGGTTTGTTGGCGGTCACAGGATACGCGACGCTGGTCTTTTATCTTTTTACTTTTAAGCAATGGGATTTTTTATCCTTTCCCATATCCATTATTACGATTCTGGGAACGGCGCTTTCGCTGTTGCTGGGCTTCCGGACTAACTCTGCTTACGACCGGTGGTGGGAAGCGCGCAAAGTGTGGGGTGAAATCGTTAATGACAGCCGCAGCCTGGTGCGGCAATCAGTGTCATTTATTAATGCGCCTAAGGATGAAAAGGAACTGATTGTGTCCAATATCGCCCATTTGCAGATTGCGTGGTGCTACGCGCTTACGAATTCGCTCCGGCGAGGACAAGTGCTCGTTTATGCGGATCTGCATTTATCAACTGCTGAGCACAATTATGTCGCCGCGCAGGACAACATTCCCAATGCGATTCTGAATCTGATACAGTTCAAATTTGCCGAGCTGCACGAGCAGAAAAAGATAGAAACGCTGCTTTATCAAAACATTGACCAAACCTTACAGCGTCTCTGTGATGCCATGGGAAAATGCGAGCGGATCAAAAACACGATCTTTCCGACTCAGTACAGCTTTTTCGTCGTGCTCGTTATTTTCATTTTTACACTCGTGCTGCCTATGGGACTTGTCGAGAGCATTGGCAGGATCGCCATCCCGATCACTTTCATCATTTCCTTCCTGTTTTTTTACGTTGAATGGATCGCATATGTTATGCAAAACCCATTTGAGAATGGCCCCAACGACATTCCCATGACCTCTTTGTCAAGAACCATTGAAATCAATTTATTACAATTGATTGACGCCCCAAAAATCCCTGAGAAGATCTTACCAAAACGTGGGGTGATTATGTAAGGGGTAAAAAGCAGTTATATTTTTGATTTACAGATTGTTAACATAAATAATAACCCTCCTAACCTCGACTTTTGACACTTAAACAATCAATTTCTAATCACCTGACCAACTTGTAATGATACAAAGCGGCCGTTAAAAGTATCATTTTTCCAATAACCCCAGTTTTACTACGCTTACCCCGAGTTTTCAGTAGGTAGCCCCAAAAATGTGAATGGGCAGAGCCAGTTGTACTAAGTTTGACACTAGTTACGATGAGCGATCATCAGAATTAGAATCACTTGACTGTACAATACTCAACTCATGAATATCAGAAATGCTGCTTGCATTGTTGCCCTCCTCTTTCTAAGCTCCTGCGGATCCTACAAGCATATCCCCTACTTTCAGGACCTCAACCGCGCGGAATCTTCGCAGCAAGACGTTGCCAATTTCTCGCCTGTAACCATTCAAAAGGCAGATGTTTTGGGAATAAATGTCAATAGCCGCAACCCTGAGTCATCAGCAATTTTCAACTACAATCTCAACCGTGCAAATGGCCCGAGCATGGACCAACCCGCAGACAGCCCTGTAAATGGCTATTTGGTTGATGAAAAAGGCGAGATCAGTCTTCCGCTGATCGGTAACTTGAAAGTGACGGGCCTTACGACTTCACAACTGAGAGAAAGCCTGACGAAGACGCTGCTGACTTACTACAAAGACCCGGTTGTCAACATCCGTATCCTCAATTTTAAAGTCGCAGTTTTTGGAGACGTTGCACGTCCGGATGTGTACAGGTTGCAAAACGAGCGCACCACCATTACGCAAGCGCTGAGCTTGGCGGGTGACCTCAACATTACGGCAATGCGCACCAACATCCTGCTCGTAAGAGAACAGGACGGAAAGCGGAATTTCATCCCAATTGACCTAACCTCCAAAAATCTTTTCGAATCTCCGTATTACTATTTAAAGAATAACGATGAGATCTACGTGCAGCCAGACCGCACAAAATACGCAACTGTTGATCGTGGTTACCGCGTCACAACATTGATCCTTTCCGGGCTTTCCATCATTGCCATTGTTCTTTCAAACATATACAGGTAAACATTTACATGAACACCCAGCAAATACCCTTAACAGCATTTCCTGCGTCAGGTAAAAAGAACCAGGCTGCCCAGATAGCAAATACGATCAAGCAATATCTTTATCACTGGCCGCTCTTTGTCATCGGACTGACGATTGCAGGCGGCTTGTTATTTCTGCACATTAAGAGAACAAGACCCGTATATCAGGTTAAAGCGACCATTCTGATCCAAGATGAGAAAAAAGCGCCTGGACAGCAGTCGCCCTTGCGCGAGATCGATCTGATCAGTTCTTCTAAATTGATCGAGAACGAAATTGAGATCCTGAAATCCAAAGCTGATCGGTCAGCTTATTAACGACCTCAACCTGGACATTGTTTACAAGCACAAGGAAGGTTTGGTTACGTGTGACCTTTATAACATTAGCCCGGTTAAGCTGAATCTTGTCACAAGATCCGGCGATTACGCACGTGCGAGCATTAGCATCAAAATAAAAGATGCAAACTCGTTTTATCTGATTATGCCGGACGAGACCACACAGGAGCTTTTATATAAGGACACATTGGAAAGCAGCTTCGGCAGCTGGAAACTGGAACCAACCAAGGCGCTTACCAAATTCCAGGACGAAGTGATCACCATCAGTATTGCCGATCCGGATCAGCTGGCATTGCAATATCAGAGCCTGATTGGCATAGGTTTATCTAATAAGCTTTCAACTGCATTGGTTTTGTCGATCGAAGACGAAGTCCCGCAGCGAGGCAAAGACATTCTCAACAACCTGATTTACAACTATAATTTATCTGGCAAGAAGGGCAAAATTCAGCAAACCAAAAATACGCTGGACTTCCTGGATCAGCGCATTGCATCACTGGCAGGCGAACTTACACAGGCTGAAAAAGGAATTGAAGGTTACAAAAGCAGCCGTGGCATGACAGACCTGAGCGCCGATTCGCAGATCAGTCTGGAAAATATGCAGGAGAGCGATACGCGCCTCAATGAGGTGAATGTGCAGTTAAGTGTGATTGAAGGCATTGAAAGATACATTAATGCGCCCGTTTCCTCATCGCAGGCTCCGACTACATTTGGCATTACGGACCTTTCTCTAAGCAAGCTGGTTGACAAATTGTCTGACCTGCAATTGCAACGGGAAAAGCTGTTGGCAACAACACCAGAAACCAACCCCGATTTCGATCCGATCAACCGCCAGATTTACATTACAAAATCAGCGATCAAAGAGAATGTTACGAACATCAAACGATCATTGCTGGGCACCAGATCAAAACTACAATCCATTAATTCAAGGGTAAAATCATCTATCAAAAGCATCCCTACGCAGGAGCGTGAATATGTAAGCATAAAAAGACAGCAGGCTACGAAAGAGAATTTGTACACTTATTTGCTGCAAAAAAGAGAAGAGGCGTCTGTAAGTTATGCCACCACATTAATGGACGATCATGTTGTAGACCAGGCTTATGCAGGTCCTCCAAAAAACAGTCAGCGGATTCTGGCGGCTTTGGCAGCTTTTCTGCTTGGATTGGGACTTCCAGCCGGTTTGATCTATGTCAGAAGCATGCTTAATGCGAGAATAACAACGCGTGAGCAGATTCTGGAACATTTGAAAACGCCGATTATCGTAGAGCTTCCTCTGGAAACGGATAATAGCCCGGTTACGGTTGACCCTAGCAAACAGAATGTGGTTAGCGAGCAATTCCGTGCGCTTCGCATTAAGCTGCATCATCTATTTGGCAAACGCGAATATGGCCGGGTTACGCTTGTTACTTCCAGCGTTCCAGGTGAAGGCAAGAGTTTTGTCAGCAGCAACCTGGCTGTTTCAACTGCATACTCGGGAAGAAAAACGATCGTGTTGGAACTGGATATGCGCAAGCCTAAGGTTGCTGATATATTCCGTCTACCAAAATCACATCCAGGCATCAGCGAATTCCTCAACGGATACACGCCTCAGAATGAGATCATTCAGCATTCGGCTAGTGAAGCTAACCTGCATTTTATCACAAGCGGAGAAATCGTTGCCAACCCATCTGAGCTGCTAGAAAAGAACCTGCTCGCAGAACTGATCGACAGCCTTAGATTAATGTACGACGACATTATCATCGACAGCCCTCCTATTCACCTGGTTCCGGATGCAATGATCCTCTCACGCGTTTCCGACATTACATTGTACATGATCAGACAGGGTTTTACAGAAAAATCTGAGCTGGACTTTATTAAAGAGCTTGATTACCAGAAGCAGCTGACCAACATTCACATTGTTTTCAACGGCATTCAAAGGGTCAAATATGGCTATGGATATGACTACGATGTCAACTATTACATGCAGAAAAAATCCAAACCGCTCAGCTTCATGTTCAGCGATTTCCGTGGAAGATTTTAATCAAGCATTCAGCCTTACCCTTCTTTAAAATACTGTGAGAAACTTATTTGTCATTTTCAACTGCATCAGGTGCCTGCCGCATATTGCGCTGTTTTACCTGCACAAGAATAAAAAGACGATGCGTGCGGATGTTGCGCGCTGGCTTCAGATCTTCGGGAAGGATTACAGCAATGTATTTGGTTTTGTCTATCTGCTTTCGTTTTACCCTGAGTTCCGGAACCTGTTTTATTACCGCGTAGGCTTCCTTCAGCATTTTTTCAAATTCCTTTGTCCGCCGATGTCAACGCTGTATTTGTACACGCCCCACATTGGCGAAGGGCTTTTCATCCAGCATGGTTTCAGCACCATTATCAATGCCAATTCGATCGGTAAAAATTGCTGGATCAATCAGCAGGTGACGATCGGATTTACCAACAACACGGACAGCCCGACATTAGGCGACGATGTAACCGTATATGCAGGAGCGAAAGTGCTTGGAAATGTATTTATCGGCAACAATTCAGTGGTTGGCGCCAATGCGGTTGTCGTAAAAGACGTCCCTAGCGACTGCACCGTTGTGGGCATTCCCGCCAAGATCATCAAGCGGAACGGAAAGCCGGTAGGCAGAGTCGAGTCAGTTATTTAAAATTCCAACAAGTGAACACCGCAAATTCTCAGAAACGATTAACGCGCAATATTATGTCGCTGACATTGGTTCAAATTGCTAATTATGGCATGCCGCTGATCTCAGTGCCCGTTATCTCGCGGATCATCGGACCCGAAAAGTTTGGCGTAATCAATTTTGCCGCAGCCTTCATCGCCTACTTTACATTGCTGATCGGTTACGGATTTGACCTTACTGCAACAAGAAAAATCGCCAAGGACCCAAGCAACGAAGCAAACAGAAACAAGGTTTTCAGCGAAGTTTTCACCACGCAATTGCTGCTGCTCGCCGTGGCATCGTGCGTTTTCTTCATTCTTATATACACCGTGCCGCGTTTGCAGATCAACAAGCAGGTGATGATTTTCTCCTTTGTGCTTTGCATTAGTGCCGTATTTACCCAAAACTGGCTTTTCCAAGCCATGCAGGACCTTTCGAAAGTTGCTATCTTCAATCTTTTAAGTAAAATCCTGTTCACCGTAGCCATTCTGATGGTGATTCAGGAAAGTGATGATTACATCTGGCAACCGCTTCTTTTCGGCGCGATTCAAACGCTGGTCGGACTGATCGCATTCGGATGGGCGATCAAACGATATAATATCAAGTACACGCCTGCTTCTTTGAAAAGGTGTATAAATGTGATTTGGGAAGAAAAAACGATCTTCTTTTCTCTCGTTGTTGTGAATTTATACACGACTACAAACACCTTTATCCTCGGCCTTTACCAGACCGCGGAACAAACGGGTTATTACACTGCCGGCCAGCGCCTGATCGTGATCGCGCAGTCGGTGCTGACGTTGCCGCTTACGCAGGCGCTTTATCCTTTTATTGGCAAAGCATTTGGTGAAGATCGCCAGCATGGCCTGCGGGTGGCGCAGAAAATCATCCCGCTTATTGTGCTTTTTACAGGCGCTGCAACGCTTTGCATGATCGTGCTAGGACCTATCATTATCGGCCTTTTTTATGGTCATAAGTTCGATGCGGCCATTCCGGTTTTCCAGATCCTTTCATTAGTTCCGCTGATCATTGCATTGAGCAATGTTTTTGGAATTCAAATCATGCTTAACCTAGGCATGGACAAATATTTCCTGAGAATCACCGCCCTCGGATCGCTTCTGAGCATTTCATTTAATATCCTGATGATCAAGGAGTGGGGTTATATCGGCACATCATTTAACTGGCTGATGACGGAAGTTTTCATTCTGCTGAGCATGTATGTGGTTTTGCGGAAACAAGGCATTAACCCAATCAATTTCGAATATTTCACGCCTGCGAGTTTCAAAGAATACCTGGCCCCGATCAAGGCCAAACTGTTTGTAAGATAAACCCCAAATCTCACGTTTATGAAGCTTTACTCTATTCAATTCTTGCGCGCATTGGCAGCGCTTCTGGTTGTTTACTGCCATTCCCTGGACCTTCAGTCCAAATATGCTGTTTCATATCAGCAAAATTTTCGCTTCCTGCAAGATTTCGGCGCCATCGGTGTCGACATCTTTTTTGTCATTTCCGGCTTCATTATCTCCTTTATCGGTTATGATATCAACGGCCGGAAAAGCATGTATCAGTTTCTAAAAAAGCGTTTTATCCGGATCAACCCTTACTATTATCTGGTAAGCATTGTGGCTTTCGGCTTTTTGCTGCAACGCCAGCAAGGCGAATTTTCTTTCAAAGCGATCGTCAAAACACTTACCATTCTGCCTGTTGAAATGGGATCTCAGATCTGGTGGCCGATCCTGACCATTGGCTGGACGCTGAGCTTTGAATGGTTTTTCTATGTGCTGTTCTCCGTGTTGATCTACAAACGCATTCAATCCAAAGAATTTTACCTGACCGGCATGCTGCTGGTGCTCGTTTTAATTGGTCAGATTATCCCTTCCAATCAGGTGATATTCAACTTTATCACGCACCCTATCATTCTTGAATTTGGCGCTGGTGCTTTGATGGGCTGGCTTTTGAGAAACAAAAAAGTTTCTTCCGGTCTGGCGGCAACATCATTGATCGCTGGTCTGGCAGGCTTTGCGTTGCTGATCACATTCGGCTATGGCCGGGTTTCTGAAATGGACGAAGTGCTGACGGGCCGCGTAACATTTGCAAGACTGTTCTATTTTGGCATTCCAAGCATTCTGCTTGTTTTCGGATGCGTTTTCCTTGAAACCAATGCGAAATTGAAAGGTCTCTGGAGCAATGGACAAATGCTTCTTCTGGGTGACGCTTCCTACTCTATTTATCTGGTGCACACCATAGCATTCTCTGCTTTGGGTTTGGTTTACGACCAATTCGGCATGCCTGCCGCCGCCGACCTTGTGGTGATGGTGCAGCTGGTGCTTGCCACGGGCATTGGTGTGATCTGCCATTTATCTATTGAAAAGAAAATTGTCCCTGTTTTCACCATGCTGGCTGATAGCGTTGAAAACATCTTCCGTAAAAACTACTCTTACTTGAAAGCCTGATGAACAATATTGCAGCAGTTGTAGTAACATTCAACCGATTAGAATTGCTTAAAGGCTGTATCAATGCCTTACGCCAGCAAACAGTGCCACCGGATGCGATCGTGGTTGTCAATAACGGCAGCTCCGACGGCACAGCGGCCTGGCTTGCTGAGCAGCAGGACCTTACATTGGTTAATCAAAATAATCTGGGCGGTGCCGGTGGTTTTTACACGGGCATTAAGGAGGCATATGATCAGGGTTACGAATGGATTTGGGTGATGGATGATGACTGCGTTGCAGACAAACATTGCCTTGCCAATATGCTCGCTTCCCGGACGTCCGACGAAGTGCTTTGCCTTGCGCCACTCGTTGTAGACCGCGACGGGAAAATTGACACACGTCACCGCGGTTGCTTCGACTTTTCACAAGGTTCCTCTTCGATTTACAGGCCTATTAATGAAGAAAACGAAGGCGATATCCTGGTTGATTTTGCCTCTTTCGTAGGGTTAATGGTGCATTCAAGTGCTATTAAGCAGGTGGGTTTGCCAAAAAGGGAATTTTTCATCCATAATGATGATGTGGAATATTGCCTAAGGCTGAATCAGGTTAGCCGCGTGCAGGTGAGTGTAAAAGCAAAAATTTATCACCTGGAAAATGCGACTGCCGGCGGTGAGCGCAAGACATTCCTGCATAAAGTGAATTACCGCACTCCTTTTGACAAGCTCTGGATCCGCTATTATGGCATGAGGAACATGATCTGGATCAAGAAGAAATATGTCTTCAACGACTCCAAAGCAACAAAATACAGAATGCTGCTCATGCTGACCAGATCTTTCCTTTCCGACTCAAAAGCCATCATCCTTTACGATGATTACAAATACAAACGGATGAGCTTCCATTTCAATGCTTACCGCGACGGCTGGAAAGGCGTTTTTGACAATGATCGCCCGAAAAGGATCGCTACGAGGAATTAAACAAGAAGTTTGCTCAACTAAAAAATAAACGGCCCCGACTCTTTAACAAATGAACAAGACATTAACACAAAATCCGGCCAGTGGCTTTGTCAGAAACAATACGCTTGACTTTATCAGGGCTTGCGCGGTGTTGCTTGTGATATTAAACCACCTGTATCCGCTGGTTTCTGCCAAGTCCGATCCGGTTGTGAAGAAGCTGGTTGGCTATGGTTTTTATGTGATCAACACCGGCGGATGGATCGGTGTTGACCTGTTCTTTGTGCTTAGCGGCTTCCTGGTTTCAGGACTTTTGTTCAAGGAGCATCATTTGAGCGGGAAAATTGACGCCGTGAGATTTCTGATCAGACGCGGTTTCAAAATTTATCCAAGCTTCATCGCATTGCTGCTGATCACATTTATTGTCGAAAGGACTTTTCTGAGCGCTGATTTTAAATTTGAAACCATCGCTTATCTCAAAGATCTATTCTTTGTTCACAACTATCTGGGCGGAAGATGGGCTCATACCTGGTCGCTGGATGTTGAAGAAGGCTTTTATTTCCTGCTAACAGCTATGTTTCTGGTTTGCATTAAATTCAACAAGCTTACCCTCAAAACTTTGCTCATTTCATATCTGACTTTGCTTGTTACAGGCATTGCTTTCAGGTTAATGGCCAACATCGAGCACCCGCAATATGATTTCCTGATGCATTTCGGTCGCACCCATTTCCGACTGGACGCATTACTGCTCGGCGTTGTGCTTTCTTATCTTTTTAATTACAGAAAAGAGAAACTGGGCGATTTTATCAAAGCGAATCAGAAATGGATGGTGCCTTTGGCAGCGGTTATGCTCGCGCTCAATTTTGTTTTGCCTTATTGGGAGTTCAATGTTGTGTCGGTCATTTTCCTTTCTACCAATGCAGCCTGCTTCGGCGTGTTGCTGATGGCAGCCCTTTTTCAGAAAGACAACATTGCATTTTTTAGCAGCAAAGCGGTCGCATTTATTGGTCAAAACTCTTACTGCATTTATCTCTGGCATGTGCCCGTGAATGTGTATCTGCTGCTTGCTTTCAAAAAAGCCGGCATCGCGACGCCCTTTACCAGCGTTCCGCAGTGGCTTTTGTATGCGGCTCTTTACATCGGACTTTCGCTTTCTGCCGGGATCGTTTTTACAGAGATCATTGAAAAGCCGTTCTTAAAAATCCGTGAAACATTTTTCCCTTCAAAAAGCTCCTCTAAAACTGCCAAGCCAATAATTGAAAGCGACGTAACATTGGCATACAACAAGCATTTGGCTTGACCATGAACCGGACTGAAACCATGAATAATTTTAAATATTACCATTACATCTTCATCTTCCTGCTTGTCCTATTTTCGCTGAACTATTTCTCAGCAAAAATTGCAAGCTCGGGCGTGCTCAAAAATCTGAGCTATGCATTTGTGCTGGGAACGATCCTGATGTCGCTCCCGCATTTTTTCCGGAAAGGGGGTGGCTTCATTTTGCCTGTGCAGGTGTTGTGCTTCTCGGTGGTGTTCTCGATTTTGATGGCTTATATTTCTTGGGGGCAGGCACTCAGTTACAGCGTGAGCTCTATTCCGTATCTGGTCTGGTTTTCGTTCTTTTTCTTGCTCTATAAAAAGTATCCAATCGCGATGCTGGAACGTGTGGTTATGGTGTTCGGAGTGGCTTACATTATACTTTACCTGTTCCAATTCACGCATAGCGACACCGTTTATTTCGGTTTCAGAGAAGAGTTTGTTGAAGACCGCGGCATCGTGCGCATCCTGTTTCCGGGAGCCGGCGTTTTCTTTCTGGCGTTCTTTATCGCATTGAACAAAAGCCTTGAAAAAAACAGCTACAAATGGTTTTACATCGGCTTCGTGCTGATGGGTGTGGGCGTAACGCTTTTGCAGGTGACACGCCAGTCCATCGGTCTGATCGCCGTTATCCTGATTTATCATTATGGCAAAAAAGCGTCATTAGCGATGAAGTTGGGCATGGTGGCGATGTTCATCGTCGGGATCGTTTATCTGCAAGGCTCTGACATTTACAAAGGACTTGCCGAAACGCAAAAAGAGACGGTTTCGGACGGAGACAAATACATCCGCGTGCTTGCCGGCGAATATTTTATCAATGACTTTTCACCCAACACGCTGTCCAGGATTTTTGGAAACGGGCTGCCGAACAACACCTCTTCTTACGGCGCCTACACGACTTACCTTGAAGATGTCTATGGTTTTTACCTGTCTGATGTGGGCATTATCGGCGTGTATGTGATGTTCGGCGTTCTTGCGGTGCTTGGTTACATCGCCATTTTCATCAAATCCTTCACGATGCGGGTGCCGGAAAACTATTATTATCTCAAATATTACACGTTGCTGCTGCTGGTTACAAGCCTTACTTCCGATGCAGTGTACTCGCATAACTTTATGATATGCAATGTGTTCGTGCTTTACATTTATCAGTATTTGTTACGAAAACCAGCAGGAATATATCGCGCAACACCAGGTGGTTGTTGAAAATCCAATCATGCACCCAATCCTGTAACGCAAACCATGAAAGAGCAATTAGCAATCGTTATTCCGGCATATAAAGCCGAGTTTTTAAGGGAAGCACTCGAATCGATCGCGGCGCAGACCAGCACGAAATTTCACCTCTATATCGGGGACGACAACAGTCCGCAGGACCTTTACAGCATTGTCCGGGATTTCGAAACGCGCATTCCCCTTACTTATAAGAAATTCGAAACCAATGTTGGCGGCAAGGATCTGGTAAGCCAGTGGAACCGCTGCATTGATATGACGCAGGATGAGAACTGGATCTGGCTTTTTTCAGATGACGATGTAATGGGTGCGGACTGTGTTGAAAGCTTTTTTGCAGCGCTGGATCAGAACGATCAGACAGACCTGTTTCATTTCGACATTAAGATCATCAACCAACACAGCGAGCTGATCAAAACTTGCAATCCATTCCCTAAGCAACTCGCTGTCAATGATTTTTTTGAAAAAAGAATTCAGCGCCAGATTAACAGCACGGTGGTTGAATTCATTTTTTCGAGAGAAATTTATCAGCAGTCAGGCTTTATCAACTTTGATCTGGCGTGGTGCTCAGACGATGCAACCTGGATTGCTTTTGGTCATAAAAAAGGCATTACGACGATTCCTGGCTCAACGGTTTATTTCCGTGACAGCGGCATTAATATTTCCTCTGATCTCAAAGACAAAAGCATTGTACAGCGCAAGCTCAAATCGAATGTTGCTTACATCATTTGGGTAAACAGGTTTTTCAAAAACAACGGCATTGCAGAAACTACATCGGAATTCACCAAGCTCCGCTGGATCTGTTCTACGCTGCTGCTTTCGCAATCCTTTACCATTGCTGAAAAAACGGCATTGCTGAAAAATGTTTTGAATGAGTTGGGTGCAACCAAATTGCTCGTGCCAGCCAAAATATACATGTATTACTTAGCCTTGAAACCGCTATTAAGTTCCGCTGAAAACATCAAACCAACTCCTTCGCTGCCAAAGCGCACGGTAACTCTGAACTAATTATGAGCTTCAACATTAATATGCCACTCCTATCCATTATTGTTCCCGTTTACAATAAGCAGGATTACATCGACTCGTGCATCGATTCGATTCTGAAACAGCGGTTTACAGATTTCGAACTGATCCTTGTAAATGACGGCTCAACCGACGAATGCGGTGCCATTTGCGACCGCATCGCACGCCAGGATAACCGCATTTTGGTGATCCATCAGAAACAACCAGGGCGTGTCCAGCGCCCGTAACACGGGATTGGGCATTGCGGTTGGAAAATACATTGGGTTCGTGGACTGCGACGATGAGCTCGAAGTGGATATGTACGAATTGCTCGTGGAAAATGCACTTTAGACGCCAGGCTGACATCTCCATCTGCGGCACGCGCAAGATATTCCCGCATAAAGTTGAAATGTTCTACGGAACGGGAAAAACGAACGATTTTTAACCGTGCGCAGGCAATTACTGCACTCCTAACAAAGGATTTTTCGCACAGCGCTAACGACCGGGTTTGCACTGCCGAGATTGCGCGCAGCATTAAGTTTGAAGGCAGCATGTACGAAGATACATTTTATAATTTCCGGGCGCTTAACCTTGCTAACAAGATTGTATTTGATGATCAGGTTAAATACAACTACATTGTCCGGGAGAACTCTGTGAGCATGACCAAATTCAGCACTAAATACATGGATACGGTAACGTTTTCTAAAAAGATGGTTGAAACCTGCGAACAAAGCCTTCCTGAAATCGTGAGAACGAAAAGACCAAATATTTCGATCTCATCACCAACATTTCATTAATCAATCTCATATTCATTTCTGGGAAGACAGAAATATCTTGCTGAATACAAACAAGCGAGTGAGAACCTGGTTGCCTATTATCAATATATGTTTAAAAGAGCGATTAAAAGCGAAACATCGTTATGCATTAAAGCTTTTTCTAAAACAAGCCCGGCCATGTATGAATTTCTGATGAAAGCATATATCAATCTGGCTAATGCTGATGTAGCAAGGAAAGTCTAGAATCTCTTATTTAATATCAGTTACGCAGACCCTACTCAACAATTCAGTAAGCCTAAAAAGATGATTTCCAATAGCATTTCCAGACAAGTTTTAACCGTTGGTGAGGGATATCAGCCACCGCTGGGCGGCATATCAAGCGTTTTGTCTACTTATTCAAAACACTTTTCTGATTTCAAGTCTTGTCGCAACTTATAATTTACAGATCGGGAAAATAAGCAATGTGTTTTATTTCCTGCTAAGCCTGTTAAAGCTTGGCGCAAAGTTGCTGACGGATTCAGAAATTAAAGTCGTTCACATTCACGGCGCGCATTATGGAAGCTTTTACAGGAAGTTTTTGGTGTTTCTGGTTGCTAAGATGTTTTCAAAAAAAGTCATTTATCACAGCCATGGATCTGACTTTCACATATTCTACAATAATGCCAATGGCTTTACCAGGAAATTAATCAGGATATTTTTCGAGAACATTGATCTGGTAATATGTCTTTTCAAAGCAATGGAAAACATTTTTTGAAGACAATTTCAAATTGAAAAGCATCATTGTTCTTGAAAACATAATTGATCCTGCTGATGCATCAATTATCAAGAAAGAAATCAGATCGTTTACAATTGCTTTTCCTTGGGTTTATTGGTGAGCGCAAAGGGATATCTGATCTGCTTGAAGTTATCCGTGATAATAAGACATATTTCCAATCGAATCTTCAATTGACAATTGGTGGAAACGGTGAAACCAAAAAGCTGGAAGCATTCATAAAAGAAAATCAGTTGGAAGATATTGTCTCGTTTAAAGCATGGACATTCAGGACAGGAAAAGAAAACATTATTGCAGCAAAGTGACGTTTACATTTTGCCATCGTATAATGAAGGTTTACCAATTTCTATTTTGGAAGCGATGAGCAAACAGCATGCCGATCATTTCGACAGCTGTTGGTGGAATCAGTGAGGTATCTAACCAGCCATGTAAATGGATTTTTAATTAATCCGGGTGACGCCGATGCCATCTTGAACAGCATTAAGGCTTTCATTGACAATCCAGAATTAATAGAAGAAATGGGCAGGAAATCGAAGCAAATAGTTACGCCTTATTATGTCCAGCTTCCGTTATACCCAAGCTTGAATCTGTTTATCAACAAATACTAATGGTTTAGAGAGAATTTCTCTGCCATTGATTACAAAATTAATTTTTTAACCTCATTACTAAATCGCAATCTTATGTGTGGAATCGCTGGAAGCGTAAATTGCAAATTAACAACCCAAAGTATTGACCTGACTCCAGCCACAGAGGGCCTGATTCGCAAGCACTTATTGAAATAGAACTTGGTAACAACCGCATTTATTTTGGTCATACACGGCTTTCAATCCTCGACTTATCGGAAGCGGGAAGCCAGCCGTTGTTTTTTTTTTTGGGGGGTGGTGGCCAGAAAAAAAAAAAACGGTTGGCTGCTCACAACTTCTTTGGAGGGAGAGAGAGAAAAAAAAAAAAGAAAAAAAAAAAAAAAAAAAAAAAAAAAAAAAAAAAAAAAAAAAAAATGCCACCTGCCAGCCTGTGCCATGGCATGCCATGGCGGGGAACCTGCCAAAAAAAAAAAAAAAAAAATTTTTTTTTTTTAAAAAAAAAAAAAAAAAAAAAAAAAAAAAAAAAAAAAAAAAAAAAAAAAAAAAAAAAAAAAAAAAAAAAAAAAAGCACCTGCCACCTGCCATGCCATGGCTGCCATGCCATGCCATGCCATGCCATGCCATTTTTTTTTTTTTTTTTTTTTTTCCATGCCATGCCTGGGAGGGAGGAGCTGATGCCATTTTTTTTTTTTTTTTTTTTTTTTTTTTTTTTTTTTCTCTCTCTCCAGCCAGCCTCTGCCATGCCATGCCTCTGCCTCCTGCCATTTTTTTTGTTTTTTTTTTTTTTTTTTTTTTTTTTTTTTTTTGTTTCTCTTGCCATGCCACCTCCAGCCTGCCTGCCTGCCATGCCATGCCATGGCCTGCATGCAAAAAAAAAAAAAAAAAAAAAAAAAAATTCCTCCAGCCTGCCTCCCCAGCCTCCAGCGCCTGCCACCATGCCATCCAGCCTGCCATGCCATTGTGCCATGCCAAAAAAAAAAAAAAAAATGCCTTGAATGCCATGGGATTTGTGTGCCTGGCTGCTGCCATGTGTGTGTGTGTGTTTTTTTTTTTTTTTTTTTTTTTTAATTTTTTTTTTTTTTTTTTTTTTTTCTGTGTTGCCATGCCTGCCTGCCTCCATGTTGATTGTGCCTGCCTTTCTGCCTGCCATTTTTTTTTTTTTTTTTTTTTTTTTTTTTTTTTCTGCCATGCCATGCCACCTCCATGCCAGTGAACATGATCATGATGCCATGCCT